>NZ_JACNME010000005.1 GCF_014270065.1 Quadrisphaera sp. RL12-1S | reverse complement strand
CGCCCGGCCCCTCGTGGGACGGGAGCGATGAGGACGGCGGCAACGCCGTCCCGAGATGGATGGCCGCCCCCCGCGACCGGTTCGCCGGCCGCGGGGACAGGACCCGGCGTACAGGCTGGCTCGCCCGTAGGACGGCCGGTGACCTGCGGAGATGCCTCCGCAGGTCACCGGCTCGTCCTCGCGTCGTCCTCACTGGTCTCCGCTGTCGGACGACGGCACCCGCAGTGGTGCTGACGATGACCTCGACCAGGCGCCGGGAGCGCGCACGGCGAGACTGCGATGAGGCGATCAGCCACGGCAGCGTTGCGAGGTGGACTCGTCGCAGACGGCCGACGCCGGGCTGTCGAGGTGCTTCGGCGTGCGGCTGTCTGCGCCCGTCGGTGCACGCCGGCTCAGCCCGGAGGCGATGAGCACCTCGTCGCTGCAGCCGCCCCGGCGCAGGTGGTCGGTCAGTGCGGTCCACCCGCTCGGCGCCCGCCCAGCTGACCCCGCACGGTGAGGACGATCTGCACCACCGCGGGGGACGTGACCGAAGGGTGCGCCGCCGCCGGCGTGGCTCGTCGCTGCCGGTGCAGAGCAACGGCTGGCGGGGCAGGAGGACACCGCCCGCCCGGACGACTGGTCATCGACGGACGACAGGAGAACCAGCACCGCCGGTCAAGTTCCAGGCCGAGGACGCCGAAGGACGTGAGCGAGAGAGACGGCCAACGACCGGGTGATGAGCTGAGGAGCAGATGATGTCGGGTCTTGCGAGGACTGGACGCGGGGCGGCGCTCGTCGTCGCCGCAACCCCCATGGCGCTGTGGCTGGTGTCGGTGTGGGGCCCGGGAGCGGCCCTGGTGTCCGTGGTCGCTGTTCTCGCCGCGGCTCTCAACGGCGTGCTGGTGCTGCGCTGCGGCAGCCGCTGGCAGGCACAGGAGCGCGTCCGCGACGAACTCACTGAGGCCCTCAGCCGTGGAGACCTCACCGCCGTGGGTGCTCCGCGTGACCTGGTGGACAAGCTGCGCCCGCTCGGCGGGCACGCGGCGCTGCTCAGCATCGCTGGCGAGGAGATGACCCATTCCGGGCGGACCATCGACGCGAAGGTCAACCAGGCTGCCACCAACGTGGCCACCATCGCCCGATCCGCGAGCGACGTCTCCGAGAAGGCCGCCGTCATGGCTTCCGCCGGTGGCCAGCTCCAGCAGGCGATCGCTGAGATCGCTCACAACGCTGAGGACGCCGCAGGCGCCGCACGTGACGGCGTGGTCGCCGTCACCGCGGCTTCCGGGATCATGACAGTGCTGGACGCGTCATCCGCTCGCATCGGCGACGTGGTGGCCACCATCTCCGCGATCGCTGAGCAGACGAACCTCCTGGCTCTGAACGCCACCATCGAGGCCGCTCGCGCCGGGGAGTCGGGCAAGGGCTTCGCCGTCGTCGCTTCCGAGGTCAAGGACCTCGCCCGCGAGACGGCCAAGGCCACCGAAGAGATCAGCAGCACCGTGGCGCAGATCCAGGACGACTCCGTCAAGGCGGTGCACTCCATCAAGGCTGTCAGCGACGTGGTCGAGCGCATCGCGGCCTTCCAGCAGTCCATCGCTGCCGCGGTCGAGGAGCAGTCCATGACCCTGGCCGAGGTCAACGCGACCACCGCCCTGGTCTCCCAGCAGGCGAGCGCGATCGCTCGCGCGACTGCAGACCTGGAGCAGCAGACGGCGACCACCCGGACAGCGGCCGGTCTCAACCACCGCGCCGTGGCAGAGCTGACGTCGGTCGTCGCTGCCCTGCAGGACGTCGTCGCCGGGGTCCAGCTGCCTCCCAGTGACGGCGCCGCACCGGTGTACCGCCAGTCGTGGGACACGGCGCGCAACAGCGGCGAGATCATCTGCAGCGGAGGCTGGACGGTGGACTTCGCCAAGGGTGCCCTGAAGGAGTTCACCGCCTTCATCGCGTCCGCCCGTCCGGGGTGGACCCTGGTCGCGGACGACCGCGGCTTCGCACCCACCTCCCCCGACGTGACCGCGGTGGTCGAGGAGTTCATGACGGCGGCCTTCGGCCGGCAGATGGGTGCGTGTGCCATCGTCCTGGACAGCGCCGTCGCCGCGATGCAGATGCAGCGCAGCGTGGATGCCACCGGGGCTCCCATCGTGGTCGTCACGTCCGTGGAGGAGGCCCGCGCCGCTCTCGCCTCACGCGCGGTGGCCGACGCCTGAGGCCCTCGGTCATGGTCGGCGCTGCGTGCCCACCCGCTGGCCGGACGCCGGTCGGTGCGGTCGTCGACGGCGGGGCAGGCGAGGTCACGCACCTGGCGGCGGCGATGAGCGTCTCGGTGCGCACGGTGCACGCCGTCGTCGCTGAGACCGGGCCGGGACCAGCGACGGTGATGCGGTCGGCACAGATCGAGCGCGTCGAGCGCCTGCTCGCCGAGAGTCGACTCGCGATCGGTGACATCGCCGACGCCGCCGGGTCCTCGGACGCCACGACCACGGCACGGGCGTTCGCGCGCAGCTGCGACATGACGCCCGCGGAGTACCCGCGCAGCTCGCGGGGTGCCCTCCCGCACCTGCGCCCTGAGCAGCTCGTCTGGTCGCACACCTGAGGGAGGCTCCCGACCCACCGGGGACGAGAGCCGCGGCGGCGCCTGGGCCGGGCTCCCCGGCGCCGTCAGCGCTCGCGGCGCAGCTGCAGCGCGCGGTCGCGCAGCTGCCTCACCTGCGCCAGGCGGCGCTGGTAGGAGGCGCTCTCGCGGGCGCTGCGCGGCCACGACGTCGTGCCGTGGACGTGGTCGCCGTCGTGGAGCACCCCGAGCTCGCACTGCTGGCGGAAGCTGCGCACGGATGCGCAGCGGTCTGGGTTGAGCACGGCGACCCCCATCGTCCTGCCCTGGCGGCGGACCGTCCCGCCGGACCACCATGATGCGCGGGTCGCAGGGCGCGCCGCGCCGCGGCGCGCGGACCGACACCCGACCCGTGACCTGCCCCCCGGCCGGCCCACGCGAGCGGGGTCCACGCGCGCCGGAGCCCCGCGTGCGGTGGAGTGGTCGGGTGCTGCCGATCTCGGACGTCCTGCCCGACTCCCTGCCTGAGTGGGCGGTGTGGCTGGTCGTGCTGGTGGGCGTGCTCGTGGGGCTGGTGGTGGCGGCTGTGATCGCCAACGACCGGCGGCCCTCGGCGGCGCTCGGCTGGGTGCTCGCCGTCGTCCTCATCCCCTACCTGGGGCTGCTGGCCTTCCTCGTGATCGGCAGCCCCAAGCTGCCGCGCGCGCGGCGCGAGAAGCAGCGGCGCTTCGACGCGCTGGTGCTCGAGCGGACCACCACCCGCCGCCCGGTGCACCTCACCCCCGAGGACGAGCAGCTGCCGGTGCTGCGCACCATCCACGCCATGAACCGGCGCCTGGGGGCCATGCCGGTGCTGTCGGGCAACACCGCCGACCTGCTGGAGGACTACGTCGGGTCGCTGTGGGCGATGACGGCGGAGGTGGAGGCCGCCCAGCACTCCGTGCACGCGGAGTTCTACATCCTGGCCCTGGACGAGACCACGGAGCCGTTCTTCGGCGCGCTGGAGCGGGCGGCGGCCCGCGGCGTGGTGGTGCGGGTGCTCTTCGACCACCTGGCCAGCCTGCGCGTCAAGGGCTACCGGCGGATGGTGCGCCGGCTGGAGGCCTCCGGCGTGCTGTGGCGGCGGGTGCTGCCGGTGTTCCCCACCACCCGCGAGGTGCTGCGGGTGGACCTGCGCAACCACCGCAAGCTGCTCGTGGTGGACGGCGCCGTGGCCTTCAGCGGCAGCCAGAACGTGGTGGACCCGGCCTACGGCAAGCGCAGCAACCGCAAGAAGGGCCGCCGGTGGGTGGACGTCATGGCGCGCTTCGAGGGCCCGGTGGTCACCGCGCTGGACGCCGTCTTCGTGGCCGACTGGTTCTCCGAGACCGGTGAGCTCCTCGACGACCGGCTGCGCAGCGACGTCCCGCCCGCGCCCGACCCCACGCGGGAGCTGCAGGCGCAGGTGGTGCCCAGCGGGCCCGGCTACGAGCAGGAGAACAACCTGCGCCTGTTCGTCTCGCTGCTGCACGCCGCCCAGGAGCGCGCGGTGGTGGTGAGCCCGTACTTCGTGCCCGACGAGTCGCTGCTGCTGGCCCTGCGCAGCGCCGCCGAGCGGGGCCTGGACGTGCAGCTGTTCGTCTCCGAGCGGGGCGACCAGGCCCTGGTCCACCACGCGCAGCGCTCCTACTACGACGCGCTGCTGCGCTCGGGCGTGCGGATCTTCATGTACCCGCCGCCGTTCGTGCTGCACGCCAAGACGCTCAGCGTGGACGAGGAGGTGGCCGTCATCGGCTCCTCCAACCTCGACATGCGCTCCTTCGAGCTCAACCTCGAGGTGACGGTGCTGGTCCGCGGCACCGACTTCTCGCGCCAGCTGCGCGCGGTGGAGGACCTGTACCGCTCCCGCAGCCGCGAGCTGACGGCCGCCGAGTGGGGCCGGCGGGACCTGGTGGCCCGGACCGCCGACGGGCTGGCCCGGCTGGCCAGCGCCCTCGTGTGACCTCTGGTCCGAGCGAGCGACACCCGGGGGCCGCAGGAGCGGGGAGGGCGTCAGGAGAGCGTCAGGGCCGGCGTGCGCGATCTCGGCGAGGGGGTTGACTGTGGCGTTGTGACCACCCCCGCCACGGCCGAGACCGCGCCGGCGCCGACCCCGGCCGGCACCGACCGCGCCACCGCCCACGGCCGCCCCGCCGGCCAGCCCCACGGGCCCGGCCGCTCCGCCCTGCTGCTCGGGGCGCTCGGCGTGGTCTTCGGGGACATCGGCACCAGCCCGATCTACACCGTCCAGACGCTCTTCAGCCCGGACGACCCGCACCCGGTGCCGCTGACGGCCGACAACGTGCTCGGCCTGGTCTCGATGGTCTTCTGGTCGGTGACGCTCGTGGTGACGGTGCTCTACGTGGGCGTGGTCCTGCGCGCCGACAACCACGGCGAGGGCGGCCTGATGTCGCTCATCACCCTGCTCGGACGCCGCGGCCGCGACGGCACCCGGCTGTCCCCGCGCCTCGTGGCGGGCCTCACGGCCGCCGGCATCGCGGGCGCCTCCCTGTTCCTGGCCGACAGCATGATCACCCCCGCGGTGTCCGTGCTGTCCGCCGTCGAGGGCGTGGAGGTCATCAACCCCGGCTTCGCGCCGTTCGTGGTGCCGATCACGCTGGTGATCGTCGTCGTGCTCTTCGCGGTGCAGCGCTTCGGCACGGCCAAGGTGGGCGGGGCCTTCGGGCCCGTCATGGCGCTGTGGTTCACCGTCATCGGCGTCGCCGGCCTGGCGCAGGTGCTGGGCGACCCCTCGGTGCTGCGGGCCCTGTCGCCCACCTACGCCGTCGGCTTCTTCGTCTCCGAGCCGGGGATCGCCTTCTTCGCCCTCGCCACCGTGGTCCTGTCGGTCACCGGCGCCGAGGCCCTCTACGCCGACCTCGGCCACTTCGGGCGCCCCGCCATCACCCGCGCCTGGCTGTTCCTCGTCTACCCGGCGCTGCTGCTCTCCTACGCCGGGCAGGGCGCGCTGCTCCTGGGCGACCTGTCCGCGAAGGGCCCCGTCACGGCGCCGTTCTTCCTGTCGGTGCCGTCGTGGGCGCTGGTGCCGCTGGTCGTGCTGGCCACCGCCGCCACGGTCATCGCCTCCCAGGCGGTCATCACCGGCGCCTTCTCCGCGGTGCGGCAGGCCGTGCGGCTGGGCTACCTGCCCCGGCTGCGCATCACCCACACCTCGGCGCACACCATCGGCCAGGTGTACGTGCCGTGGGTGAACTGGGCGCTCATGGTGGCCGTGGTGGTGCTGGTGGCGACCTTCGAGCACTCCGCGGCGCTGGCGTTCGCCTACGGGATGGCCGTGACCGGCACCATCCTCATCACCACCTCGATCATCACCGTGGTGGCGGCGCACCAGTGGTCCTGGCCCCGCCCCGTCGTCCTCCTCGGCGGCGGCGCCATGGCGCTGTTCGTGCTGCTGTTCCTCGGCGCCGGCCTGAGCAAGCTCTCCCACGGCGCGTGGGTGCCGCTGGTCATCGGGGCCGCGCTCTTCACGGTGATGATGACCTGGGCCCGGGGCCGCGCGGTGGTCACGCGGCTGCGCACCCGCCAGGAGGGGCCCCTGTCGGCCCTGCTCGCCCAGGTCCACGCCGACGACGTCGCCCGCGTCCCCGGCACCGCCATCTACCTCAACCGCGCCTCCGAGGACGGCACGAGCACCGCGCCACTGGCCATGCGCGCCACCGTCGAGCACCTCCACGTGCTGCACGAGCGGGTGGTGCTCGTGGCGGTGGAGACCACGCAGTCCCCGTACGTGCCGCTGGAGGAGGTGGCGCGGGTGCTCCGCCCCACCTCCGACGGCGACGACGGCGCCGCCGAGGCCGCTGAGCCCGCCGAGCCGGGCGACCCCGGAGACCCCGTCCAGGTGGTGCTGCGCTTCGGCTACATGCAGCGCACCGACGTGCCCGACGCGCTCGAGGCGCTGGCCGAGCGCGAGGGCCTCGACCTCGACCTCGACGGCGCCTCGTGGTTCCTGTCCACCATCGAGCTGCGCCGGGCCTCCGGGGACGACGACGGCGACGGCGACGGCGCGCCCCAGGTGCACCTACCGCACTGGCAGCGCGGCCTGTTCACCGCCACCTCCCGGCTCACCACCGACGCCGCGCGCGCGTTCGACCTGCCCTCGGCGCGCACCGTGGTGATGGGCAGCCGCATCGAGGTGTGACCGCTCAGCGGACGGCGAAGGGGGCGCCCGCGGCGAACGCCCACCGGGCGAACCGCTCCGCCACCAGCCGGTGGGTGGTGGCGTCGGGGTGCAGGTCGTCGGGCAGGGGGTGCTCCTCGGCGTCCGCCAGGCCGTACAGCTCCAGGCCGTCGAGCAGGTGCAGGTGCGGGTCGTCTCCCTGCCGGGCCCGGACGACCTCGGTGACCACCTCCCGCGTGGCCCGCAGCGACAGGCGCCCGGCGGCGACGTCGGCGGGGTCCCCGGTGGCGGCGAAGCGGACGCCGCCGTCGGTCATGACGGGCGCGGACGGGCCGGGCACGTCCTCGTGGACGGGGCAGGCCAGCGCGGTGACCACCACGAGCGGTGCGTCCGGGTGGCCCTCGCGGACGGTGTCGAGGAAGCCGTGCAGCGCCGGTCCGAAGGCGCGCCGGCGCATGACGTCCCCGTTGACCACGTTGATGCCCACCTTGAGGCTCACCAGGTCCGCCGAGGTGTCGCGCACCGCCCGCGCCGTGAACGGGTCGAGCAGGGCGCTGCCGCCGAACCCGAGGTTCACCAGCTCCACCCCGCCCAGCGCCGCGGCCAGCGCCGGCCAGGTGGTGCTGGGGCTGTCAGCGCCCGAGCCGTGGCTGATGGAGCTGCCGTGGTGCACCCACGTGCGCCGCCGCGGGCGCCCGCCGTCGTCGTCCTCGTCGTGGGCCGGCTCCGGCGGGACCGGGGCGACGGGCGCGTCGGCGCGCAGCGCCACCAGGGTGGTGATCTCGGTGTGGGGGAGCCACACCTCCAGGTGCTTCTCGCCCGGCGGGAGGTGGCGGAACCTCACGGTGCCCACCGGGCCGCGGCGCAGCGTGCGCGCGCCGGTGGCGAGGTCGATCTCCAGGACGTCCCCGCCCGAGGCCGTGGCCCGCTCCACGAGCACGCCGTCCACCAGGGCGTCGTAGACGCCGTCGGGCCGGGGCGGCACCCCCGGGTAGCTGTTGGTGGTGCGCACCACGTCCAGCTCGAGCTGGGTGGCCGCGGTGCGCAGCACCAGCCGCACCCCCGACGGCTGGGCCACCGCCATCGCCGTCTGCTCGTCCGGCACCTGCGCCCGGGCCCGGGCCGGCAGGCGCTGCGGCAGCAGCCCCCGGTCGGTGCGCACCAGGTCGAGCGCGCCGCGCACGAGGTCGGGGGTGATCGGGGTCGTCATCCATGACGTCACCGCACCACCCTCGCAGGGCAGGGGGGCCGCAGCGCGACGGGGCGCCCACCGGTCCGGTGGGCGCCCCGTCAGCGGGAGTGCGGGTGGTCAGCCCTTGAACGCGTCCTTGACGTGCTCGCCACGCTGCTTGAGGTCAGCGGAGGCCTGGTCGCGCTGGCCCTCGGCCTGCAGGTCGCGGTTGTCGGTCTTGTCGCCCACGGCCTCCTTGACCTTGCCGGCGGCCTCCTGGGCGGCGTTCTTGACCTTGTCGATGGCGGACATGCGCACTCCTTCCGTCGGTGTGCTCCTGATCGTGGTGTCAGCCCGCGTCCTTCGCACGTCGAGCGGAGTCCGCCAGGAGGGTGCCGGCGATGCCGGCCAGGAAGACGTCCTTGGCGATGGCCTGGCCCTGCTCGGTCCACCGCAGGCTGCCGGGCTCGCGCATGCCCGGCACCCGCAGGTACAGCCCCAGCAGCCCGCCGCTGAACGCGGCCAGCCCGGTGGCGACGAGCCCGGTGGGCACGAACGGCAGCAGCAGCGCCGAGCCCAGGACGATCTCGGCGGTGGACAGGGCCTTGACGAACCGCTTCGGCTCCACCTGCGCCAGGAACGGGTAGGCGGTGGCGGCGAAGCCGTGCAGACCCTCGGCCACCTCCTGTGGCGCGTTCCGCTTGGACAGCCCCGAGTTGAGGATGTACGCGCCGCTGGCGAGGCGGGCCGGCAGGTGGGACGGCAGGACGGGGCTGCGCACGGAGGGCCTCCGGGTTGTTCAGGGTCTGTTCGACGGCTTCCGCGGGAGAAGCCCTGGTCACGCTAGCCACAGCGACACTCCGACGCGACCGGCCCCGATCCCGCGAAGTCCCAGAAGTGGGCCCCACCCGTGGCTACCGTGGGTCGCGGGCCGCCACAGCGACCGCTGCTGCGCGGGGTCCCGAGGCGGAGGAGCACGGTGGGTCGACGGGCGAAGCGAGGCTCCGGCCTCCGCCTGGCGCACCCCGCGGAGGGCGTGGCCCTCGGCGTGGCCGGGCTGCTCGTGGCCGCCACCCTCACCATCTCCCTGGGGGGCCTGCCCGACGGCGCCGGCTCCACGGGCTCGGACACCACCACCGCGGCGCAGGACGCCAGCAGCGGCACCGACGTCAGCGGGGCCGTGGCCGGCAGCGGGGGCGCCGCCGTGGCCACGACCGCGTCCCGGGCGACGGGGCCGTTCAGCCGCGCCCAGCAGGCGCGGCTGTCGCGCCTCGTGACCGCTCTGCCGCCGCTGGCCACCCGGCCGGACAACCCCGAGGGCGCGATCCTGCCCGGCGCCGGCGTCCTCAAGGAGCCCAGCGGCTACCGCGTGGCCGCCTCGGACAGGGCCGCGCTGGTGGACGACGGGACCCCGGGCCTGCCGCGCCTGGACGCCCCCGTCCCCCTCCCCGGCGGCCCGGCCACGGGCCTCGGCGGTGACGGGCAGAGCGGCGCCAGCAGCACCAGCGCCACGGCCGACCCCTCCTCGACGCAGTCCCAGGGCGGCACCGGCGGCGCCTCCACGGGCGCCCCGGGCTCGGGCTCCGCCGGTCTCACCGGCGCAGGCTCCTCCAGCTCCGGTGCCGCGCCCTCGGCCGGTTCCGGCGCCAGCCGCCCCGGCGCCTCGCCGTCCGGCTCGGCCAGCTCCACGGCGAGCCCGGGCGGCGCCGGAAGCGCCGGCGGCACCGGCAGCACTGCCGATGGGGCCGCCGGAGCGGCGTCCGAGACCGAGGGCCGCGGCTCCGCGGCCACCCTCGGTGCCTCCGCCTCGACCGGCGGCACGGCCCCCGGCAGCGGCGTCACCGCCCTGTCCGCCCCCGCCTCGGGCACCGACCAGCCGGCGACGTCGTCGTCGGCGTCCTCGTCGTCGTCAGCGGCGGTCTCAGCGGCGACGGCGAGCGCGAGCCCCTCGGACTGAGCGCCCGCCGGCCGCCGCGGTCAGCGGAAGCGCTCGCTGGCCAGCGCCGCGGCGCCCACGATGCCCGCGGAGTTCAGCAGCTGGGCCGGGACGATCGGCGTGCGCAGCTTCAGCTCGGGCAGGAACTTCTCCGACTTCTTGGACACCCCGCCACCGACCACGATGAGGTCCGGCCAGAGCAGGGCCTCCAGGCTCTGGAAGTACTTCGACAGGCGCTTGGCCCAGTGCGACCAGGACAGGTCGTCGCGCTCGCGGGCGGCGTCGGAGGCGCGCGTCTCGGCGTCGTGCCCGTCCACCTCCAGGTGGCCCAGCTCGGTGTTGGGCAGCAGCACGCCGTCCAGCATCACCGCGGTGCCGATGCCGGTGCCGAGGGTGGCCAGGACGACGACGCCCTTCACGCCCTTCGCGGCGCCGTAGCGCGCCTCGGCCACCCCGGCGGCGTCGGCGTCGTTGACCACGTGCACCGGGTGGCCGGTGACCGCCTGCATGAGGGTGGCGACGTCGAAGTCCACCCAGCCCTTGTCGACGTTCGCGGCGGTGCGGGCCACGCCGTGCTGGATGACGGCGGGGAAGGTGATGCCGACGGGCAGGCCCGCGCCGCCGTCGGGCAGCTGCTGGCCGATCTGCTCGACGATGTCCTTGACCACCCGGGAGACGGCGTCCGGCGTGGACGGCTGCGGCGTGGGGATGCGCACGCGCTCCGCGGAGAACTCGCCGGTGGTGAGGTCGACCGGGGCGCCCTTGATGCCCGAGCCGCCGATGTCGATGCCGATCCCGGTGCTGGTCCCGGTGCTGGTCCCGGCGGTCGGGGCCGCGGCGGGGGCGGACGAGGGCGCGGTGGGGGTCTCGGGTGCCACGACGCCGCAGGCTAGTCCGCCCCTCCGCTCACGGCAGCGTGAGGACCTCCGCACCGGTGTCGGTGACCAGCACCGTGTGCTCGAACTGGGCGACGCGGCCGCGGTCGCGGGTGACCACGGTCCAGCCGTCGTCCCAGACCTCCACCGCCGGGTCACCCTCGGTGATCATGGGCTCGACCGTGAACGTCATGCCGACCTCGATGACGTCGGCGTGCGCCGGAGCGGCGTCGTGGTGGGGGATGACCAGGCCCGAGTGGAACGCCGTGCCGATGCCGTGGCCGGTGTACTCCTTCACCGACCCGTAGCCGTGGCGGCGGGCCGCGCTCTCCACCACGCGGCCGATGACGTTGACCTCCCGCCCGGGGCGCACGGCCGCGATGCCGCGGTCCGTGGCGGCGCGGGCGCGCTCCAGCAGCAGGGCGCTGGCCTCGTCGAGCTCGCCGGCACCGACCGTCACGCACGTGTCGCCGTGCACCCCGATGCCGTCGAGGACGACGTACGCCGTGACGTCGATGCTGCACAGGTCGCCCTCGGCGAGCGGCCTGTCGTCGGGGATGCCGTGGCAGACCACCTCGTTGACGCTGGTGCAGCACGACTTGGGGAAGCCGCGGTAGCCGAGCGTGGACGGGTAGGCGCCGTGGTCGAGGAGGAACTCGTGGACGACGGCGTCCACGGCGTCCGTGGTGGTGCCGGGGCGGACGTGCTCCGCGCCCGCGGCGGCGGCCCGCGCGGCGAGGCGGCAGGCGGTGCGCATCCGCTCGACCACCTCGGCCGGCTGCACGTGCGGGCCGGAGTAGGGCTGCGGGCGGGGCCGGTCCACGTACTCCGGGCGCGGCAGGCCCGCGGGGACGGCGCGGCGGGGGCTGACGACACCGGCGACGACCGGGCTGGAGGGGGCGCGCTGCGGCACGGCGGGCGAGTCTAGGTCGGCCCGTGTCGCGGACCGCGGGCACCGGGAGGACGATCACGCGCATGAGCGAGCAGTTCTGGTTCAACACGAAGACCGGCCAGGTCGACGTCGGCCACCTCAAGCCGGGCTCGACCCTCCTGGGGCCGTACGCCACCCGTGAGGAGGCCGAGCGCGCGCTGCAGACGGCCCGGGAGAAGACCGAGGCCTGGGACCGCGCCGAGGAGGACTGACACAGCCCGCACCGGGACGCGGCGCGGGCGGGACGCGGGCCGGACGGGCCGACCGTGGACGCTGTGTCCCGGTGCGGCGGCCCACACCGGGACACAGCGTCCACGGTCACGGCGCCGGGGCGCCGGGTCAGCGGGCCCGGTGGAGCCAGAGGTCTCGCAGGAGGCAGACCTCGGCGCCGTGGTGCACGGCCTCGCGGGTGATGTGCAGGACGAGGCTGCTCATCGGGTGCGCGGCCCACTCGCCCTCCGCCTCGCCCACCGGGCGGGCCCAGGCGGAGGGCGCGAGGGAGCGCACGCCGTCGGTCCACGCGGCGTGCGCGGCGTCCAGCTGTGCCAGGGCCTCGTCGGCGGTGCCGGCGTAGTCGTGGGCCAGGTACCCGGCGGAACCCGGGCCCCGGTAGCCGAAGTGCGAGGCCGCCCGCTGGCCGAAGACGCCCACGGTGAGGTGCGCGAGGCGCCAGGCGATCGTGGTGAACGGGGCCGGCTGCGGCTCGGGGATGCCGAAGTCGCAGGCCCAGTCGCCGCCGCCCGCGCTCATCGGCGCGCTCGAGGTTCCCTGCGGGCGCACGCCCCAGCACCCCGGAACCGGCTCCCAGTGCAGCTCGGCGTCGGTCAGGCCCTCCAGGCGGGGGCGCACCTGGCCCTCCCAGTGCCACGTCAGCTGCTCCAGGGCCTGCTCGGGCCAGCGGGCCTCCGTCGTCGTCGTGTCCACAGCGGGGACGGTAGGCGGCTCTGCGGACACCTCCGGTCCGCGGTGCGTGAGGATGTGGCCCGTGCTCGAGACGTCCGCCCGGCTGCTCCGCCTGCTGTCCCTGCTGTCCTCGCGGCGCAGCTGGGCCGGTGACGAGCTCGCCGAGCGCCTCGAGGTGACGCCCCGCACCGTGCGCCGGGACGTGGACAAGCTCCGCTCGCTCGGCTACCAGGTGGACGCGGCGCCGGGGGCCAGCGGCGGGTACCGGCTGCGCGCGGGGACCGCCCTGCCGCCGCTGCTGCTGGACGACGAGGAGGCCGTGGCGGTGGCCGTCGGGCTGCGGACCGCCGCCGGTGCGGGCGTCACGGGCATCGCGGAGGCGGCGGTGCGCGCGCTGGCCGGGCTGGAGCAGGTGCTGCCGAAGCGGCTGCGCCCGCGCGTGGAGGCGCTCGGCGCCGCGACCGTGCCGCTGACCGGCGGTGGTCCCACCGTCGACGGCGACGTGCTCGTGCTGCTGGCCGCGGCCTGCCGCGACTCCGAGCGGATCCGCTTCGGCTACACCGACGGCGCGGGGAGGTCGAGCCAGCGGCACGCGGTGCCGCACCGGCTCGTGCACACCGGGCGGCGCTGGTACCTCGTGGCGCTCGACCTCGACCGGGGCCCGGGCGAGCCGCCGCAGGGGGAGTGGCGCAGCTACCGGGCGGACCGGGTCCGCGCCCCGCGCGCCAGCGGCCACCGCCAGCAGCTGGCCGACCCGCCGGACGCCGCCGCGTTCGTCTCCGCTGCCGTCTCGACCGCGCCCTACCGGTGGACCGCCCGGGTGCGGCTGCAGGCGCCGGTGGAGGTGGTGCAGCGCCGGGTGCCGCCCACGGTCGGGCAGCTCGAGGCCGAGGGCGACGACGCCTGCGTGCTCACCACCGGCTCCGACTCCCTCGACGCGATCGCCGCTCACCTGGCGTGGCTGGGGGTGCCGTTCAGCGTGCTCTCGCCGCCGCAGCTCAAGGCGGCGGTGCGCTCGCTGGGGTGGAAGCTCGTTGCGTCTGCGGACGCGAGCTGACCGCGGACGGGCCTAGCGTCGTCGTCATGAGCGACGAGGCTGACCGTCCGGCCGTGCCGGGGGTCCAGGTGGTGGTGGACTGCGCGGACCCGCACGCGCAGGCGGAGTTCTGGGCCGCCGCCCTGGGGTACGAGGTGGAGGACGTCGAGCCGCTGGTCCGGCGGATGCTCGAGGCCGGGTACGCCACCGACGCTGACGTGCTGGAGCGCGGCGGCGTGCTCGTGTGGCGCGACGCGGCGGCGGCCCGCGACCCCGGCGGCGTGCGACCGCGGCTCTACCTGCAGCGGGTGCCCGAGCCGAAGACCGTCAAGAACCGCGTGCACCTCGACCTGCACGTCGGGCCGGAGCGCGTCGACGGCGAGGTCGCGCGGCTGGAGGGCCTCGGCGCGACGCGCGCGGGGGAGGGGCGGCAGGGCCCGCAGCGCTGGGTGGTCATGGCCGACCCCGAGGGCAACGAGCTCTGCGTCAGCTGACGCTCGCAGGCTCCCTGTCCGGGCTACTCGGGGAAGGTGTGCTCCGGGCCGGGGAACGCGCGCGAGCGCACCTCCGCGGCGTACTCGGCCGCCGCCTCCCGCAGCGCGGTGCGCAGCTGCGCGTACGCCTTGGCCAGCTTGGGCGTGCGCGCCGACAGGCCCGCCATGTCCAGCCAGACGAGCACCTGCCCGTCGCAGCCGGGTCCCGCGCCGATGCCGATGGTGGGGATGTCGAGGGCCGCGGTGACCCGCTCGGCCACCGGTCCCGGCACCACCTCGAGGACGACGGCGAACGCCCCGGCCTCCTGCAGCGCCAGCGCGTCGGCGAGCAGCTCGTCGGCGGCGGACCCGCGTCCCTGCACGCGCGGCCCGCCCATGGCGTTGACCGACTGCGGCGTGAACCCGAGGTGCCCCATCACCGGGATGCCCGCGTCGACGAGCGCCTTGACCGCCGGCGCCACCCGGCGGCCGCCCTCCAGCTTCACGCCGTGGGCGAGGCCCTCCTTGAGCATCCGCACGCCGGTCCGCAGCGCCTGCGCCGGTCCCTCCTCGTAGGAGCCGAACGGCAGGTCGGCGACGACGAACGGCCGCCCGGCCCGCGTGGCCACGGCCCGCACGTGGGGGAGCAGGTCCTCCACGGTGACGGGCAGGGTGGTGGCGTGGCCGTGGAGGTTGTCACCCACGGAGTCGCCCACGAGCAGCACGTCGACGCCGGCCTCGGCGAAGACGTCAGCCGTGACGGCGTCGTAGGCGGTGAGCATGGTGATCGGCTGACCGGCGGCCTTCATCTCGCGCAGGTGGTGCACCCGCACGCGCTTCGGGGCGATCGCGGGCGCCGGAGCGCTCAGCTCGCTCATCGGGACTGCTGCTCCCGCCAGTGCGTGGTGATGGGCAGGCGCCGGTCGCGCCCGAACGCCACCGAGCTGATCTTCACCCCGGGCGCGAACTGGCGGCGCTTCCACTCCGCGCGGTCCACCAGGCCCACCACCTCGTCGACCACCTCGGTCTCGAAGCCCGCCTCCAGCAGCTCGCTGCGGCCCTCCGCGCCCACCACGTAGTGCTCGAGCACGTCGTCGAGCACCTCGTACGGGGGCAGGGAGTCCTGGTCGGTCTGGCCCGGGCGCAGCTCCGCCGACGGCACCTTGGAGATCGAGTTCTCCGGGATCGGCGGCACCTCGCCGCGCGCGGCCGCCTGCGCGTTGCGCCAGCGCGACAGCTCCCAGACCAGCATCTTCGGCACGTCCTTGAGCGGGGCGTACCCGCCCACGGAGTCTCCGTACAGCGTGGAGTAGCCGACGCTCAGCTCGGACTTGTTGGACGTCGCGAGCACGAGGTGGCCCTCGGAGTTGCTCAGCGCCATGAGCGTGGTGCCGCGCACGCGCGCCTGGAGGTTCTCCTCCGCCACCGGCGAGAGCCGCATCGCGTCGGAAAGACCCGCGGTGAACGCGTCGACCATCGGGGCGATGGGGATGGTCCGGTAGTCCAGCCCGGTGCGGGCGGCGAGGTCGTCGGCGTCGCTGCGGGAGTGCTGGGAGGAGTACGACGACGGCAGCGAGATGCCCGTCACCGCCTCCGGGCCCAGCGCGTCCACCGCGATCGCCGCGACCAGCGCCGAGTCGATGCCGCCGGACAGGCCGAGCGCCACCTTCCGGAAGCCGTTCTTGCGGACGTAGTCGCCCAGGCCGAGCTGCAGCGCCGCCCAGACCTCGCCCACCTCGTCGAGCCGCGCGCGCTCGGCGGCGGGCAGCTCCGGACGGTCCCGCTCGGGGAGGGCGTCGCTGACGACGACGTGCTGCACGCCCGCCGGCAGCCGCTGCGGGTCCGCGACACCGGAGGTCGGGCTCCCCAGCTGCAGGTCGACCAGCAGCAGGTCCTCGGCGAACTGCGCGCCGCGGGCCAGCAGCTCGCCGTCGGCGGCCACCACGAGGGAGTCGCCGTCGAAGACGAGGTCGTCCTGGCCGCCCACGAGGTTCAGCCACGCCAGCGGGCACCCGGCCTCGCGCGCGCGGCGTTGGGCCAGGGCCAGGCGCGTGTCGTCCTTGTCGCGCTCCCACGGCGAGCCGTTGAGCACCAGCAGCAGCTCCGCGCCGGCCTCCCGGGCCCTCTCGACGGGGCCGCCGTCCTGCCAGAGGTCCTCGCAGACGACCACGGCCACGTCCACCCCGCCGATCCGCGCCACCAGCAGGTCGCGTCCGGGCACGAAGAAGCGGAACTCGTCGAAGACCCCGTAGTTGGGCAGGTGGTGCTTGGCGTAGCGCGCCACCACCTGGCCGCGGTGCAGCACCGCGGCGCAGTTCTGCGGCATGCCCTTGGGCACGCCCACCACCCCGCGCTCGTCGCGGCCCGCGCCCGCGCGGGCGGCGGCCTCGACGTCCAGCTGGGTCTCGGCGTCGGTCACGCGGTCGAGGTAGCCGACGACGACCGGCACCTCGCCCAGCCCGTCCGCGGCGAGGTCGCGGGCCAGCTGCTGCACGCACGCCCGGGAGGCCTCCACGAACGAGGACCGCAGCGAGAGGTCCTCCACGGGGTACCCGGTGAGCACCATCTCGGGGAAGGCCACCAGGTCGGCGCCGGCGGCCGCCGCGGCCGCCGCGCGCTCCCTCACGAGGGCGGCGTTGCCGGGCAGGTCCCCGACGGTGGCGTTGACCTGGGCCAGCCCGAGGCGCAGCTGCGTCATGGCGCGAGCCTAGCCACGGCGGAACACGGCCCCACCGCTCAGGCGGCTCGGCGGCCGGTCTCGCCGCCGCGGTCGGCGCCGGCACGGGCGCCGCCGCCGTCGTCGTCCTCGGCAGGCTCCGAGGAGCCGTCACCGTCACCGCTGCGCCGCACGTCCACGAGGGCCACCGCCAGCGCCGCCAGGACGAGCAGCGCGCTCACGCCGAGCGCCGCCGCGAGGGCGTCGCGCGGGTCCCCGGAGGCGCTCACGGACAGGAACACCGCGCTCACCACGGCCAGGCCGATGCCGGACCCGACGCGCTGGAACGTCTGGAAGACCCCCGAGGCGCTGCCGGCGTCACGGCCGTCGATGTTCGCCAGCGAGAGGTTGACGTTGGGGCCGATCACCACGCCGCTGCCGAAGCCCGCCAGCAGGAACGGCACCAGGAGCAGCAGACCCGTCCACTGGTCGCCCACCGCCGGCGCCGCCAGCTCGACCACGGCGATGACCCCCAGCAGCCCGACGACGACGGCGACGAGCCCGCGCACCACCAGCTGGCGCCCCTGCGCCGCCACCCGCTTGCCGGCCCACGGGGCGGCCACCGCGGAGGCCAGGGCGAACGGCGTCTGCGTGAGCCCGGCCTCGAGGGCGGAGTACCGCAGCGCGTCCTGCAGGTAGAGCGTGACGGTGAAGAAGATGGCGATGAACCCGCCGAAGTACAGCGACCCCAGCAGCACGCCGGGCCCGAAGCCGGGCGCCTTGAGCAGCCCCGGGCGCGCCAGCGGCAGGTGCCCCGAGGCGGCGTAGCGGCGCTCCCAGTGCACGAACGCCCAGCCGCTGGCGGCGGCCACCGCGAGGGCCACCACCACGAGGGTCCAGCCCAGCACCTCCCGCTCCTGCACCGCGCCGAGCACGAGGCCCACGGCGACGGCGAGCAGCACCGTGCCCACCCAGTCCAGCCGCGAGCGCTCGGCGCTGGCGCGGTCGGAGATGAGCTTGAGGCCGAGCACGAAGGCCGTCGCGGCCACCGGCATGTTGACCAGGAAGACCAGCCGCCAGGACTCCTGCCACGGGACGAGGGTGATGATGACGCCGCCCAGCAGCGGGCCGACCGCCGTCGACAGGCCCACGGTGGCGCCGAACCGGCCGAAGGCGCGGCCGCGCTCCGCACCGCGGAACTCGGAGTTGATGATGGCGGTGATCTGCGGGTTGAGGACGCCCGCGCCGAGGCCCTGCGCGATGCGGGCGGCGATGAGGGCCTCGGGGCTGGGAGCGAGGCCGCACGCCAGGGAGCCGAGGGCGAAGAGCACCAGGCCCACGAGGAAGATCTTCTTGCGGCCGTAGGAGTCGCCCAGGCGGCCCGCGGGCACCAGGGCCAGCCCGAAGACCACGGCGTAGCCGGTGACCACCCACTGCAGCTGGCTGCCGGAGGCGCCCAGGCCGGAGGAGATCGACGGCAGGGCGACGTTGACGATGCTGACGTCGAGCAGGGTCATGAAGCCCGTGACGAGGCAGACCCACAGCACCTGCCAGCGCCGCGGGTCGACCTCGGCGCCGCTGTCCGGGCGCGCGGGACGGGTGGTGGTCACGACTGACCATCCTGCGGCCGGTCCGGCGCTCGCGCGCGTTCGGCATGATGCCCCCATGGACAGGCAGCAGGAGTTCGTGCTCCGTTCGGTGGAGGAGCGCGACATCCGGTTCATCCGGCTGTGGTTCACCGACGTCAACGGGTCGCTGAAGTCGGTGGCCGTGGCCCCCGCGGAGCTGGAGAGCGCGTTCTCCGAGGGCATCGGCTTCGACGGCAGCGCCATCGAGGGCCTGACCCGCGTGTCCGAGGCGGACATGCTCATGCGGCCCGACCCGGCGACCTACCAGGTGCTGCCGTGGCGCACCGACGCCGCCTCGGGCCAGGGCACGGCGCGGATGTTCTGCGACATCCTCACCCCCGAGGGGACGCCCGCCGCCTCGGACTCCCGGCAGGTGCTCAAGCGCGTGCTGGCGAAGGCCGCCGACGCCGGCTTCACCTTCTACACCCACCCCGAGGTGGAGTTCTACCTGCTCGCCGACGACGCCCGGAAGACCGGGGTTCCGGTGCCGATCGACTCCGGCGGCTTCTTCGACCACGTGGCGCGCGGCGAGGGCCAGGACTTCCGCCGCCAGGCCATCTCGATGCTCGAGGCGATGGGCATCTCGGTGGAGTTCAGCCACCACGAGGCCGGGCCGGGCCAGAACGAGATCGACCTGCGCTACGCCGACGCCCTCTCCACCGCGGACAACATCATGACGTTCCGCACGGTGATCAAGGAGGTCGCGATCCAGCAGGGCGTCTACGCGACCTTCATGCCCAAGCCGATGGCGGGCCAGCCCGGCTCCGGCATGCACACCCACATGTCGCTGTTCGAGGGCGACCGCAACGCCTTCCACGACCCGGGCGGCCAGTACGGCCTGTCCAAGACGGGCCGCTCGTTCATCGCGGGCCTGCTGCACCACGCGCACGAGATCACCGCGGTGACCAACCAGTACGTGAACTCCTACAAGCGGCTGTGGGGCGGTGACGAGGCGCCGTCCTACGTCTGCTGGGGCCACAACAACCGCTCCGCGCTGGTCCGGGTGCCCATGTACAAGCCGCGCAAGGCCGGCGCGGCCCGCGTGGAGTACCGCGCGCTGGACTCCGCCGCCAACCCGTACCTGTCGTTCGCGCTGCTGCTGGCAGCGGGCCTCAAGGGCGTGGAGGAGGGCTACGAGCTGCCCGAGCCCACCGACGAGGACGTCACTCGCATGACCACGGCTGAGCGCAAGGTCATGGGGATCACCCCGCTGCCGGCGAGCCTGGACCGGGCGCTGACCGCGCTGGAGGCCTCCGACCTCGTGGCGGAGACCCTCGGCGAGCACGTGGTCGACTACCTGCTGCGCGACAAGCGCGAGGAGTGGAACCAGTACCGGGCCCAGGTCACGCCGTACGAGCTGCGGCGCCACCTCCCGGTCCTGTGACAGGGCCCACCCGCCCCACCGCCCTGGTGGTCGAGCACGAGGCCGGCTGCTCGCTGGGCCGGCTCGGCCAGCAGCTGGCCGACCCGGTCAGCGGCGCCCGCCTGGACGTGCGCCGGCCGTGGGCCGGTGACGCGCTGCCGCAGGGGCCGGACGCCCTCGACGGGGTCGACCTGCTCGTCGTCCTCGGCGGGTCGGTGGCCGCGTGGGAGGACGACGCCGCGCCGTGGCTGCCGGCGACCCGCGCCCTGCTGGCCCGCGCGGCCACCGACGGCACGGCCGCCCTGGGGCTGTGCCTGGGGGCGCAGCTGCTGGCTCTGGCCACCGGCGGCCTCGTGGAGCGGGGGGCCGCCGGGCCCGAGGTCGGCCTGGTCGAGGTGCGCGTCAACGACGCCGGACGGGCGGACCCGCTGCTGGGCGCGGTGGCGGGGTCGCTGGGGGACCGGTGGCCCGTCGCCCAGGCCCACGGCGACGCGGTGACGCAGCTGCCCCCCGACGCGGAGCTGCTCGCCTCCAGCGACCTCTACCCCGTGCAGGCGCTGCGGGTGGGGGAGCGGGCCTGGGGCGTGCAGTACCACCCGGAGGTGGAGCCGACGGACCTGGCGAGCTGGCTCGAGGACCACCACCCCGGCCTCCTGGCCGAGCGCGGCACCAGCGTGGCGGCGGAGATGGCGGCCGTGGCCGCGGCCGAGGAGCACCTGGCGCAGCTGGCGGCGGTGCACGCCCGAGCGCTGCTCGCGGCGGCGGCGCGACCGCGGTGAGCCCGACCCCCGGCAGCGCCGCCGGCCCCGAGGTCGGGGCGCGCCTCGACAGCGCCGCGGCCCAGCTGCTCCGCCAGGGCTTCACGGGCGGTCGCAGCGCGGTGAAGCTGCTGTCCGACCGCTCCCTGGAGCCGCTCGCGCGGCGCACGGGCGGGCTGGACGGGGTGGTCGCGGCGCTGGGGGCCACCGCCGACCCCGACCGCGGCCTGCTGGCGCTGGTGCGGCTGCTGGAGCGCACCGACGAGGCGGCCCTGCTCGACGTGCTCGCCGAGCCCTCGCCGGTGCGCGACCGGCTGCTGGCGGTGCTGGGCGGCTCGGTGGCGCTCGGCGAGCAGCTGGTCCGCCACCCCGAGCAGTGGCGCGCGGTCACCGAGGACCCGCTGCGCCCGCCGGTGGACGAGGGCGTGGACGGCTTCGGCGACGACGACGACGCCGAGCGCGGCGGGGACCGCGCCGCGGTGCGCGCGCTGCTCCTGCGGGCCGTGGGCGCGGACCCGGCCGACCCGGCCCCGGTGGCGTCGCTGACCGGGGACGCCGGGCGCGACGCGCTGCGCGTGGCCTACCGCGAGCGCCTGCTCGCCGTCGCCGGGGCGGACCTGGCCAGCGCCGACCCGCTGGCCGCCGTGGACGCCGTCACGCGGTCCCTGTCCGACCTGGCCGACGCTGCGCTGGAGACCGCGCTGGCGCTGGCCCGCGCGGCGGTGGAGGGGTCGGCGGCCTGCCGCCTGGCCGTCATCGCGATGGGCAAGTGCGGTGCGCGGGAGCTGAACTACGTCAGCGACGTCGACGTGGTCTACGTGGTGGCCCCGGGCTCGGACGGCGGCGCCGGGGTGGCCGACGAGGAGACCGCGATCGCCGTCGGCGCGAAGCTGGCCAGCGAGCTGGCGCTGGCGTGCTCGGCCACCACCGCCGAGGGCGTGCTGTGGCCGGTGGACGCCAACCTGCGCCCGGAGGGCCGCGACGGGCCGCTGGTGCGCACCCTGGAGAGCCACCTGCAGTACTACCGGCGGTGGGCGAAGACGTGGGAGTTCCAGGCGCTGCTCAAGGCCCGCCCGGCCGCGGGCGACCCCGACCTGGGCGCCGCGTACGCCGCCGCCACCGCCGACCTCGTCTGGCGCGCCGCGGACCGCCCCGACCTCGTGCCCGGGGCCCAGGCGATGCGCCGCCGGGTGGAGGACCACGTCCCGCCCAAGGAGCGCGAGCGGCAGCTGAAGCTGGGCCGCGGCGGGCTGCGCGACGTCGAGTTCAGCGTGCAGCTGCTGCAGCTGGTGCACGGCCGCACCGACCCGGCGCTGCGCACCGCGAACACCCTCGACGCGCTGCAGCGCCTGGCCGCGTACGGCTACGTCGGGCGTCACGATGCCGCCGAGCTCGACCACGACTACCGCTTCCTGCGGGTGCTCGAGCACCGGCTGCAGCTCAAGGCCGTGCAGCGCACGCACCTGCTGCCCACCAGCGAGGCCGACCTGCGCCGCCTCGGCCGCGCCGCGGGTGTGCCCGGCGGTGTCGAGGGCCTCCAGCGCGAGCTGGCCGTGGTGCGCCGCCGCGTGCGCCGCCTCCACGAAGCCCTGTTCTACCGGCCGCTGCTGGCCGCCGTCGCCGCGCTCAAGCCCGACGAGGTGCGCCTGTCGCCCGCGGCAGCGCAGGCGCGGCTCGGCGCGCTGGGCTACCGCGACCCGGCGGGCGCGCTGCGGCACATCGCGGCGCTGAGCTCGGGGGTGAGCCGGCGCGCGGCCATCCAGCGCCAGCTGCTGCCGGTGATGCTCGGGTGGTTCGCCGACGGCGCGGGGCCCGACGAGGGGCTGCTGAGCTTCCGGCGGATCAGCGAGAAGCTCGGCGGCTCGCACTGGTACCTCAAGATGCTGCGCGACGAGGGCGCCGCCGCCCAGCGCGTGGCGGTGGCGACGTCGTCGTCGCGGCTGGTCGCCGACGGCCTCGAGCGCGACGGCGAGGCCGTGCGCTGGCTGGGGGACGACGCCGAGCTGGCCCCGCGGTCGCGCGCGGCGCTGCGCGCGGAGGTGACGCGGGCCAGCGGCCGCCACGAGGACCTCGCCGACGCCGCGGGCGTGGTGCGGCGCCTGCGCGGCCGGGAGGTGCTGCGCACGGCGCTGGCCGACGTGCTGGGCCTGGTGGACGGGCCCGCGGTGCGCGAGGCGCTGAGCACGGCCACCGGGGCGGTGCTCGACGCGGCGCTGGACGTGGCCTGGCGCTCTCCGGCGGTGCTGGCCGCGGGCGGCGGGGAGCGTCTGACGCGCTTCGCCGTGGTCGGGATGGGACGCCTGGGCGGGGCGGAGATGGGGTACGGCTCCGACGCCGACGTCGTCTTCGTCCACGACCCGCTGCCCGGCGTGCGCGGCGCGGACGCGCAGGACCAGGCCCTGCTGCTGGCCGCGGAGATGACGAGGATCCTCACCGCCCCCGGGCCGGAGCCGGCGCTGGAGGTGGACGCCCGGCTGCGCCCGGAGGGCCGCAACGGGCCGCTGGCCCGCTCGCTCGGCTCCTGCCGGGAGTACTACCGCCGCTGGTCGGAGCCCTGGGAGGCGCAGGCGCTGCTGCGCGCCGTCCCGACCGCCGGCGACCTGGCGGTGGGACGCGCGTTCTGCTCGCTCGTGGACCCGCTGCGCCACCCCGACGGCGGCGCCGACGAGGCGGTGCTGCGCGAGGTGCGCCGCGTGAAGGCGCGCGTGGAGGGCGAGCGGCTGCCGCGCGGCATCGACCCGCGCCGCCACCTCAAGCTGGGCCCCGGTGGGCTGGCGGACGTCGAGTGGACCGCCCAGCTGCTGCAGCTGCGCCACAGCGGTGACCTCCCGGCGCTGCGCACCCCCTCCACCACCGGCGCGCTGCGCGCCGCCGCGGAGGCGGGGCTGGTGGCCGAGCACGACGTCGAGGTGCTCGTGGAGGCGTGGGAGTTCGCCTCGCGGCTGCGCGACGCCCTCGTGCTGCACAGCGGGCGTCCCACGGACGTGCTGCCGCGGGAGGCGCGCGACCTCGACGCCGCGGCCCGGCTGCTCGGGTACCCGGCCGGGTCGGCCACGAGGGTCGAGGACGACCTGCGCCGCTCGTCGCGCCGCGCCCGCGCCGTGGTGGAGCGCGTCTTCTACGGCTGAGGCGCGCCCCGGACGTGCGGCGGCGCGGTGGTCGGGAGAGGCTGCGTCGGTGGACCTGCAGGGAGCTCGGGTGCTGGTGACGGGTGCGACCGGGGGTCTGGGCCGCCCGACGGCAGCCCGCCTCGCGGCGGCGGGGGCGCGGCTCGCGCTCACCGGCCGTGACGAGGGCCGCCTGGAGGAGCTGGCCGGCTCGCTGCCCGGGGAGCGGCCGCTCACCGCGGCGGCCGACCTCACCCTGCCCGACCAGCCTGCCGCCGTCGTCGACGCGGCGGTGGCGCACCTGGGCGGGCTCGACGCCGTGGTCCACCTGGCGGGGGCGTCCGGCTTCTCCGCGGTGGGCTCCGAGGACGACGACGCCCTCGACGAGCTGCTCCTGGTCGACTACCTGGCCCCCGTCCGCCTGCTGCGCGCGGCCCTGCCGGCGCTGCGCGAGACCAGGGGCACCGCGCTCGTGGTGACCGCCGTGCTCGCCGAGGGCCCGGTCGCGGGCATGGCCGCGTACGGCGCCGCGAAGGCGGCGCTGTCCAGCTACGTCGGCGCGGCGGCCAAGGAGCTGCGCCGCGACGGCGTCCGCGTGGTGGACGCCCGCCCGCCCCACACCGAGACCGGCCTCGCCGACCGGCCGCTGACCGGCACCGCGCCCAGGCTGCCGCGCGGGAAGGACCCCGACGACGTCGCCGCGCGCCTGGTGCAGGCCCTCGTCGACGACGAGCGCGAGGTCCCCTCGAGCGCCTTCTGATCCGGGGCACTTCCGGACACCGGGAGGAGGCGATCCGCCCCTTCGATCGAGGTCCTGCCCCTTGAGGCGATTTCCCGCCCCATCACCGTGTCCGATGGGGCGGGAAATCGTCTCAAGGGGCGGATCGGCGGACGGACGGGCCGCCCGAGCGGACGAGACTCCGGCACCGTCGACAAGGAGCCGGTCTCAGCAGCCGCAGCTCTTCAGCGTCGGGTCCAGCAGGGCGTGCTCGGCGATGACCCGGCCCTCGCCGACGACGAGCGCGAGGTCCCCTCGAGATCGTTCTGGGCGCTTCCAGAGTTGGCCCTTGCTTTCGGAGATCGTGAGTCACGAGGAGTAAGGGCCAACTCTGGAAGCAGCCGGAGCACGACCCGGCCCCCGTGTGCGGAGGCGCGGGGTCGACCGGTCAGCAGCCGCAGCTCTTCAGCGTCGGGTCGAGCGGGGCGTGCTCGGCGATGACGCGGCCCTCGCCGTCGTACCAGGTGAACAGCTCCACGCCGTCGACGAAGCCCTCGCTGACCAGCCGCACTTCCCCGTCACCGGTGCTCACGCCGCTCATCCTCGCGCGGCACCGCCCCCGCGGCGAGGGCGCTTGCCGCGCCAGGCCAGCGACTGCGCGTCCAGCGGGCGCAGCACCGCGTCACCGCCGTCGGCGATGTCCTCCGCCAGCGCGACGGCGTGGGCCAGCTGGGCGTCGTCCAGGCGCTCGAAGGCCGGACCGCGGCGCCCTGCCGTGCCGGAGCGGCCGAGCACGTCGTACCAGCACCCGCCCACGGCGTGGTCGAGCACCACGCGGCCCAAGCAGTGGTCGGCGTGCACCACCCAGCGCCCGCGCGCGCGAGGAGCGCGTCACGGCGCTCACTGGCCCAGCGACCGGGCGACCGCCTCCAGCGGCGGCGGGACCACGCGGCGGGCGCGCAGGGCCCGCGGGGCGTCGCGCAGGGCCGGGACGAGCGCGGCGCGCTCGGGGCCGCCGGCTCGCCAGGCGCGCGCGACCCGCGCCGCCACCACGGGCCAGGGGCGCCGCATGAGCGCCGTGAGCAGCGCCGAGCGCGTGATGCGGGTGCGGCGGCGCTCGTCGGTGTCTCGCGAGGCCGACCTCTTCGGGTGGTGGTGCACCACCAGCTCGGGCACGTAGGCGCTGCCCCATCCGTCGCGCGCCAGGTCGAGCGCCACCCGCTCCTCCTCGCCGGGGAAGACCACCACGTCGTCGAAGCCGCCGACGGCCAGGAACGCCGACCGGCGGACCACCGCGGCGCAGGCGATGAAGCCCAGCGTCGACGGCCCGGGCAGGTCGGGCTCGGTCCCCAGCGGTGCGGCGGCCAGCACGTCGTTGAACGGGTCGGGCCGCTCGGCCTCGCCCACGAGGATGCGCGCCGTCAGCAGTCCCGCCCGCGGGTGGGCGTCGAGCAGCTCCACGGCGTGCTCCAGCGACCCGGGCGCCCACCAGGAGTCGTCGTCGGCGAAAGCCACGTAGGGCGTCGACGCTCGCTCCACGCCGAGCGTGCGGGCGGCCGCTCCGCGGTTGGCCGGCAGGGGGACCACCTCCACCTGCGGCAGCGCGGCGCGGACGGCCTCGACGGTGCCGTCGCTGCTGCCGTTGTCGACCAGCAGCACGCGCAGCCCCTGCGCGAGGTGGCGCGGCAGAGAGGCCAGCAGCTCCTCGCGCCGGTCCATGCTCGCCACCACCACGGTCACGGAGTCCGAGGGCGAGCTCATCCGACGTAGCTCCTCGCCGTCGACCGGGTCTGGGCGTCCTCCAGGGCGAGGAAGCGCGCCTCGGCGTGCGGCGGCAGCGGCCGGCGCTCGCGCAGCACCCACGGCAGGCCCCGCACCGCGTCGGCCACGGCCAGGGCGGTGGTCCGGTCCTTGGGGACCTGCCGGGCGAGCACGCGCAGCCGCCGCAGCGCCGCGGGCCAGGGGCGGCGCAGCAGCGTGAACCAGACGGTGTTGCGGATGCCGTGCCGGCGCCGCAGGGAGGAGTCGCGCAGCGCCGAGGCCCGGTGGTGCACGGTGAGGTCGGGCAGGTAGCACAGCTCCCAGCCGGCGGCGGCGAGGTCGGCGGCGCACATCTCCTCCTCCCCGCCCAGCCACAGCCGCGCCGAGAACCCGCCGACCTGGCCGAACGCGTCGACGCGCACCACCGACGCACCGGCCAGGAAGCTGCCCAGCGCCGGCCCCGGCAGGCCGGGCCGCGAGCCCACCACGGGGGAGTCGCGCAGCTCCGCGACGATCGGGTCCTCACGGCCGCTGGGCTCCACGACGATGCGAGCGGTGAGCACGGCGACGTCGGGGTGAGCGTCCAGCACGTCGCCGGCGCGCGCGAGGCTGCCGGGCTCCCACCAGGTGTCGTCGTCGCAGAACGCCGCGTACCGCAGACCCAGCTCCGCCAGGCGCGCCACCCCGACGTTGCGCCCCACGGCGCCCGCGTTGTGCGCCAGCGGCACCACCTCCAGCCGCTCGGACGCCACGGCCGCCGGGTGGGCGCGGCGCAGCGCGCCCGCCGTGCCGTCCGTGGAGCCGTTGTCGACGACGACGACGCGGGGCCGCTCGGGCAGGTCCAGCAGCCGCCCGACGGCGGCGAGGGCCTCCTCGCGGCGCTGCCAGGTGATCACCACCACGCCGAGGCGCGGGTCGAGGGGCTCGTCGGGGGAGGAGGTGCTGGGCATCCCGGCCGATCCTGCCTCCGGGGCGCTCGGTTCGCGCGTCCAGCGCCGGTGGGGTCAACTGGTCCCGACAGCGCCAGCGAGGTCGAGCAGTGCGGCCCGACGACGCCGTGACCGGGGAGTCCCCACCGTGGCCCAGCCCAGCACCAGCCAGCCCGACAGCCAGCGCAGCACCACCGGACCGACCACCGGCTCGACCGTGCTGCCGCAGCGCGGCTTCCGCCGGGCGGTCGTGACCGGCGGGGCCGGCTTCCTCGGCAGCCACCTGTGCGAGGAGCTGCTCGCGCGCGGCACCCAGGTGGTGTGCCTGGACTCCTTCCTCACCGGCGGGCCGGGCAACGTCGCCCACCTCGCCGAGCGCTACCCGTCCTCGCAGTTCCGGATGGTCCGCTGCGACATCACCGACTTCGTGCACGTCCCCGGCGACGTCGACCTGGTGCTCCACTTCGCCTCCCCGGCCTCCCCGATCGACTACCTGCAGCTGCCGATCGAGACCCTCAAGGTCGGTGCGATCGGCACCCTGCACGCCCTCGGGCTGGCCAAGGAGAAGGGCGCGCGCTTCCTGCTGGCCTCCACCAGCGAGGTCTACGGAGACCCGCAGGTGCACCCGCAGCCGGAGGACTACTGGGGCCACGTCAACCCCGTCGGACCGCGCGGGGTCTACGACGAGGCCAAGCGCTACGGCGAGGCCATGACCACCGCCTACCGCACCACGCACGACGTCGACACCGCCATCGTGCGCATCTTCAACACCTACGGGCCGCGGATGCGCCCGCACGACGGGCGCGCCATCCCCACCTTCATCCGCCAGGCGCTGGCGGGGGAGGACATCACCGTGGCCGGGGACGGGATGCAGACCCGGTCGGTCTGCTACGTCGACGACCTGGTGCGCGGCATCCTCGCGCTGGCCGGCAGCGGCCACCCGGGCCCGGTCAACGTGGGCAACCCCCACGAGATGACGGTGAAGAAGATCGCCGAGGACGTGGTGGCCGCCACCGGGTCCCGCTCGGAGATCAGGTTCGTGGAGCGCCCCGTGGACGACCCGCAGGTGCGCCGCCCCGACACGACGCTGGCGCGCACGCTGCTGGGCTGGGAGCCGAGCGTGCCGTGGGAGCAGGGCCTGGCCAGCACCGTCGAATTCTTCACGGGGCTGCGGCAGGCCGCATGACGGACGGTGCGGACGGACGGCCGCTCGTGGTGACCCTGGCCCTCGACGACGACAGCCAGGAGCGCCTCGACGGCCTCCGCCGCACGCACTTCCCGGCGGACCGCAACCACCTGCCCGCCCACGTGACGCTCTTCCACGCCCTGCCGGGGCAGGAGGTGGCGCGCGTCCGGGGCGTCCTGGCGGAGGAGGCCCGCACGGACGCCTTCGACGTCCGCGTGGGGGAGGTGCAGCGGCTGGGCCGGGGCACCGCGCTGCGGCTGGTGGCGCCCGAGCTCGACGCGCTGCACCACAGGATGCTGCGGCGCCTGCGCGACGAGCTCGGCGACGACGCCCTCACCGCCCAGGACCGCCAGCGCCTGCGCGCCCACGTCACGGTGCAGAACAAGGTGACCCCCGAGGCCGCGCGCCAGCTCGCCGACCGCCTGGAGGTGTCCATCACCCCCTGGACGGCGCGGGCCCGGGCCCTCGAGCTGTGGCGCTACGACGGCGGCCCCTGGTCCCCCGAGGAGACCCTGCCCCTGCCCTCCCCGTGATCATGGACTTCCCGCGCACTTCCCGCCGTGATCATGGGCGTCCCGAACACCCTCCGCTCACGGCAGCGCGTTGATGGCGTGCGGCAGCACGCCCCACAGGTGCTGCACGGCGTAGGACCGCCACGGCGCCCACGCTGCGGCCCGCCGGTCCAGCGGCCGGGCGTCGCCGGGCAGGCCCAGCTCGCGCGCCGCGGCGAGCACGCCGAGGTCGCTGGCCAGGAAGGCGTCGGTGTCGCCGAGGGCCCGCATCGTGACCGTCTGCGCCGTCCACGGGCCGATGCCCGGCAGCGCCAGCAGCTGCGCGCGGGCGCGCTGCGGGTCGCCGCCGTCGTCGACGTGGCGCAGGTCGAGCACCCCGTCCGCCAGCACCCGCGCCAGGTTCCGCAGGGTCTCGCGGCGCCGCACGGGCAGGGCGAGCAGCCGCGTCGCGTCGTCGTCGTCGAGGGCGGCCACCGAGGCGGCGCTCGGGAACAGCCGCAGGTCGCTGCCGGGTCCCGCTGGCCCACCCAGGGCCGCGACCAGCCGCGCGGCGTGGGTGCGCGCCGCCGCCGTCGACACCTGCTGGCCGAGCACGGCGCGCAGCGCCACCTCCTCGGCGCACGGCGCACCGGGCGTGCGGCGGCCGGGGACGGCGGCGACGAGCGGCGCGAGCACCGGGTCCTGCGACAGCCCGGCGTCGGGCAGGGACGGGTCGAGGTCGAGGTCGAGGAGGCGCCGGCAGAGCAGGGCGGCGAGCGGCTCGTCGGCGGGGTCGGTCGTGGTGACCTCCGCCCGCACCGAGGTGGCGCCCGGTGCCGGGACGTGGGCGACGACGACGGCGGGCCCGCCCGGCAGGCGCAGGCTGCGCCGCAGCGCGCCGCGCGACGAGCCGGTGGCGGGCAGCCACTCCTCGACGCCCGGGACCGCGGTCGCCGCGAGGTGGCCGAAGAGCTGCTCGGCGTGCAGCGGCGGGGTGAAGGGCAGGTCCACGCCCGAGAGCCTCGCGCGAGCGCCGCCGAGGTGCGCGAGCAGGGGGTCGTAGCCTGGGCGCATGGCCAGCACGTCCACGGCAGAGCATCCCGTCAGGTCCGCCGCGGAGCTGGAGACCATGCGCGAGTCGGGCCGCGTGGTGGCCCTGGCGCTGCAGGCCGTCAAGGCCGCTGCGGTGCCGGGCGTCAAGCTGCGCGACCTCGACGACATCGCCCGCACGGCCCTGCACGAGGCGGGCGCCGAGAGCAGCTTCTTCGGCTACGCGCCGGCGTGGGCGCCCACGCCGTACAAGGGCGTGCTGTGCCTGTCGCCCAACGAGGTGGTCGTCCACGGTCCGCCGACCGGGCGCAAGCTCGCCGACGGCGACGTGCTGAGCATCGACTTCGGCGCCGCCGTCGACGGCTGGCACGGTGACGCGGCCGTCACGGTCATCGCCGGGACGTCCACCGAGGAGGACCGCCGGCTCGTGGCGGCCACCGAGGAGGCGCTCGCGGCCGGGATCGCTGCGGCGGTGCCCGGGGCCACGCTGCTCGACGTGGCCACCGCCATCGACGCCGTGGCGAGGAAGCACGGGTACGCGCACCTGCCCGACCACGGAGGCCACGGCATCGGGCGCGCCATGCACGAGGCGCCCTTCGTGCCCAACCAGCCGCTGGCCGGCGCGCGCGACGTCCGGCTCGAGGCCGGGCACACCCTCGCCATCGAGCCGATGCTGCTGCTCGGGTCGCCGGAGTACCGCACCGCGCGCGACGGCTGGTCCGTGGTGACGCGCGACCGCCGTCGCGCCGCGCACGCCGAGCACACGGTGGCCGTGACGGACGACGGCCCCGTCGTCCTCACCGCTCCCTGACCCCCGCTCCCTTCCCGTACTTGCCCAGGAAAGTGCGCCAACGGGCGGCCCCCTTCCCGCACTTGCCGAGGAAAGTGCGGGAAGGGAGGGGGCGGGTCAGCCGGCGAGGAAGCCGAGCAGCACCCGGTTGAACTCCTCGGCGTGCGAGGCGTTGATGCCGTGCGGGCCGTCCTCGACGACGTGCAGCTGCGACCCCGGGATGGCCTCGTGGCTGCGCTGCCCGCTCACCTCGATCGGCACGATCGCGTCGCTGTCGCCGTGGATGACCAGCACCGGGATGCCGGCGGCCGCCACGGCGGAGACGTCGCCGCGGAAGTCGGTGCGGCCGAAGGCGGTGATGCAGTCGAGGGTGCCCTTGGGGGAGGCGAACTCGGCGATGTGGCGGGCGTACTGCCGCTGCGGCTCGCTGACCTTGACCTTGGGGCCCGTCAACCCCTTGCCGGCGGAGAAGAAGTTGGTCGTGAAGTCCTCCAGGAACGCGATCCTGTCGGTCGTCACGCCGGTCTGGAACTGGGCGATGGTGTCGTCGTCCAGGCCGCCGTCGGGGTTGTCGTCGCTCTTGTAGAGGTACGGGGGCACCGCGGCGGCCAGCACGGCCTTCGCCACGCGCGAGGTGCCGTAGCGGGAGATGTAGCGGACCACCTCGCCGCCGCCCATCGAGAAGCCCACGAGCGTGGCGCCGGTGACCTCGAGGTGGGTCAGCAGGGCGTCGAGGTCGGCGGCGAAGGTGTCGTAGTCGTAGCCGTCCCACGGCTGGGAGCTGTCGCCGAAGCCGCGGCGGTCGTAGGTGATGACGCGGTGGCCGGCCTCGACGAGCGCGGGGACCTGCGCCTCCCAGGACCGCCCGGACAGCGGCCACCCGTGGATGAGGACGACCGGCGCACCGGTGCCGTGGTCTTCGTAGTAGAGCTCGACCTCGGGGGTGGAACCGGTCGTGCTCTGTCCGACGACGAGGCGGGGCATCGCTCTTCCTTTCGGTGGCGTCACAGCCGTCCCGGCTGCGGCTCCACCGTCTCCCGGAAGCCTGTCGTGCGCGACCCGAGCGCGGGCGTCAGAGGACGGGCGGGCCCTCGAGCCGGTCCACGAGCTCGGTCAGCTGCGCCACGACGCCCTTGATCTCCGGGACGCTGAGCCCCGTGGCCCGGCACACGGTCCACGGCACGTCGGCGAGCTCCTCGCCCAGCGCCCGGCCGGCCGGCGTCAGGGACACCTCCACCCGGCGCTCGTCGTCCGTGGACCGGGTGCGCGTGACCAGGCCGCGCTCGGCCAGGCGCGTCAGCAGCGGCGACAGCGTGCTGGACTCCAGGCCCAGCTCCTCGCCGACGCCGCCCACGGTGGTGGTGCCGCTGATGCGCAGCAGCGTGATGACGAGGTACTGCGGGTACGTGAGCCCGTGCGGCGCCAGCAGGGGCCGGTACTGGGAGGTGATGGCCCGCGAGGCGCGGTGCAGGGCCAGGCACAGCATCTCGCGGACCTCGAAGTCGCCACCCGTCGCCGCGGTCGGCCCGGACGCGCTCTCGGTCGGTTGCATCAGCCCACCGTACCCGCGAGCACGTCATCCACCGTGGTGCGGAGCAGGACGGGGTCGGGGGACACCCCGTGCGGGTCACCGGCGGCGTCCCCCACCCGAGGACGCCACAGCACCCGGTGGCGGTCGGCGTCCACAGCGGGACCCCAGCGCGCCGGGGACGTGGGCCCGAAGAGCAGCACCGACGGTGTCCGCGCGGCGGTGGCCGCGTGCGCGGCTCCGGTGTCGCCGGACAGCAGCAGCGGGCTCGTGGCGACGAGGTCGAGCAGCTGCGCCAGCGACAGCCGCCCGCACAGGTCCTCCGCGCCCGCGGCGGCCACCGGCGCGCACACCGGCGCCTCGTCCGGTCCGCCGGTCACGACGACGGCGCGGCCAGCCCCCTGCAGCGCCGCCACCACCTGCGCCCAGCGCTCGGCCGGCCACCGCCGCGACGGCGACGCGGCCCCGGGGTGCACCACCACCGGACCGGTGCGCGCAGCGAGGGGGACGTCGCGCAGGACCAGGTCCTCGGGGCCGCACGCACCGCCCAGAGGGCGCACCAGGCCGCACCAGCGCTGCACCTCGTGGGCGTCGTCGTCCCAGGCGGGGTGGTCCGGGGTGTCGAAGGCGACGAGCCGCCCGGGCCGCAGCGCCGCCAGCGCCCGCGTGCTCTCCGGGCCCCGGCCGTGCAGGTTGACCGCCAGGTCGACCTGGGCACCGCCCAGGACGCCGGGGTGCTCCTGCGCGGCCCGCAGCAGCGCGTCCGGCTGCAGCGGGGCCAGGCCGCGCACGGGCAGCACCGCGTCCACCACGCCCTCGGCGACGAGGAGGGCCCCCGTCTCCGGCGGGCCTGCGAGCACCAGCCGCGCCCGCGGCCGGGCCCGCCGCAGGCCCCGCAGGGCGGGAACGCCGGTGAGGGCGTCGCCCAGCCCCAGCGCCCGCAGCGCGAGCGTCGTCGTCACGAGGTGCCGGCCGTCAGGGCCAGGACGGCTCCGTGGAGACGGTCACGACGATCTCGCGCACCTCCGTGCCGACCGGCTGGCGCAGCGCGTGCACCACCGACAGCGCCACCTGGCGCGGGTCCATGAGGGCGGCGTCGGGGCCGGGCCGGTACTGCTCGGTGCGCCCGTCGAAGAAGGCGGTGCGCATGCCGGCGGGCACCAGCATCGTCACGCCCACCTGCCCCGCCAGCTCCAGCTGCAGCGACCTCGTGAACCCGACGATGCCGAACTTGCTCGCGCAGTAGGCCGTCGCGTCGCTGGCGGCCCGCAGGCCCAGCGAGCTGGCCACCGTCACCACGGTGCCGCGGGCCGCCACCAGGTGCGGCAGGCAGGCCCGCACGGCCGCCGCGGTGCCGATGAGGTTCACCCCGACGACCTTCTCCCACCGGTCGGCGGGGACGTCCTCGAGGCGGCCCACGGCGTCGGTGCCCGCGGCGGTGAGGAGCGCGGTGGGCGGACCCACCTGCTCGACCAGCGACGCGACGGCGCGCTCGACCGCGGCGGAGTCGGACACGTCAGCGAGGGCGTGCGCAGCCGCAGCCGAGCCCTCCGGCGGGGCGGCCCTGTCGATGACGGCGGCGGTGCCGCCCAGGGCGGTCACCACCTCCACGACGGCGGCGCCGAGACCGCTGGAGCCCCCGGTGACGTAGACGGTGCCGAGCGGGCGCTCGAGCTCCATGCCGTTGAGCAGGGGGGTGGTGCCGGGGGTGGTGCTCGTCACGGGGCGGTCTCCTGGGTGGCGCGGTCTGCGGAGGCGGCCTGCGGTGCGGACGGCACCGCGCCGCGGGCGAGGATGGAGGTGGTGGAGCGCCCGTCGAGGTAGGGCAGCAGCACGACGCGGCCGCCCCAGCTGCGCACGAGCGGGGCCTCGGGCAGTTCGGCGCCGCCGTAGTCGCCGCCCTTGGCCCAGACGTCGGGGCGCACCTCGGCGAGGGCGGCGCGCGGGTCGTCCTCGGAGAAGACGACCACGGCGTCCACGCAGTCCAGCGCCGCGAGCACGCGGGCGCGGTCGACCTCGTCGTTGACGGGCCGGGTGGGGCCCTTGAGCCGGCGCACGGAGGAGTCGGCGTTGAGCAGGACGACGAGCGCGTCGCCGAGGCGGCGCGCGGCCTGGAGGGTGGCGACGTGTCCGGCGTGCAGCACGTCGAAGCAGCCGCCGGTGGCCACCACGGTGCCGCCGGCGGCGCGCACGCGGGCCACGACCTCGGCGGCGCTGTGCAGGGCCGCCGAGGCTGCGTCCGACGGCTCGCCCTGTCCCGCCGCCAGCGCCGCCGAGGCGTCGCGCTGCAGCGCCCGCCAGCCGGAGGCGCCGCCCCCGGCCACCCACGCCGAGGCGTCGGACACCGCGGCGACCACGGCCTCGGACAGCACCCGGCCGGTGGCCAGGGACACCGCCGCGGACGCCGCGAAGCTGTCGCCAGCGCCGCACGGGTCGCCGCCGGCCACGACGGCCGCCGGGGCGAACACCGCGTCGGTGCCGGGGGAGGCCAGCCAGGCGCCCTGGGCACCGGTGGTGACGCAGACGCCCCGCACGCCCCAGGTGGAGGCGAGGTGCTCGGCGAGGACGTCGGGGGAGGCCCCGGCGGCAGCGGCCGATGCCGCGGCGCGGGCCTCCGCCAGGTTGGGGGTGACCAGGGCGCAGCCCGGGACGGGAGCGCCGCCGCGCGGGTGCGGGTCCCACACCACGGGCACGCGGCGGGCGGCCTCGGCCAGCGCCGCGCGGACCACCGGGTCGAGCGTGGTTCCGGCCCCGTAGTCGCTGACCAGCACGACGTCGGCCTCGGCCAGGGCCTCGGCGAGCACGCGGGCGTCGACGTCCACGGGGGTGGCGGGGCCGCCCTCGTCGAGGCGGACCAGCGACTGGCCGGCCACGCGCACGCGGGTCTTGGTGCGGGTGCCGCCGGCGTGGCCGAGCGCCACGACCTCGACCGGCTCAGCAGCCCCTTCGAGCGCCTCGCGCAGGCGGCGGCCGGCGTCGTCGTCGGCGACCGGGGCCACCAGCGACGTCCGGGCGCGACCGGCCACGAGCAGGGCGGTGAGCCCGGCGCCGCCGGGGCTCTCGTCGAGACCGGTGAGGTCGACGACCGGGACGGGGGCGTCGGGGGCGACGCGGTCGCTGCGCCCGAGCAGGTCCCTGTCGAGCACGGCGTCACCGACGACGACGACCCGCGGGCGGCGGTCGGCGGCCTGGCGCGCCGCGCGAGGGGTGGTGGCCGACGGGCGCACGTCGAGCGGCTCCGCCGACACCGCCGACTCCGCCGGAGCCACTGCGGCCGCCGCCGGAGCGGTCGCCGCGGCGGCGCGCGTCGTCGTCGTCGTCCCCAGGAGGTGGGCGTCGACGGCGGCGCACAGCGCGTGGACCACCACGAGGTGGCCCTCCTGCACCGCGGAGGTGGACGAGCCCGGCTCGCCGACGCGCAGCACCTCGTCGCTGGCCTCCGCCAGCGGGCTGTGGGCGGGTCCGGTGAGGGCCCACACCCGCATGCCGGCGCGGCGGCCCGCCTGCGCGGCGCGGACGACGTTCTCGCTGCGCCCCGACGTGGAGAGCAGCAGCAGCACGTCACCGGGGCGGCCGTGCGCCTGCACCTGGCGGGCGAAGACCTCGGCGGCCCCGTAGTCGTTGCCGATGGCGGTGGTGGAGGACGACTCCGCGTGCAGCGCGATGGCCGACAGCGGCTTGCGCTCGTCGACGAACCTGCCGACGAGCTCGGCGGTGAGGTGCTGGGCCTCGGCGGCGCTGCCGCCGTTGCCGGCGGCCAGCAGCCGGCCCCCGCCGTCCAGGACGGTGGCGAGGTGGCGGCCCCAGGCGTCGAGCCGGGCCGCGGCGGCCTGCAGGCCGCCGACGGTCGCGTCGACCTCGCTGCGGTGACCGGCCAGCCAGTCGGCCGCCGGGGTGGGGTTGGTGCCGTCGTCGGGAGCGCCCGTGGTGCTCACACCGCCTCCTGCTCGTCGAGGTGCAGCGCAGTACCGCGCACCAGCGGGGATGCGGGGCCCTTCGGCGCCGCGGCAGCCGCCGCGCGCCGGGCCGTGCCCCTCAGGGCCCGACCGTAGGCGTCCTCGGTCGATGCCGCCACGCGGTCCCACCCGTAGTGGGCCAGCGCCCGGCGGCGCCCCGCCCGGCCCCACCGGCGGCGCCGGGCGGGGTCGTCGAGCAGCGCGCGCACCGTCGCGGCCAGCGCCGCGGTGTCGCGCGGCTCCACGAGCGCTCCGGTGGCGCCCTCCACCACGGTGTCGAGCAGCCCTCCGACGGCGGTGCCGACCACGGGCAGGCCGCAGGCCATGGCCTCCAGCGGGGCGATGCCGAACGGTTCGTACCAGGGCGCGTTGACCGACACGTCGGCCGAGCGCAGCAGCCGCGGCACGTCGGGCTGCTCCACCTGTCCCACGAGCAGCAGCCGGTCGGCCACGCCCAGGGAGCGCGCCACGCCGCGCAGGCGCACGGCCTCCGGGTCGAGGTGCAGCTCGCGCGGCGGGGGACCACCGGCCACCACCAGCTCGACGTCGGGCAGCACGGCGAGGGCGCGCACGGCCGTCTCGACGCCCTTGCGCTCCACGAGCCGGCCCACGCTCACCATCCGGAACCGCGGGCTGCCCGCGGCGCGCGGCTCCACGGGGCCCTCGGGCTCGAAGTGCTGCACGTCCACCCCGCACGGCACCACCGCGGGGCGGCGGCGCGGTGCGGCCAGGGCGTCGAGCTCGGCGACCTCGTCGCGGCAGGTGGCCACCACGAGGTCGACGTTGCGGACCAGGCCCGCCTCGAGCGCCACGCGCTGCGCGGGGGAGGTGTCGTGGTCGCCCTGGTGGCGCCGCTTGACCGAGCCGAGGGCGTGGAAGGTCTGCACCACGGGCACGCCGAGCGCCCGGCCGGCCTCCAGCGCAGCCAGCCCGGACATCCAGAAGTGCGCGTGCACCACGTCGGGGCGGGAGTCACGAGGGGCCCACGAGCGCTTCAGCTGGGCGGCGAAGGCCGGCATCCACGGCAGCAGCTCGTCCTTGGGCACCGGCCGCGGCGGACCGGCGTCGACGTGGACCACCTCCACGCCCGGGCCCATGCTCACGCGCCTCGGCAGGTCCGGCGCGTCGCGCCGGGTGTGCACCTCCACCTCGTGTCCGCGGGCGGCCAGCGCCTGCGCCAGTGCTGCGACGTGCACGTTCTGCCCGCCGGCGTCGACCCCTCCGAGGACCGCCAGCGGGCTGGCGTGCTCGGAGACCATCGCGATCCTCATCGGTGTCTCCTGGGTAGGTCCAGGAAGGGGCCGCGTGCTCGACCCCGGGGGCCTACTGCTGGACCCCGGCGCCTTCCAGGACGTCGTCCCAGTCGGCGAGGAAGCGCGCCAGCCCGAAGCGGCGCAGGGCGTGCTCGCGGGCGGCGAGGCCACGCTCTCGCGCCTCGGCCGGGTCGGCCAGCCAGCGCTGGGCCGTCCGCTCCAGCGCGGCGGGGTCCGCGGACAGGAACCCCGCCTCCGGTGGCACCGACTCGGGGGCCGCCGTGGTGGCCAGGGCCAGGACCGGCAGGCCCATGGTCATGGCCTCCACCAGGGCCAGCCCGAGGCTGGTCCACCGGTAGGGGTGGAAGTAGGCGCGGTGACGGGCCACCTCGGCGTGCATCCGCGCCTGCGGCAGGTCCTCGTGGAGGTGGCCGGCGAGGTGGGGCGCGCACCGCTGCAGCGCGTCCATCCCCATGCCGTACACGTCCAGCGGCACCCGCTCCGCCAGGTCCACCACGAGGTCGGTGCCGGCCACGCGCCAGCGGCGCACCGGCTCGTTGACCACCACCGCGAGCGAGGCCCGCTCGCCGGTGGCGAGGTGGCCGGGGTCGACGACGCCGTGCTCCACCACCCGGGTGGGCACGTCGCCGCAGTCCCACATGAGCGCGTTGAAGTGCGTCACGTGCACCACCGGGAGCGGCACCTCGGCGTCGGCCAGGGGGTGGCGCGAGCGGACCGCGTGCTCGCGGGGGGCGTCGTGCTCGACGTAGACGGCCGGCACGTCGACCCCGGCGCGCAGCCCGGTCCACTCCCGCAGCAGCTCCGCCTCGTGGGGGCGCTGGAGGACGACGACGTCGGGGCGCGCTCCACCAGCACCGCCGCCACCCGTGCTGCCACCGAGCTGCTCGGGGGTGACCTCGCGCACGGAGGCGGGCCAGTCCCAGGTGCGGGCGCGACCGCGGCCGTCCGGGCCGCGGTCGGGCAGCACCGGCACGAGGTAGTCGTGCCGGCCCTGCACGAAGGCGGTGGTCCACGAGCCGTGGACGTGCCAGAGGAGGACTCTCACAGGGCCTGCCCGGCCCGCACGGCGATCGGCTGCGCGGGCGGCGGCACCGGAACGCGCCCGGAGGCGAGGTCCGCGACGGCGGCGACGACGGCCTCGGGGGAGACGTCGAGGCAGGGGTGCGCCGTCCCGTCTCCGACGGGGCAGCGCTGGGCGCGCGTGAGGCGGCAGGGAGCGTCGAGGTCTCCGAGCACCACCACGGGCACGCCGAACGGCGCCCAGCGCTCCACGGGCATGACCGCGGAGAAGAGGCTGGCCACGGGGGTCCCGACCGCTGCTGCCAGGTGCGCGGGCCCGGTGTTGCCGACGACGACGACGTCGGCGGTGTCCAGCAGCGCCGCGAGCTCGCCGAGCGACGTGCGCCCGCCGGCGTCGAGAGCTCCGGACGCCGCGGCTGCCACGCGTCCGGTGAGCTCCACCTCGCCGGGACCGCCGGTCACCACCACGTGGTGGCCCGCCTCGACGAGGGCACGGGTGGCGCGGGCGACGACGTCGGGCTTCGCCGCTCGGGCCGGCACGGAGGCGCCCGGGTGGACGACCACGAGGGCGCCCCCCGAGGCGGACGGGCCGCGCTCGAGGAGCCAGCCCGGCACCTCGGGCAGCGGGCGGCGCAGCGCCATGCGCGGGTCGGCGGGGATGGCGCGGCCGCTGGCGGCCACCAGCCCGAGGCTGGCGACCACCTCGTGCTCGCCGCCGGTGCCGTCGGGGTTGCCGGGACGCTGGTGGCGCAGGTCGAGCAGGGAGCCGGGGTAGTCGTCGCTGGCGGCGATGACGCGGGGCACCCCGGCGAGGCGCGCGAGGACCGCCATCGGCAGCGGGCTCTGGTGGTAGGAGGTGAAGACGACCACCTCGTCGTAGGAGCGCTCGCGCAGCAGGTCCACGAGGGCGGTCAGCGCCGCGGCGTCCGGGGCCGGCGGCCGGTAGCCGGACCACGGCACGTCGGCGACGAGCACCTCGTCGATCCCGGGCAGCAGCCGTGCGGCACCGGCGCCGCCGGGGGCGGCGAGCAGGTCGAGCCGCTCCACCTCGGTGCCGCCCGGGCCGCGGCGCAGGGCGGCGATCGCCGGGCCGGTCATGAGGACGTCGCCGTCGCTGTCGAGGCGCACGGCGAGCACGCGCCTCGGGTCCTGCTGGGCGGTCATGCGTGGCCTCCGGCCGGTGAGTGGCGGTTCGCGGCGCCGAGCAGCAGGTCCAGGGCGCCGGACAGGTCGGGGGCGACACCGATGACGGGGCCGCCGGAGGTGGCCGCCTCACGGGCGGCCGCCACCTCCGTGGAGCGTGTCACGGGCGTCGGGACGAGCACACCTCGAGCGCCCGCGGCCACGGCTGCGCCGACGTCGGCGGCGATGTCGCCGACCACCGCGACCCGCGAGGTCGGCACGCCGAGGCGTCGGGCGGCCTCGACCACCATGCCGGGGCCGGGCTTGCGGCAGGCGCAGGACCCGTCGGGACCGTGGGGGCACGTCACGACGACGTCGAGCCCGCCGACCTGGCGGACCACCTCGGCGGTGACGGCGTCGGCCTGGTCGCGCGTGATGATCCCGCGCGCGACGCCGGACTGGTTGGTGACCATCCCGGTGCGCAGCCCGGCGGCGCGCACGCGGGCCAGGGCCTCGCGGGCGCCGTCGACCAGGCGCACCTGCGCGGGGTCTCCGTTGTAGGGGACGTCGTGGACGAGGGTGCCGTCCCTGTCGAAGAGGACGGCGGCGAGCGGCTCCTCGCGCACGGCCTGCGGCCACGGCGCCACGGGTCCCGCACCGGGCCGGTGCCAGCGGGCGAGGCCGCGCGCGCGGTGCCAGACCGCGGCGACGGGGATCGCGGCGGACGTCACCAGCATGCGGCGCACCTCGGCGCGGTCTCGGGGGCCGGGGCTGATGCGCCGCCGGGCGAAGTCGGCGGTGAGCCCGGCCCACGCCAGGGCGCCCAGCGCCGCCGTGCGCCGGTGGCCGGTCAGCGCGCCGAGACCGGCCGCCGCGAGGGCTGCCGTCGTCGCCGCGTGCCAGCGCAGCCGTCCGGGCGGGGCCTGCGCGTCGCGGCGCCACGTCGGGCCGTGCAGGGCGGCCATGAGGACGTCGTCGGCGTTGCCGCGCTGCACGCGCAGGCTCACGAGGTCGTCGGCGGGGCGCACGGGGTGCACGGCGGTGCGCCGACCGCGCACCAGCGACCAGCCGGCCCGCTCCACGCGCAGGGCCAGGTCGGCGTCCTCGCGGTAGGCGCGGGGGAAGCGCTCGTCGAAGCCGCCGACGGCCACCAGCGCGTCGAGGCGGTAGGCCATGTCGGCGGTGGCCCACGCCGCGTCGGCCAGCCCCGCGGTGCCGCGCTCCCAGTCGGTGGGGCGGCGGTCTGCCGGCAGCGGCACGCGGAGGCGCCCCTGCGAGCCCCCCACACGTCCCGAGGCGGCGAGGTCGGCGAGCAGCTCGCGCGACCACACCGGCGGCAGCTCGACGTCGTCGTCGACGAACGCCACCCACTCCAGGCCGTCGACGCGGGCCGCGGCGGTGCGCCACCCGAGGTTGCGGGCCGCGGCCGGTCCGCGCCCTCCCGAGCGCACCACGACGAGGCCCACCCCGGGCGCGTCGAGCACGGGCCGCAGCGCCGCAGGGCCGGAGCCCCCGTCGGTCAGGCGCCGGTCGTCGGCGACGACGACGAGCGCCGGCCGCTTGCCGCCGTCGTCGTCCTCCCCCGTGTCCTGCGCGGCCAGCGAGGCGAGCAGCACCCGCAGGCTCCGGCGGCCCACCGAGGGGACGACCACCGCCCAGCGCGGGCCACCACCACCGGGCCTCACGAGGCGAACAGCGACTGCCGGCGCACGAGGTGCGGCCCGAGGACCAGCACGTCGACGGGGGCGGACCCGAACAGCTCGAGGGCGTCGCGGGGGTCGTCGACCATGGGGCGTCCAGCGGTGTTGAGGCTGGTGTTCACCACGACGGGCAGACCGGTGCGCCGCTCGAAGGCGCTGATGAGGGCGTGGACGCCGGGGTTCGCGCTCTCGTCGACCTCTCCAGGCACCCCGGCTGTGCCGTCGCTGACGGTCTGGATGCGGGCGGTGCCGTCGACGTGTGTCACAGCGGGGATCCTCTCGCGCCACCCGTCCTTCACGTCGTGCACGAAGAGCATGTACGGGCTGGGGAAGGGGCCGTTCTCGAAGACCTCGGTCGCGCGCTCGGCCAGCACCATCGGGGCGATGGGGCGGAACTGCTCGCGGCCCTTGACGTCGTTCATGCGCTCCACGTTGTGCGCGTGGCCGGGGTGGGCGATGAGGGAGCGGCGGCCCAGGGCGCGCGGCCCGAACTCGCTGCGCCCGTCGAACCAGGCGACCACGCCGTCGGCGGCGAGCACGTCGGCCACCTCCTCGGCGAGCGCCTCGCGGCTGCCGGGGGTGGTGAAGGGCACCTTGGCGCTGCGCAGCCAGTCGGCCAGCTGCTCGTCGGTCCACTCCCGGCCCAGCGCCGCGGTGCCCATGGGGCGGATCGCGTCGCCGTGGTCGGCGGCGACCTGCAGCGCGGCGCCCAGGGCCGTGCCGGAGTCTCCGGCGGCCGGCTGCACCCACACGCGCTCGAACGGGGTGCGCTGCCAGACCTCCGTGTTGGCGACGCAGTTCAGCGCGGTGCCGCCGGCCATGGTCAGCAGGGTGTCGCCGGTCTGGGCGTGCAGCCAGGTGGCGAGGTCGACGAGGATCTCCTCGGTGAGGGCCTGCACGGACGCGGCGAGGTCGGCGTGCTCGGGAGGCAGGGCCTCGGCGCTGGTGGCGGCGGCCTCGGCGGGGGTGCGGCGCGGGGCGAAGCGGCTCCAGTCGGGCTCGGTGGCCACGAACCGTCCGTCGCCGGTGGCGTGGACGTGCTCGCGCAGCGCCTCGAGGTGGCGCGGCGTGCCGTAGGAGGCCATCGCCATCACCTTGAACTCGTCCGAGGACCGCAGGAAGCCCAGGTGGTCGGTCAGCGACTCGTAGACCAGGCCCAGGGAGTGCGGCAGCTCGGTGGTGGCCAGCACCTCGAGCTTCCCGCCGACGTAGCGGCCCGACAGGTGGCTCCCGCGCTCGCCGCGGCCGTCCAGCACGAGGACGCTGCCGGTGGTGGACGGTCCGGGCAGGCCCGAGCTCGCCGCGTGCGCGACGTGGTGGGGGACGAAGACCACCTTCTCCTTGTCCAGCCCCGGCAGCGCGGTGGCGAGGAACCCGGCGGCGCGGGAGGCGTACGTGGTGCGCAGGTGGTCCCACGGGTCGCGCAGGCCGCGCTCGTGGCCCTCGGCCTCCGACAGCGCCATCGACGGGTCGTAGCCGTAGGCGACGGCGTCGAGGTCTCCCACCGCGAGGCCCGCGTGGTCCAGGCACCAGCGCATCGCCAGCTCGGGCAGCTCCCACGCCGAGAACGGGACGGGGCGCTTGCCGTGCTTGCGCCGGGAGAAGCGCTCCTCCTCGGCGGCGGCCACCACGACGCCGTCCACCACGAGCGCGGCGGAGGAGTCGTGGAAGACCGCGTTGACGCCCAAGACCTTCATGGGAAGGTGTCTAGGGCAGACGCGGACACCCCGAAAGTCGATCAGCGGTCGATCACGTGTGCGACCGGCGTCCGCCTCCTGCTCGCGGGGCGAGGACGCCGACCAGCCGGTAGACAGGCCGGGTGACGCTGACCGAGGCCCTCGAGCCCACCGGGTCCCCCGAGCCCACCAGCCCCCTGCACGTGCCCGCGCTGACCACGGGCTGCTGGCTGGACGGCGCTCCGGTCGACGCCGCGGGCCGGTCCCTGCCCCTGGTGGACCCGACCACCGGTCAGCCCGCCGGAGAGGTCCGCTGCGCCTCACCGGAGCAGGTCGAGGCCGCGCTCGCGGGTGCCCGCGCCGCCCGCCGCGGCTGGCGGACGACCGCGCCCGGCGAGCGCGCCGCCGCCCTGCGGGCCGCCGCCGCGTCCGTGCGGGACCACGCCGACGTCCTCGGCGACCTGCTCGTCGCCACCACCGGTCGCCTCGTCGGCCAGGCCCGCGGGTCCGCCGCGGTGGCCGCGGAGCTGCTCGAGGAGGCGGCCACCACGGGCGTGCTCGACGCCGGCAGGTCGCTGGCGGGCTCGTCGGGCGCCATCGACGTGGTCCGCCGCGAACCGCGCGGCACCGTCGCCGTCATCACGCCCTGGAACGACCCGTTCCCCGCAGCCGCCGGCCTGCTCGCCGCGGCGCTCGTGGCGGGCAACACGGTGGTGCACAAGCCGTCGCAGCGCTCCAGCGCGCCGGGAGCGGCGATGGCCGCGCTCATCGCCGCTGCGCTGCCCCCGGGCGTGCTGCAGGTGGTCACCGGCGACGGGGAGGTGGGCGAGGCGCTCGTCGCCGACGACCGCGTGGACGTCGTGGCGCAGGTCGGCTCCACCGCCACCGGACGCCGCATCGGTGCCGTCGCCGGCGCCCGCGGCGCGATCGCGCTGCTGGAGAACGGCGGGAAGGACCCGCTCCTCGTCGACGCCGGGGTCGACCCGGCCTGGGCCGCCGCCCAGGTCGCGGCCGGTGCCTTCACCAACAGCGGTCAGCTGTGCACCTCCGTGGAGCGCGTCTACCTGCACGCCGACGTCGCCGACGCCGTGCTCGCCGAGCTGGTGGAGCTCGCCCGCGGCCTCGTCGTCGCCGACCCGGCCGACCCGGACAGCCAGCTCGGCCCGCTGGTCGACGAGCGGCAGCTCGCCGTCGTGTCCGCCCACGTCGAGGCCGCGCTGGCAGCCGGCGCTCAGGCGCTGGCCGGCGGTGGGCGGCTGGACCGGCCCGGCGCCTGGTACCCGCCGACCGTGCTGGTCGGGTGCACCGACGACATGGACGTCATGACCGAGGAGACCTTCGGGCCCGTCGCCGCGGTGCGCGTGGTGGGCTCCTGGGAGGAGGGCCTGCGCCTGGCCGGCTCCGGCGCCTACGGCCTGGCCGCCACGGTGCTGACACCCGACACCGCCCACGCGCTGCAGGCCGCGGACGAGCTGGAGGTCGGCACGGTCAAGGTCAACGCCGTCTGGGGCGGGGCTCCCGGTGGGTCCGCGGACCCGCGCCGCTCCTCCGGGCGCGGCCGGGGCTACGGACCGGACCTGCTGGGCGAGCTCACGGCGCTGAAGGCGGTGCACCTGGAGCCGGCGCCTCCGGTGCGTCGCTGACCGGGGTTCCGGTGGCGCCGGCGGTGCCGAGCGTCACGCCCTCCAGCTCGAGCAGGCGGCGCTTGACCTCCACCCCGCCGGCGTAACCGGTGATCTTCCCGCCGGAGCCGACCACGCGGTGGCACGGGACCACGAGGGAGTGCGGGTTGCGCCCGACGGCCTGGCCCACGGCCCGCACCGCCGTCGGCTTCCCGATGGCCGCAGCCACCTCGCCGTAGGTGCGGGTCTCACCTCGGGGGATGGCCGCGATCTGCGCCCACACCGCGCGCTGCAGCTCCGTGGCGCCGGGCACCGCGGCCGAGGTCAGCGGCACCTCCAGCACGTCGGACTCGCCCCGCAGGTAGGCGAGGACGGCGGAGGTGACCGCGGCAACCTGCGGGTCGTCGGGGGCGGCGCAGCCGCCGAGGGCGGCCGGTCGCGGGGCGGGCGTGTGCCCGTCGGCGTAGTAGAGGCCGGCGAGCGCGCCGTCGTCGTCGACGACCACCACCAGCGGTCCGAGGGGTGAGTCCGTGCGGGCGTGGCGCAGCGGTCGCGCCGGGGTCAGGGCCATGCGCCCACCCTGCCCGCCGGACGCCCCCGCCCGCTCGGACCGGCCCGCGACCTGTGGACGACGGTCCCCACCGCCGCCCCCGTCTGCACTCTCCCGCTCCAGTGCCGGTCTGAGGGCCTGCGCGCCGGCACTCGCGCGGGAGAGTGCCGGCGTGCAGGGGGTCGGGTGGTGGTCGGTGCGGGGCGTGGCGGAGGCTGGGGCCATGCCTCTCAGCGGTGAGTACGAGCCCAGCCCCGAGCAGTGGGTCCGCGACCAGGTCGAGCAGTACGAGTCCTCCGGTGGCACCGAGGGCACCACGCTGCGCGGGGTGCCGGTGATGATCGTCACCAACCGCGGCGCGAAGAGCGGCAAGCTGCGCAAGACGCCGCTCATGCGGGTGGAGTACGAGGGGTCGTACGCGGCGGTGGCGTCCAAGGGCGGCGCCCCCACGCACCCGGTCTGGTACCGGAACCTGCTCGCCGAGCCCCACGTCGAGGTGCAGGACGGCCCGCACAAGGCCGACTACACCGCCCGCGAGGTGCACGGCGAGGAGCGCGAGCAGTGGTGGGAGCGCGCCGTGGCCGTCTGGCCCGACTACGCCGAGTACCAGACCAAGACCGACCGGCTGATCCCCGTCGTGGTCATGGAGCCCCGCGAGTCCTGAACGGGGCCGGAGCCTCAGTCGGGGGTCTGGCCGAGCTCCCGGGGGAGCAGCTCGCGCAGCTCCTCCGGGAGCAGCGGCAGGTCGAGCAGGCTGAGCTTCACCCGGGAGCGCCGGTCGTGGCGGGCCCTGTCGAGCCTGACCACGTGGCCGGCGTCGCGCTCCTCCACCACCTCGATGCGCGCGCCCGGTGCGAGCGGCGCCAGCACCCGGCCGTCCACCTCCAGGGCCAGCACGCCGCTGTCGGGCAGCAGCTCCAGCGCGAGGTGGTCCTCGGGGGAGAGGACCACCGGCCGGGAGATGCCCGACCACGGGGACGCCGGGGCCACGACCATCGCCGACAGCGTCGGGGAGACCACCGGACCGCCCGCGGCGTAGCTGTACGCGGTCGAGCCCATGGGCGTGGCCACGATGACCGCGTCGCAGCGGTACACCCCGTAGCCCTGCCCGTCGATGCTCAGCGCCGCCGACGCGATCCCGTCACCCGGGCAGCGCGACAGCGCCACGTCGTTGAACGCGACGGCCGAGGTGGCGCCGTCCTCCAGCTCCACCCCCGTGACGCGCAGCGCGGGCCGGGCCTCCACGGAGTAGCGGCCCTCGACGACGCGCTGCAGCGCCGGGGCCACCTCGGACGGCTCCACCTCCACCAGCACGCCGACCCGGCCCAGGTTCACCCCCAGCACGGGGACGCCCGTCCCGGCGGAGGCGCGCAGCGCCCCGAGCATCGTGCCGTCGCCGCCGAGGCTGACCAGGGCGTGGCAGCCGGCCGCGAGGTGCTCCAGCGGCACCTCCCGCACCGGGCCGGCGACGCGGCCGCCGTCCCCGGTGGCCACCACCACCTCGGCCCCCTGCTCTCCGGCCCAGCGCACCACCTGCTCGGAGACGGAGAAGACGTCCCGGGTCGGGTGGAGCACCAGTCCGATGCGCGGCGGCCCCCCAGCAGTCGTCACGAGCCCACTCTGCCCCACCTCCACCGCTCGCAGCGGTCAGGAGGCCAGGAGGGCAGGACGACGGTCAGCCGGCCAGCTCGCCCGACCGCCGGGCCGAGGCCATGACCGCCGACACCAGCGCCGCCCTCATCCCCTGGGCGTCGAGCTCGCGCAGGCCCGCGGCGGTGGTGCCGGCCGGGGAGGTGACCTGCTCGCGCAGCAGCGCCGGGTGCGTGCCGGTCTCCACCATGAGCCGCCCGGCGCCGAGCACGGTGGCGGCGGCCAGCTGCAGCGCCACGGCGCGGGGCAGCCCGGCGCCCACGCCGCCCTCGGCGAGCGCGTCAGCCACCGCGAAGACGAACGCCGGTCCCGAGCCCGAGACGCCGGTGGCGGCGTCGAGCTGGCCCTCGGCCAGGCGCAGCACGGTGCCGGTGGCGGCGAGCAGCTGCTCGGTGCGGGCGAGCTCGTCCTCGCCGGCACCGGCACCGGCGGCCAGCACCGTGACGCCCGCGCCCACCAGGGCCGGGGTGTTGACCACGGTGCGCACCACCTTCGCCCCGGGGAACAGCGACGCCAGCCGTGCGGTGGTGACCCCGGCCAGTAGCGACACCAGCAGCGCCCCCTCGCGCACGGCCCCGGCCACCTCGGCCGCCACGGCCTCGAGCTGCTGCGGCTTCACCCCGAGGACGACGACGTCGGCGGCGGCGGCCTCGCGCACGCCGACCACGCGGACCCCGTGGCGCCCGGTGAGCTCGGCCGCCCGCTCCGGGCGACGCGCCGTGGCGAGCGTGCGCCCGGCGGGCTGACCGCCGGCCAGCACCGCGGCGAGCACCGCCTCGCCCATCGTCCCGGTCCCCAGGACCGCCACGTCCACCGCTGCCTGCTCCGCCCGTGCGTCTGCCTCTGCCACGGCGGCGAGCCTAGAGCGGCGCTCCCGGCGTCGCGGTGAGCAGTTCATCGACGTCGTCGACGAGGCCGGCGGCGCCGCGCGCGGCGGCGATCCGCCCACCGATGCGCCGGGAGGCCAGTGCGTACCGGTCGTCGCGCAGGACGGTCCTCACGGCGCGCCCCACCTGCGCGGCGGTGGGTCTGCCCGTGCCCAGGCTGGTGCCGGCCCCCGACCAGCGCACGCGGGCCGAGGTCTCCACCTTGTCCTCGGAGTCACCGGCGATGACGATCGGCACCCCGTGGCGCATCGCCTGGTGCAGGCCGCCGTACCCGCCGTTGGTGACGAAGGCGTTGGTGAGCGGCAGCAGCGCGTCGTAGGGGAGGTAGTCGGCCGCGTGCGCGTTCGACGGGAGGGCGGGCAGGTCGGAGACTGAGCGGCCGCCGGCGGTGAGCACGACGTCCACCGGCTCGTCGGCGAGCGCCTCCAGGGCCGGCGCGACGAGCTCGCTGAAGTCGGTGTTCGCGACGGTGCCCTGGGTGACGTGGACCACCGGGCGGCCGCCGAGCTCTCCGAGCCAGTCAGGTGCCTGCAGCCCGGCCGGTGGCGGCGCCTGCATCGGGCCGTAGAAGCGCAGGTGGCGGGGTGCGTCGGAGCGCGGGTACTCGAACTCCGGCACGGTGCCCTGAGCCAGGAGGTCGCTGCGCACGACCACGTCGGTAAAGAACGCCGACCCCAGCGGCGCTGCGCCGACGGAGGCGAGGAAGTCGTCGAGCGCGCGGTGCACCGGGGCGAGCAGCCGCGGCGCGACGGCACGCAGCACGGCGTCACGAGCGCTTCCCCAGACGGGGAGTCGTGACGGGGCGATCCCCAGCCCGAAGGGCGGGCAGTCGCGGCTGGAGAACCCGACCGGGCCGATCCCGAGCAGGACGACGAGCGGGCGCTGCGCGCGCGGCCTGGCCAGGAGCCCCTGCACGCCGAGGAAGGTCGAGTCGTGGAGCACGAGGTCGACCGGGTGGGCGTCCAGGTGCTCCTCGATGCGGCGCGCCGCCGCAGGCGCGGGCCGGACGAAGGCCTCCTCGACCCCGGCGTTGAGGGCGTCCAGGCCGCGCTTGCGGTCGTCGGAGCTGCCGACGGCGTCCAGGGTGTCGGCCTCGGGGGGCAGGGCCACGAAGCCGGCGCCGGCGCCGGTGACCCGGCCCTCGTACCGGGCGCCGGTGAGCACGTCGACCTCCCACCCCCGGCGGAGCAGCTCTCTGGCGACCACGAGCACCGGGTCGACGTGTCCGACGGCGGGCATGGCGCACAGGAGCGCTCGGCGACCGGGCGGGCCACTCATTGACATGATACCTATTCTAGTGAATATGGTATGGCTCCAGTCAATCGAAGGAGCCGAGCGTGTCGACCACCCAGCAGCACCACCAGACCGCAGTCGTCCCGCAGCTGCGCCGCCGTCCGGTGTGGGCGGTCGGTGGCGGTGCGGGGGTCATGACCGGGGGGCTCCTGCTGACCGTCGCGACCGTGCTCGAGGCGGGGCTGGGTGAGGCGGCGACGGACTCCGCCGTCGCGCTGTTCGGCGCCTTCTACCTCGCCGCGGTCGTCGTGCACGCCGCCGCGGTGCTGCCGCTGGCCCTGGGGTCGACCGGCTCGAACGGGATCTGCGGACGCCGGATGCTCGGCACCGTGGCACTGCTCTCCTTCGGCGCGGTGTTCCTGATGAGCCAGGTGACGTACTGGGTGCTCTCCTACGGCGGCGGTGGGTCGGAGTCGGCCTGGATCCTCACCGCGGCCGGCGTGGCGCAGCTGCTGCTGCTCCTCACCGCATCGACCGTCATCGTCGCCGCCCGGGTGGCCGCCGGTGCTGCGCGGTGGGCGTTCCCGGGGCTGACGGCGGCCGCCGTCGTCGCGGGGGTGGCGGTGACGACCGCCTCGGACCCCGCCGTCATCACGGGCGCCCTGCTGTTCTCCACGTGCTCGCAGGTGGCCGCCGGTGCGGTGCTGCTGACGGGCCGGGACCGGACCGCCGCGTCCTCGCCGGCCTGAGCCGTATTGGATGGACGCGTGCCCCGCTCCTACCGCTCCCCGAAGCGCGAGGCGGACGCCTCCGCGACGCGGGCGCGCGTCCTCGACGCCGCCGCTGAGCTCTTCGCCACCCGGGGCTACGCCGCGACGACGATGAAGGCCGTCGCGGAGCGGGCCGGCGTCTCCGTGCCGACGGTGCACCTGCAGGGGGCCAAGCACGCCCTCCTCGTCGCCGCGCTCGACCGCGCCTTCGCCGGCGACGAGGCCGAGCAGCTGCTCACCGACCGCCCGGAGCTGACGGCCGTCATGGCGGAGGCCGACGTCGGCACCGCCTTCGAGCGGTACCTGTCCTTCCTGGCCGAGGCCAACGAGCGGTCGGCGCCGCTGGTCGCCGCGCTGAGCGCGGCAGCCCGGGTCGACCCCGAGGCCGGGGCCGCCTACGAGCGCCTGGAGGAGCGGCGCTGGCAGGACATGGCCGTCGGGGCCCGGTGGTTCGCCGCCCGCGGGCTCCTCGACGACGACGACGTGCCCACGGCCACCGACCTCCTCGGCCACGTGCTCTCCCCGCAGACCTACCTGCACTTCACCGTCGAGCGCGGCTGGGACACCTCGCGCTACGTCCGGTGGGTCGGGCACCAGCTGCGCACCCTGCGCGAGCAGGTCGCCGCCGTCGAGGGGTAGGGCCTCGTCCACCTCCGACCACCGATCAGCGCTCGCCCGTGCGCCAGGTGACGGGAGCGGAGGGGCTGTAGGTGCACCACGTGCCGGTCGCCACCGAGGAGCTCAGGTGCTCGGCCAGGCGGGGGCAGTCTCGGCCGATCCGCTCGATGGCGTCGCGCACCGTGCGCGTCACGTTGATCCGCGCCTTCTCGACACCCGAGCGATCCGGCCGCAGCCGCCCGCCCAGACCGGTGCCACGCGCCAGCTCGGCCACCAGCGCCTCCTGCTCGGCGTGCACCCGGGCCGACCGCGCCGCATCGGCGCGGCGGTCGGCCTCGTCGGCCTCCTCGCGCAGGGCTGCGAGCCGCTCGCGGTAGGCCGTGACCGCCTGCTGGTCCAGCCTCGGGCCGGCGTCACCGGCCAGGTGCTGCTGCCCGTCGGCCGCCCCGGCGAGGACGAGCGCCGCGACCGGCTGCCCGGGGGCCGACAGCAGGGCACGCAGGTGGTGCAGGCCCTTGCTGTCGGGCAGCGCCGCCTGCTCCTCTGCTCCCCCCACGGCCCACAGTGGTCGATCGGGCCACCGGCGCCGGCGGCTCGCGCCAGGGCTGCGACCTCGGAGTCGACCGCCACGTCGACCCGCACGAAGCGCCCCTCACCGCCGCGCGCGGTGACCTCGCGGGCCACAGCCAGCCCTCGCTCCTCGTCGCGGCCCGCCACGTGCACCCGGGCCCCCTCCTGGCCCAGCAGCACGGCGATCGCGCGGCCGATGCCGCTCGTGCCGCCCGTCACCACAGCAGTGCTCCCCGAGAACCGACCCACGACGACCTCCGACGTTCCGCGACCGGCCTCGCGCCGGTCCTGCCCCTGAGGGGTTCGGTCGGTGTTCGACGACGACGAACACCTCCAGACCGCGCCGGTCCGCTGCACCTGCGCCCCGCACCCCGCACCCCGCACCCCGCACCCCGCACACTGCACACTGCCGGGGTGATCCCGTGGGACCGCGAGGCGGAGGCGCTCGCCCTGGCCGCCGAGGCGCGGCGGGACCTCCTGCGCCCGGGGCAGGTCATCGGCGGCCGGCTCGTGCTCGGGCTCCTCGGCCGCGGCGGCAGCGCGCAGGTGTACCGGGTGCTGCGCGGCGCCGGCCGCGGTGCGCGCGAGGAGGCGCTCAAGGTCCTCGAGCCGACCGCGGCAGCCACGGACGTCGGGCGCCGCCGCTTCCACCGCGAGTGCGAGGTGGCCGCGCAGGTGCGCCACCCCGGCGTCGTCGCCGTCCTGGCCCACGGCGAGGAGCTGCCCCGGGGCAGCGCCCTGGACGTGCCGCTGCTGTGGGCGGCGATGGAGCTGCTCGACGGCGGCACGTCGGCCGCGCTGCGGCCGCGCGGGCGCGGCCGCCCGGACGTGCCCCGCATCCTCGACGTGCTCGCGCAGGCGGCAGCCGGGCTCGACGCCGTGCACGCGCTCGACGTCGTCCACGGCGACGTCAAGCCCACCAACGTGCTGCTCGCGGCCCCACCGGACCGCCGCGCCGCCGTCACCGACTTCGGGCTGGCGCGCAGCCTGGACGAGTCCCGGCCGCTGGCCCGCCACGGACGGGTGGCCGGGTCGCTGCCGTACGCCGCCCCCGAGCTGCTGCAGGCGCAGCGCGTCACCGCCGCCACCGACGCGTACTCCCTGGCCTGCACGGCGGTGGAGCTGCTGTCGGGGGAGCCGCCGTACCCGTTCTCCACGACCTTCGCCGTGGCCCGCGCCCATGTGGCGGGGCGCCCGCCGAAGCTCAGCCGGCGGCGCCGCTGGCTGCCTGTGGCGCTCGACAGGGTGGTGGCGCGGGCGCTGTCCGTGGACCCCGCCGACCGTCCGCCGACGTGCAGCGCGCTGGTGGAGGAGCTGCGCGGCGCCTTCCCCGAGGTCGCTGAGAGCCGTCTGCAACTCCCCTGACACGCCCCCGTCGCGCGGCTGGGCGCCGAGAGGCCTAGTGTCGCCCCGGCCAACACGAGGAGGTGGAGCCGGTGAGCTCCCAGACGCGCAGCCAGGCGGACCTGACCGCCGAGGACGAGGGCTACCACAAGGGCCTCAAGCCGCGGCAGATCCAGATGATCGCCATCGGCGGGGCCATCGGCACCGGCCTGTTCCTGGGCGCCGGCGGGCGCCTCGCGAACGCCGGTCCGGGCCTGTTCCTCGTCTACGCCATCTGCGGCGTCTTCGTGTTCTTCATCCTGCGGGCCCTCGGCGAGCTGGTCCTGCACCGCCCGTCCTCGGGCTCGTTCGTGTCCTACGCGCGCGAGTTCTTCGGGGAGCGGTTCGCGTTCGTCGCCGGGTGGATGTACTTCCTCAACTGGGCCATGACGTCGATCGTCGACGTCACCGCCATCGCCCTGTACGTCCACTACTGGGGGGCCACCGAGGTGGTCCCCCAGTGGGTCATCGCCCTGGCGGCGCTGGTCATCGTGCTGTCGATGAACCTCATCTCGGTGAAGCTCTTCGGCGAGCTGGAGTTCTGGGCGGCGCTGCTGAAGGTGGTGGCGCTGTCCGCGTTCCTCGTCATCGGCCTGGTGTTCCTCCTGGGCCGGTTCACCGTGGCGGGCGAGACCACCGGTCCGTCGGTCATCACCGGCAACGGCGGCCTGTTCCCCACCGGCGTCGTGCCGCTGGTCCTGGTCGTGTCCGGCGTGGTGTTCGCCTACGCGGCCGTCGAGCTGGTCGGCACCACCGCGGGGGAGACCGAGAACCCCGAGAAGATCATGCCCAAGGCGATCAACGCGGTGATCTTCCGCATCGCGCTGTTCTACGTGGGCTCGCTGGTGCTGCTGGCGCTGCTGCTGCCGTACACCGCCTTCGACAAGGACACGAGCCCCTTCGTGACCTTCTTCTCCCGCATCGGTCTGCCCGGCGCCGGCAGCATCATGAACGTCATCGTGCTCACCGCGGCGCTGAGCAGCCTCAACGCCGGGCTGTACTCCACCGGCCGCATCCTGCGCTCGATGGCGGTCAGCGGCTCCGCTCCGCGGTTCACCGGCAAGATGACGCGCAACGGCGTCCCCTTCGGCGGCATCCTCCTCACCGGCTTCATCACGCTGCTGGGTGTGGGGCTCAACGCCGTGGTGCCGGGCCAGGCCTTCGAGATCGTGCTCAACATGTCCGCCCTGGGCATCGTCACCGCGTGGGGCACCATCGTCATCTGCCAGCTGAAGCTCTTCAGCCTCTCGAAGCAGGGCGTGGTGGAGCGCCCCCACTTCCGGATGATGGGCGCGCCGTACACCGGCTACGCCACGCTGGCCTTCCTGGCCGTGGTGCTGGTGCTCATCGGCTTCGACTACCCGATCGGCACCTACACGCTGGCCACGCTGGTGCTCATCGTCCCGGCCCTCATCGTCGGGTGGTTCGCGGTGCGCCGGCGGGTGCTGGCGGTGGCCGCCGAGCGCGAGGGCTACACCGGCGAGTACCCGGTCATCGCCGAGCGGCCCGGGTCCGAGCACCGGCCGCACAGCTGAGCCCCGGGCGGGCGGGGAGGCGGTCACTGCCCCCAGAATGGGCGCCCGTGACCGCCGCCGCCCCGCCCGCTCCCTCGTCCTTCCCGACCCGGGAGGTCTCGGCGCGGCTGGTGCTGCAGCTGGCCACCACCGCCGACCTGTCGCTGCTGGTGGCGGCCGCGAGGACCCCGGGCTCGACCGTGGAGGACGAGCTGGTGGTCACCCACGGCGCCGGACCGCTCCCGGAGGCCTCCCGCCCGGTGGAGGTGCCCGTGGGCCCGCGCGAGCGGGGCGAGCGCATGCACGTCCTCACGGCCGTGCCCGCCGGTCGCGTGGTGGTCGAGTACTCCGGCCGCCTGGTGCCCGCTGGGCCGGCGCCGTCCTCCCCGGAGAGCACGACGGCGACGACGGGCGCGGCCGGCGGGACGGCCGCCGCGGTCCTCGTGGAGCAGTTCGAGCTCAACCGGCCCAGCCGCTACTGCCCCTCCGACGAGCTCGCGGCGTTCGCCGCCTCGGAGTTCGGCACCCGCGCCGACCACCCGGACGCCGAGCTGGCCGAGCGCATCACCACCTGGGTGGCCGACCGGCTGGTCTACACCTCGGGGTCGTCCACGGCGTTCGACGGCGCGGTGCAGACGCTGCTGCGCGGGCAGGGCGTCTGCCGCGACTACGCCCACCTCGTGGTCGCCCTCGCACGGGCGCTGGAGCTGCCGGCGCGGCTCACCGCGGTCTACGCCCCGGGCCTGTCGCCCATGGACTTCCACGCCGTCGCCGAGGTCCGGGTGCAGGACGGTCGCGGTGGTGTGCAGTGGCAGGTGCACGACGCCACCCACCTGGCGCCCCGGCCCTCGATGTGGCGGATCAGCACCGGGCGCGACGCCGCCGACACCGCGTTCCTCACCTCGCTGCGCGGAGGCGTGGCGCTGCGCGAGATGGAGGTGCGCGCCGTGGTGACCGGCGCCGACCTGCCGGTGGACCCGACCGGGCCGGTGCTCCTGGCCTGAGGCTCAGAGGGGCCGGCTGACGAGGCGGACGGCCACGAGGGCGATGTCGTCGTCGACGCGACCGCCCACGAGGTCCAGCAGCGCGTCGCACACCTCGTCGGGGCTCGCGCCGTCCAGCGCGGTGGTCGCCTCGCGCAGCCAGGCCAGGCCGCGGGACAGGTCCACGCCGCGGCGCTCCACGAGGCCGTCGGTGTACAGCAGCACGGTCGCGCCCGCTGGCAGCACCGTGCGGTGGTCGGTGCGGCGGGTGCCCGCCTGCAGCCCGAGCAGCAGCTCGGCCGGCTCCTCGAGCAGCCGCGGCGCGGCCCCGGGCACGAGCAGCAGCGGGGGCAGGTGCCCGGCGCTGCTCCACACCAGCTCGCGCGAGCCGTCGGGACGCGCCGGGGCCAGGGACCCGAGCACCGCGGTGGCCAGCGACGTCACGCCCAGGTGCGGGAGGGCGGCGTCGAGCTCGGTGAGGACCTGAGCCGGGCTGCGCACCCCGCTGTGGGCGATCCCGCGGAGCAGGTTGCGCAGCTGGCCCATGGCCGCGGCCGCCCGCTGGTCGTGCCCCGTCACGTCGCCGATGACCAGCTGCAGCGCGCCGGTGGCCGTGGTGAACGCGTCGTACCAGTCCCCGCCGACCTGCGCGTGCTCGGCCGCGGGCACGTAGCGCACCGCCAGGTCGAGCCCGGTCACCAGCGGCGGCTCGGTGAGCAGGCTGCGCTGCAGCTCCTCGGCGATGGCGCGCACGGCCTCGGTGGCCCGGCGCTCCGCCTCCCGCGCCGCGGCCCGGTCCAGCGCCTGCGCGGTGGAGCTGGCCAGCACCGACAGCACCGCGCGCTCCTCCTCGGCCAGCTCGGTGTGCTGCTGCTCCGCGGCCCAGGCCAGCTCCAGCAGGCCCAGGTGCCGGTCGCCGACGTCGAGGTGCACCGCGCCGCGGCCCTCAGCGACCGGTGCGGCCTGCGCGGCCTGCGAGGTCGGGCCAGCGTCGTCGTCAGGGCCGCCGAGGACCAGCTGCGCCCCGCGGGCGTCCAGCAGCCGGGCCGCCCCGCGCTCCACCACCCCCTCCAGCTGTGCCACGTCCGTGGCGTCGGGCAGCTCCTGCAGCACCTGCACCAGGCCGAGCAGGCGACGCACCTGGGCTCCCTGCAGCTCCACGCGGGCGCGCGCCGCCTCCGCGGCGGAGGCCACCGCCAGCGCGCCGCCGAGCGCGGCCGCCACCTGGCGCAGGAAGCCGAGGTAGTGCTCGTCCTCGGCGAGCCCGCCCGACAGCGCCACCACCAGCACCGGCCGGTCCTGGCCCGGGGCCGCCCCCGGCACCCGCACCCACGCGGTGCGTCCGGCTGGCGTGGAGCCCAGCACCACCGCGTCCGCCACCGGCTGCGGAGGAGGCCCCGCGAGCCGCGCCTCCCGCTGGCGCGGGGGCTCGCCGGGCACCAGCAGCTCCACCAGCGGCAGGTCTCCGGGGTCGGTGCGCAGCACCGGCAGCGCCAGCCGCGCCAGGTCAGCGGTGCTGCGCAGCACCCTCGGGAGGTCCGCCAGCCGCCGCAGCAGCGCCGAGCGCCGCCGCTCCAGCACCTGCGACGTGGTCTCGACGGCGATGTCGAGCACACCCTCCACCCGCCCGTCGGGGCCGGTGACGGGGGAGTAGCAGTAGTCGAAGTAGCACTCCTCGCCGAACCCCCGGCGGTCGATGTACAGCTCCTGGTCCACCATGCGCACCGCCCCGCCGCCGGCGAGCACGCCGTGCATGAGGGGGCCGATCTGGTCCCAGATCTCGCCGAACACCTCCTCGCACGGCGTCCCCAGGCCCCACGGGTGCTTGCCGGGGAGCATGCGCGCGTACGCGGCGTTGTAGAGCATCACGAACCGGGGTCCCCACAGCAGCGTCACGGGGAAGCTGGTGGCGAACGCCAGCGAGAGGGCCGTGCGCAGCGCCGTCGACCAGGTGTGCGGAGCGCCCACGGGCGTGGCGGACCAGTCCACGGCCTCGTACGCGCCGCGCAGCTCGCCGGCGGCCGCGAACGGCCCCTCCCCGGGCGTCACCGGCAGGTCATGCGGTCAGGTGCAGGGTGCGCGCGGTCTCTTCACGCACCTCCTGCGCCAGGGAGGCGTCGGCGGACAGCTTCCGGCCGTAGGAGGGGATGACGTCGGTCAGCAGCGGCCGCCAGGCGTCCATCCGCTCCGGGAAGCAGCGCTCGAGGAGCGTGAGCATGGCCGAGGCGGCCGTGGAGGCGCCGGGCGAGGCGCCGAGGAGCCCGGCGATGCTGCCGTCCGCTCCGGTGACCAGCTCGGTGCCGAACTGCAGCACGCCGCGCCCGCGCTGGTCCTTCTTGATCACCTGGACGCGCTGGCCCGCGGTGATGAGCTCCCAGTCACCGTCCCCGGCCTCGGGGAAGAACGAGCGCAGCGCCTCCATGCGCTGGCCGCGCGTCTGGAGCACCTGCTGCACGAGGTACTTGGTGAGGGCCATCTCCGAGCGGGCCACCCCGAGCATCGAGGACAGGTTGTTGGCCTTCACCGAGCGCGGCAGGTCGAACAGCGACCCCGCCTTGAGGAACTTGGGGGAGAAGCCGGCGTAGGGCCCGAACAGCAGCGACTGCTCCCCGTCCACCGAGCGCAGGTCCAGGTGGGGCACCGACATGGGCGGGGCCCCGACCTCCGCCTGGCCGTAGACCTTCGCGTGGTGCTGGGAGACCAGGTCCTTGCGGCGCGTGCGCAGGAACTGCCCGCTCACCGGGAACCCGCCGAAGCCGCGGATCTCCTTGATGCCGGAGTGCTGCAGCAGCGGCAGTGCGCCACCGCCGGCGCCCACGAAGACGAAGCGGGTGACCAGCGCGCTGCGGTGCCCGGTGGCGACGTCCTGCACCTGCACCTGCCAGCGCCCCGACGGGGTCCGCTTCAGGCCGGTGACGCGGGTGCCGGTGGCCACGTGCACGCCGCGGCGCTGCGCGGCGTCGAGCAGGAGGCCGGTCAGCGCGCCGAAGTTGACGTCCGTGCCCGCCAGCGAGCGCGTCGCGGCGACCGGCTGCGCCGGGTCGCGCCCGGCCACCACCAGCGGCACCCACTCGGCCAGCTCGGACGGGTCAGCGGTGTGCTCCAGCTCGGAGAACAGCGGCTGGGCCTTGAGGGCCTCGTAGCGGGCGCGCATGTAGCGCTGCCCGTCGGTCCCGGTGACGAAGCTGACGTGGGGCACCGAGGTGATGAAGGTCTTCGGGTCGTCGGTGAGGCCGGCGCGGACCAGGGAGGACCACAGCTGGCGCGAGACCTGGAACTGCTCGTTGATGCCCACGGCCTTGGACGGGTCGACGGTGCCGTCCGGGCCCGCCGGGGTGTAGTTCAGCTCGCACAGCGCGGCGTGGCCGGTGCCGGCGTTGTTCCACGGGTCGGAGCTCTCCAGGCCCACCGACGGCCCGGACTCCAGGACGACGACGGACCAGTCCGGCTGCACCAGCCCGAGCAGCGCCGCGAGGGTGGCGCTCATGATGCCGCCGCCGACCATGACGACGTCCGGGGCGGCGCTGGCTGCACGGGCGTTGGTGACCACGGACTCCTGGGCGCTCAGCGCTGCCTCCTCGGTGAGGACGTCGGTCGACGTCGGTCCTGCTCTGCGCGTCCCGCTGCCGCAGGACGCCCCCTCATTGTCCCGCTCCGCGGGTGCCGTGGTGGACGCGGCCCGGCGGGGGCTGTGGCGGACGTCGCAGCCGGGCCCGCGGCGCCGGCCGTCAGGGGCTCCAGCGCTGGGCGGCCTCGTCGCGCGCGGACCACCCCTGAGGCCGCCCCTGCGCCCGACCCTGAGCCCGGGGGCCGGGCGGCGGGCTGCGGCGCAGGAGGAACCAGACCTCCTTGCCGCGCTCGGTGGGCTCCGCGCCCCACGCCGCGGACAGCAGGTCCACCAGGGCCATGCCCCGCCCGTCGACGTCGGCCGGGCGCGCCGACCGCGGCAGCGGCTGGCGGGAGCTGCCGTCCGTCACGCGCACCCTCATGCCGCTGGTGGTGTCGCACTCCACCGCGAGCGTCACCGGGGGTGCCCCGTGGACCACGGCGTTGGTGACCAGCTCGGAGACCAGCAGCTCGGCGTCGTCCAGCACGCTGGAGTGGTGCTCGGGGCACCGGGCTCCGCGCAGGAACCGCCGGGCCAGCCGGGGGGCGCTCGCGTCGGAGGGCAGGGTCGTGCTGGCCGCCGCCGTCACCTCGCACACCGCAGCTCCCCGGGGTCTCGCCAGCCCGGCACCGACCGCGGCGGGTGCCGGGGCGCGTGCTCGCTCCCAGTCTGGACCGCCGAGGCCCGCTCCGCCGTTCCAGGCACCGGTCGGGTGCAGCGGGCTCGCCGGAACCGCCCTCGCGGGCGACCCCGGTGGGGCATCCTTGCGGCGTGGGGGCGAGCAGGGGGACCTCGCCCGCGGTGGTCCCGCAGCGCGGCCCCTCCGCTGGTGAGCAGGACGACGTCCTCGGCGCGGCCGAGGGCGCCCTCGTGCTGCCCGAGACGCCCCTGGTCGAGCGCGTCGAGGTCCCGACGCCGGCGGCCGCCGCGGACCCGGGGGCCGGTGTCGCGCCCGGGCGCGACGGCGCCCTCGACCGGCACGCCCGCCTCGTGTGCTCGGTGCTGGGCGTGCCCGCCGCCGTCGTCAGCCTGGTCTCGCGGCGCCTGCAGCTCTTCCCGGGCGCGGTGGGGCTGCCCGAGCCGTGGCAGACCACGCGGCTGGCGGACCTGTCGCGGTCCTCCTGCCAGCAGGTGGTGGCCAGCGGCCAGCCGCTGGCCGTCCGCGACGCCCGCGAGGACCCCGACCTGCGCGACGACGCCGTGGTCACCGAGCTCGGCGCCGTCGGGTACCTCGGCGCGCCCCTGCGCGGTTCCGACGGCGAGGCCATCGGCGCGCTCGCCGCGCTCTCGTCCGAGCCGCGCGACTGGACCCGCCGGGAGGTGGCGCTCCTGGCCGACCTCGCCGCCGCCTGCTCCGCGGAGCTGCAGCTGCGCCGGGCGCTGTCCGACGCCGCCGAGGTCCGCGCGGCCGCCGAGAGCGCGCGCGACGAGGCGACCACGGCGCAGATGCGCGCCGTGGGGGAGCGCCGCGACGCGGAGGTCGCCGCCGCCCGCAGCCGGGTGCTGCTCGACCTCAGCCAGGCGGTCTCCCGCGCCCGGGAGGTGGAGGACGTGGCCGCCAGCGTCGTCGCCGGGGTCCGCGCCGGCCTGGAGGCGCAGCTGTCCGCCGTGGCCCTGCACGAGCGCGGCTCCGGCGCTCTGCGCTACGTGGCCCTCGACCGGGCCGAGGGACCGGCTCGGGACGACGACGTCGACGGCCCGTCCGAGCCGCTGGACGTGCCGGAGGGGGCGCTGCTCGCGGCGCGGGAGTCACGGGTGGTCTTCACGCCCGACGCCGCCACGGCCGCGGCCACCGCGTCCTCGGCGGCGCCCGTGCTGGCCGGCGTGGAGGCCGCCGTGCACGCCCCGCTGCTGGCCGACGGGCAGTGCCTGGGCGTGCTGACGGTGGCCTGGGGCTCCGCCCGCGCCCTGCTGCCCGCCGAGCGCGAGCTGGTCGCGTCCCTCGCCGAGGCCGCCGCCCACGGCGTCCAGCGGTGCCTGTCGCTGCGCGCCGAGCGGGACGCCGCCCGCACCCTGCAGCGGGCCATGCTCACCGAGCTGCCCGACCTGCCGCACCTCGAGCTGGCCGCCCGGTACGCGCCGGCCGCCGCGGGCCACCAGGTGGGCGGGGACTGGTACGACGCGCTGCGCCACCCCGACGGCTCGACGCTGCTCGTCATCGGCGACGTCACGGGGCACGACATCGGCGCCGCCGCGGCCATGGGCCAGGTCCGCAGCGCCCTGCGCACGCTCGCGGTGGCCACCGAGGACTCCCCGGCCCAGCTGCTCGCCCGCCTGGACGGCACCCTCGACGTCCTCGGCGCCGACGTGCTCGCCACCGTGCTGGCGATCCGCCTCGCCGACGACGGCCGCGGTGAGGGGGACCTGCGCATGCGCTGGAGCAGCGCGGGGCACCTGCCGGCGCTGCTGGCGGTGCCCGGCGCCGGCGTCGTCGCCCTCGACGGGCACGAGGCGGACCTGCTGCTGGGCCTGGCACCGGGCAGCCCCCGCTCCGAGAGCGAGGTGGACCTGCCCGCCGGCTCGACGCTGCTGCTCTACACCGACGGCCTGGTCGAGCGGCGCGACAGCGACCTGGGCGAGGGCGTGGAGCGGCTGGCCGATGCGCTCGCCGAGGCCGCGCACCTGCCCCTGCCGGAGCTGCTCGACGCCGTCATCGCCGAGCTCGTGGGCGGCGGCGGCTCCGACGACGTCGCGGTGCTCGCGGCCCGCACCCGCTGACCCTCGACCGACCCCTACCGCGCGGTCGGTCGGCGGGCCCGGCAGGCTGGGCACCGTGAGCGTCACCGACGACAACTCAGCCGACCCCGTCACCTCCGCCGGCACCCCCGTGGTGCGGCGCATCGAGACGGCCGCCGTGGTGGGCGCCGGGTACATGGGCGGGGGCATCGCGCAGTCGATGGCGCGCACCGGCCTGCCCGTCGTCCTCGCGGACGTCTCCGCCGAGGCCGCGGCCCGCCAGCTCGAGCGCCTGCTGGCCGAGGCCCGCACCTACGAGGAGCAGGGCCTGTTCGCCCCCGGCGACGCCGAGCGCGTGGCGGCCAACCTGCGCGCCGCCACGTCCGTGGAGGAGGCCGTGGCCGACGTCGACTTCGTCCACGAGGTGGTCTTCGAGAAGGTCGAGGTCAAGCACGACGTGCTGGCCCGCGCCTCCGCCGCGGCCCGCCCCGACGCCATCATCGGGACGAACACCTCCACCATCCCCGTCAAGGTCCTCGCGCCCGCGGTCGTCCGCCCGGAGCGCTTCCTCACCGTGCACTGGTCCAACCCGGCGCCGTTCATCCCCGGCGTGGAGCTGGTGGTGGGCGAGGCGACCGACGCCGCCGTCCTGCCGGTGGTGCAGGAGATGCTCGAGCGGGCCGGGCGGCGCTCGGCGCAGGTGGCCGACACCCCCGGGTTCGTGCTCAACCGCCTGCAGTACGTGCTCTTCAAGGAGGCTGCCGACATCGTGGCGGAGGGCGTGGCGACCCCGGAGGCCGTCGACACGATCGTCTCGACCACGTTCGGCTTCCGGTACCCGTACTTCGGGCCGTTCGCCATCGCCGACATGGCCGGGCTGGACGTCTACGTCCTCGGCATGAAGATCATGGAGGAGGCCTACGGCGAGCGGATCTCCCCGCCGAAGGCCCTCACCGACCTCGTCGACGCCGGTGCGCACGGCGCCAAGAACGGTGAGGGGTTCACGGTGCACGGCGACCCCGAGAAGCTGGCGAGGATGATCGCCTACCGGGACCTCGCCTACGCCCGGCAGGGCCAGCTGCTGGCCGAGCTGGCGCACGCCCACCCGGACGCACCAGCGCAGGACCCCGACGTCGTCGCCGAGCAGGAGGCCCGCCCGTGAGCACGCCCGACCCCGCCACCTGGCCCATCGGAGCCGCGCTGCTGCAGGCGCCGCCGGTGCTGGCCGACGGCACGCCCGCCCAGGAGGCCCCCGAGGTGGAGTGGCGCCGCGTGCTGCGCCGCGTGCGCCTGGCCGGGTTCGACCACGTCGACCTCACCGACTCCTGGGTGCGCCCCGGCGACCTCTCGCCCGAGCGGCTCGGGCTGCTGAAGCGCCTGCTGGCCGAGGAGGGCCTCGGCGTCACCGCCATCACCACGGCCCGCCGCAGCCCCATCGCCCCCGACGCCGGGGAGGCGGAGGCCAACCAGGCCTACCTCGAGCGCACGCTGGTCGCGGCGGCCGAGCTGGGGACCACGGTGGTCTCGGCCGGGCTGCTGCCGGTGCTCACCGACGCGCAGAAGGCCGCGGAGTGGTTCTGGCTGGAGCAGGGCCTCGCCGACCCCGACCCGCAGACCGACGGCGGCGCGGCCTTCGACCTGGCCGTGGAGCGGTTCACCGCGCTCGGCCGGCGCGCGGGGGAGCTGGGCCTGCAGCTGAGCCTGGAGATGTACGAGGACACCTACCTCGGCACTCCCGAGTCGTCCGTGAGGCTCAAGGAGGCGGTCGGGCTGCCCAACGTGGGCCTCAACCCCGACGTCGCCAACATCATCCGGCTCCACCGGCCCGTGCAGCCGTGGCGCGAGCAGCTGGCCGCGGTGCTCCCGCACGCCAACTTCTGGCACGTCAAGAACTACTACCGCGACCACGACCCGGCCACCGGCTCCTACGCCACCGCGCCGGCCCCGCTGGCCCTGGGGGTCATCGACTACCGGTGGGCGGTGGAGGAGGCGCTGCGCGTGGGGTTCACGGGCCCGTTCTGCTGCGAGCACTACGGCGGCGACGGCCTCAGCGTGGCCGCGCAGAACCGCGAGCACCTGCGCCACCTGCTGGCGTCGGCCACGGAGCTGCTCTCCCTCTGACGGCGCGGGCAGGTCAGGCGGGTGGGGCTGTCGCGACGGCGAGCAGGCCGGTGCCGGCGCGCCACCCGCCGTCGTCGTCGCCCACCGCCCGCACGCGCCAGGAGCCCTCGGGCGGCACGGCCGCGGCCGGACGGTCCCTGGTCACCCGGTGCAGCAGCCCGGTCACGAGCGGCTCGAGACCGGTGGCCACGCCGGAGACGAGGTTCCACGCGCGGTTGGCCGTGCCCTGCACCAGCGCTCCCACCGGCGTGAGGGAGAAGGTCGGGCCGTCCACCCGCAGCACGGTCACCGGCCACCCGCCGGTGCCCCGCGAGACCGCGCGCGCCAGGCCCGCCGCGTCCACCGGGCCCACGTGCGGGGCGTACCCGGACCAGCCGCGCGGGTAGCCGGACTCGTCAGGGGTGGACAGCACCAGCGCCCCGCCCGGCAGCACCGCCGCGGCCAGCGACGCCACGAAGCCGACCTGGTCCGCGGGCTCCAGGTGCTCGATGACCTCCATGGCGGTGACCACCGCGCCGCGCGGGCACGCGGCCAGGTCGGTGTGCACGCCCGTGCCCGGGAAGGCGGCGGCCGCCAGCGCCGTGTGCCGGGGGTCGGTGTCGACCACGTGCAGCTCGCGCCCCAGCCGGTCGGCGAGCAGCGGCGAGAAGGCGCCCGTCCCGGCGCCCACGTCGACGACGGGACCGGTCAGCACCTGCGACGGGACCAGCGCCCGCGCCGCGCTCGCGGCCACCAGGTAGTTCACCGCGTGGCGCACCACCGTGCTGCGGTTGCGGTGAAGCCCCGGGTCACCGCCGTGGGTGTTCGCGGCGCCCCCGGCCACCTGCGCGCGCACGGCGTCGAGGCGGTCCATCGAGGTCTCGGCGGCCACCACCGCCTCCGCGACCCGCTGCGGGTCGAAGCGGTGCGCGGCGGCACCGCTGGACGGGGCGGGGGCGTCGGCGGGGGGCGTCTCCACGCGGACAGCGTCACAGACCCGCCGCGTGCGCGCGCAGGCCCCCGCGGCGGCGAGCGGCGTGGCACGGTGACCGCCGTGGAGCCCACCGCGTCCCCGCCCTCGTCCTGGACGGGCCACGTGGTGGTGGCGCTGCTGCGCTCAGACGGGGTCGGCCGTGCCGCTCCAGCGCCGCGACTGCCGCACCGCTGAGGTCACGGCCGTGTCGGCGCGCTGGCCGGCCACCAGGCCCACCTCGCGCAGCAGGGCGGCGCGCACGTCCTCCAGCGGGGTCCAGGCACCGACGAAGGTGACGTCGTAGCGGTCCTGGACGCGGCCGTCGGCGATGGCCCGCCGCAGCAGCAGCCGCACCCGGGCCACGTGGCCGTCGGAGGTGACCACCGCCACCCGGTGCACCGCGGGGTCGGTGCGGGTGAGCAGCGGCAGCGCGTAGGCGAGGTTGTCCGCGGTGGTCAGCGCGCGCTCCTCCAGCAGGAGGCGGCGCCGGTCCACCCCGAGCTCCACCAGGCGCTCGCCCAGCGCCTCCGCCTCCGAGACCGGCTGCGCGTCGAACGCCGTGGGCCCGGTGACGCCGCCGCTGGTGACCACCCACGGGTCGCCTCCCTCGCGGCGGGCCTGGTCGACCAGCTCCGCCGCGCGCACGGCGCGGCTCTCCAGCAGCGGCGTCACCCTGCCCGCGTCCAGGCTGGAGCCGAGGACGACGACGGCGTCCAGGTGGCCGGCGTCGACGCGCCGGTGCGACCAGGCCGTGTTGACGGCGATGTCGGCCACGGGCCACAGCAGCACCACCGCGGCGACACCGGCGCTGGCCAGCTGCAGCCGGCGCGACCAGCTGCGGCCCCCGCCCGCCCGCACGGCGTCACGACGCAGCACGGGCGCCCCTGGTGCTGCGGCGGTGGGCTGCCATGACGCGCTCGGCCTCGCGGGCGTCCTGGCGCTCGCGCAGCGCCTGGCGCTTGTCGTGCTCGGCCTTGCCGCGGGCCACGGCCACCTCGACCTTCACCCACGACCCGAGGAAGTACAGGCTGGTCGGGACCACGGTCCAGCCGCCCTCGCGCGAGCTCTCCGCGAGGCGCCGCAGCTGCGCGGCGTGCAGCAGCAGCTTGCGCGGGCGCCGAGCGGAGTGGTTGGTCCAGCTGCCCTGGGAGTACTCGGGGATGTGCGCGCCGTGCAGCCAGGCCTCCCCGGCGTCGTCGATCTCGACCCAGCTCTCCGACAGCGAGGCCCGGCCCTCGCGCAGGGCCTTCACCTCGGTGCCGACGAGCACCACGCCCGCCTCGTAGCGGTGGGTGAGCAGGTAGTCGTGCGCGGCGCGCTTGTTGCGGGCCACCAGGCGCAGGCCGTCCTCCCGGGGGCGGGACGGCTTGGCCTGGCGCGCCCAGGCGCCGGCACCGCGGCGGGCTACGGTGCCACCGCTTCGGTGGAGCCGTAGCGCTGGGCGGCACGGGTGCGGGCCTGGGCGGCGAGGACCTCCCGGTCCCGCGGGGGCGCGGTGGTGGTGAGCGCCTCCAGGAGGTGCTCGGTGGCGTGGGCGACCTCGGCGACCGCGCGGTCGAAGGCGTCCGCGTTGGCGCGCGAGGGCTTGGTCGTGCCCGCCACCTTGCGGACGTACTGCAGCGCAGCCGCGTGGACCTCGTCGTGCGTCGTCGCCGGCTCGAGGTTGTGCAGCGTGCGGATGTTCCGGCACATGTCACGGAACGATAACGGCGTCTGCGCGCCCCGGGGCGAGGTGGGGTGGAATCCGCACGAACTGCCCAACATCCCACCCGCTGCGCGGCCCCGCATCCCGAGATCGCCGCTCCCTCGGTGGCGCCGCCCCTCCCGCACTCGCGCACCCCAGTGCTGCTGCAGACCCCCGTGAAGGCGCACTCAGGCACGGGAGTGCGGCTTCATGGCCTCGCGAGGGCGGCGGGTCTCAGGAACGGCGCTGGGCGATGGCGCGGCGGACCGCGTCGACGGCGGCGCCGCGCTCGCGCATCGTCTCCGCGGTCACGTGGACGACGATCCACCCGGCTTCTCGCAGGCGGTCGAGCCGCTGGCGGTCCTTGGCCAGCTGGTCGGCCAGGAGCCCGTGCCAGGCGCCGTCGTACTCGATGGCGATCCTGAGCTCGACGATCGCCAGGTCGACCCTCGCCACGAAGCGGCCGAGGTGGGTCACGACGTGCTGCGGTTCGACGGTGACGCCGAGGTCTGCTCTCACCAGGCGGACCCGCAGACGTGACTCCGGTGGAGACCCCGCACGACCGTCGGCGAGGGCCACCGCCGCGCGCGCTCCGACGACGTGGTCCTCGTGCCGCCCCGAGAGCCACGCGCTCGCCGTCGCCTTCTCGAAGAGCGCCAGCCCGAGCGCGGCGTCGAGGTGGGCGACCGCCTCCTCCTCGGGGTGCCCCGCCGCCAGGTCGAAGGCCATGCGTTCCGGGCTCGCCAGCGCGACTCCACGCCAGTAGCCGCTGCCCAGCGGGCCGCGCACTGCTCCGCGCAGAGTGATGCCGGTCGGGCCAGGCCGGCGGTCCCGGTGGGGGACGACGAACTCCACCGCGTCCCCGCCCGAGCGCAGGCGCGCCCCCAGGACGGTCGCCATCGACCGGCCTGTGAGCCGCGCGGACGACGGGACGACCAGCGAGGCTCCTCGGCAGTGGAGGCCGTGGTCAGGCTCCAGGTAGCGGGGGGCGTAGACGTTGACGAACAACCGGCGCACGCGGGGGTCGCGCAGCTGGGCCCTGGTGAGCGCGCCCTGGGCGACGAGCTCGGAGCCGAGGAAGACGTCGGGCAGGTGGTCTGGCCAGGGGCTGTGTCGGGAGGGCACCCGCGCACTGTCGCCGGTCCGGCGGTCGCCGCGCTGGCGTGTGCGCCCAGGCTGTGGACGACCGCTGTTCGCCGCCACTGCCCACGCCACCCGCACTCGGTGACGCGAGTGCGGGCTGGAGGGGCGTTGGAGGAGCACTGGGGTGCGCGAGTGCGGGATGAGGGAGGGCGGGGACGACGACGGCGGCCCGCCACCTCCTCGGGGGAGGTGACGGGCCGCCGTGCGCGGGAGGAGGTCAGTCCCAGGCCAGGCCGCCGCCGGTCTGGTACTCGATGACGCGGGTCTCGAAGAAGTTCTTCTCCTTCTTGAGGTCCATCGTCTCGCTCATCCACGGGAAGGGGTTCTCGGCCGGGGGGAACACCTCGGCCAGGCCCAGCTGCCCGCAGCGGCGGTTGGTGATGAACCGCATGTACTCGGAGGTGAGGTCGGAGTTCAGCCCGAGGATGCCGCGGGGCATCGTCTCGCGGCCGTAGTCGATCTCCAGCTCGCAGGCCTCCTTGAGCATCCCGCGCACCTCGGCCTGGAACTCCGCGGACCACAGGTGCGGGTTCTCGGCCTTGATCTGGTTGATGACGTCGATGCCGAAGTTCAGGTGGATCGACTCGTCGCGCAGGATGTACTGGTACTGCTCGGCGATGCCGACCATCTTGTTGCGCCGGCCCAGGCTGAGGATCTGCGCGAAGCCGGTGTAGAACCACATGCCCTCGAACACCACGTAGAAGGCGATGAGGTCGCGCAGGAAGTCCTGGTCGGCCTCGGGTGTGCCGGTGGAGAACTCGCCCGACTCGAGGTTGCGGGTGTGCTTGAGCGCCCACGCGTCCTTGGCGGTGATGGAGGGCACCTCGCGGTACATGTTGAACAGCTCGCCCTCGTCGAGGCCGAGGCTGGTGCAGATGTACTGGAAGGTGTGCGTGTGCACGGCCTCCTCGAAGGCCTGGCGCAGCAGGTACTGGCGGCACTCGGGGTTGGTGAGCTGGCGGTAGACCGCCAGCACGATGTTGTTCGCGACCAGCGACTCGGCGGTGGCGAAGAACCCGAGGTTGCGCTTGAGCATGAGGCGCTCGTCCTCGGTGAGCCCGTCGCGGCTCTTCCACAGGGCGATGTCGGCCTGCATGGACACCTCGGTGGGCATCCAGTGGTTGTTGCAGCCGGCGAGGTACTTCTCCCACGCCCAGCCGTACTTCAGCGGCAGCAGCTGGTTGACGTCGGCGCGCGAGTTGATCATCGCCTTCTCGCTGACGTCCACGCGGGCAGCGCCCGACTGGATCGCGCCGAGGCCGGTCACGTTGTCGACGGCCGCGTCGACGGCGGGGGCGTCGTCGGTGGTGGTCACGGTGATCTCCTCCGATGAGGTGCGGGTGGTCGGGAGCTGGGGGCTGGTCGGCGCGCTCACTGGCAGGCCTCGCAGTCCTCGCCGTTCTCGATGGAGCAGGCCGCGGCGTACTCGGCGCTGTAGCGCGAGGCCTCCTCCGCGGCAGCGGTCTCGGGCAGCGAGACCACCGGGGAGGGGCTGGCCGCCACGGCCGCGGCCGGGCTGGCGGCAGCGCCGCCCTGGGCGGGGACGCCCGCGGCCGGGGCGGCGGCCGGAGCAGCCGCGGGGGTGCCGGCGGAGACGGCGTTGAGCTTGCCGTCGGTGCCGCGCAGGGTCGACTTCTCCACGTGCGTGGCCGAGGACGAGCGCAGGTAGTACGTCGTCTTCAGGCCCAGCTGCCAGGCCGTGCGGTACAGGTTGTCGAGCTTGCGGCCGTTCGGGCTGGACACGTACAGGTTCAGCGACTGCGCCTGGTCGATCCACTTCTGGCGGCGGGCGGCGGAGCGCAGCAGCCAGGACGGGTCCACCTCGAACGCGGTGGCGTAGAGCGCCTGCAGGTCGGCCGGGACGCGGTCGATGGCGCCCAGGGAGCCGTCGAAGTACTTGAGGTCGGAGACCATGACCTCGTCCCACAGACCGCGCTCGGCGAGGTCGCGGACCAGCGAGGCGTTCACCACGGTGAAGTCACCGGACATGTTCGACTTGACGAACAGGTTGCGGTACATCGGCTCGATCGACTGCGCGACGCCCACGATGTTGGAGATCGTCGCGGTGGGCGCGATCGCCATGACGTTGGAGTTGCGCATGCCCTGGCGCTGCACCTTCTCGCGCAGCGGCGCCCAGTCCAGCGTGGTGGAGGTGTCGAGGTCGACGTCTCCGCCGCGGGACTCGCGCAGCAGCTCCAGGGAGTCGATCGGGAGCACGCCGCGGCTCCACAGCGACCCGTCGAAGCTCCTGTAGGAGCCGCGCTCGGCCGCCAGGTCGGAGCTGGCCTCGATCGCCGCGTAGGAGATCTGCTCCATGGAGGTGTCCGCGAACTGCACGGCCTCCTCCGAGGAGTAGGGCAGGCGCAGCGCGAACAGCGCGTCCTGGAAGCCCATGAGGCCCAGGCCCACCGGGCGGTGCTGCTGGTTGGCGTTCTCGGCCTGGGGGATCGTGTAGAGGTTCAGGTCGATGACGTTGTCGAGCATGCGCACCGCGGTGCGGACCGTGCGGCGCAGGCGCTCCACGTCCAGGCCGTCGGCGGTGGTGTGCGCGGCCAGGTTGATCGAGCCGAGGTTGCAGACCGCGACCTCGTCCGCGTTGGTGTTCAGCGTGATCTCGGTGCACAGGTTGGAGGAGTGCACCACGCCCACGTGCTGCTGCGGGGAGCGCAGGTTGCACGGGTCCTTGAAGGTGATCCACGGGTGCCCGGTCTCGAACAGCGCGGTCAGCATCTTGCGCCACAGGTCGACGGCGTTCACCCGGCGGTGCACGCGCAGCTCGCCGCGCTCGGCCATCGCCTCGTACTCCGCGTAGCGCTCGGCGAAGGCCGGGCCGTACAGGTCGTGCAGGTCGGGCGTCTCGTCGGGGGAGAACAGGGTCCAGGTGCCACCCGCGGCCACGCGCTGCATGAACAGGTCCGGCACCCAGTTGGCCGTGTTCATGTCGTGCGTGCGGCGGCGCTCGTCACCGGTGTTCTTGCGGAGCTCCAGGAACTCCTCGACGTCGATGTGCCAGGTCTCCAGGTAGGCGCAGACGGCGCCCTTGCGCTTGCCGCCCTGGTTCACCGCGACGGCGGTGTCGTTGGCGATCTTGAGGAAGGGCACGACGCCCTGGCTCTGGCCGTTGGTGCCCTTGATGTGGGCGCCGATGCCGCGCACCGGGGTCCAGTCGTTGCCCAGCCCGCCCGAGTACTTGGCCAGCATCGCGTTGTCCTTGATGGACTGGAAGATGCCGGACAGGTCGTCCGAGACGGTGGTGAGGAAGCAGCTGGACAGCTGCGGGCGCGTGGTGCCGGCGTTGAACAGCGTGGGCGTGGAGCACATGAAGTCGAAGCTGGAGATCAGGCGGTAGAACTCGATCGCCCGCTCCTCCTTGTGCTCCTCGTTGAGGGCCAGGCCCATCGCCACGCGGAGGAAGAACGCCTGCGGCAGCTCGTAGCGCACGCCGTGCTCGTGCAGGAAGTAGCGGTCGTACAGGGTCTGCAGGCCCAGGAACGTGAACTGGCCGTCGCGGCCGGACTCGATGGCCTGGCCCAGCTTGTCGAGGTCGAACTCGGCCAGGCGCGGGTCGAGCATGCCGAGGGCGATGCCCTTGGCCACGTAGCCCTTGAGGTAGCGCGGGTACAGCTGCGCCATCTGCGGCGCGGTGGCCAGCGTGCGCTCGCCGAGCACGTGCGAGAGGGCCTCGGTGCGCAGCATGTCCATGAGCAGGCGGGCGGAGACGTAGGTGTAGTCCGGGTCGACCTCGACCTTGGTGCGGGCGGCCAGCACCAGGGCCTGGGCCAGCTCGACCTCGCCGACGCCGTCGTACAGGGTCCGCATGGCCTCGGTGACCACGGCGTCCGGGTCCACCGTGGGCAGGCCCGCGCAGGCCTCGGCGACGACGGCGGCCACGCGGTCGCGGTCGAGCGGGACGAGGGTGCCCTCGGTGGTGCGCACCGACAGCTGGCGCACCTTCTCCACGCTGGGGGTGGCGGCCTCGCGCTCGCGGCGGGCGCGGGCGTGCTCCTCGCGGTAGAGGATGTAGGAGCGGGCCACGGCGTGCTCGCCCGAACGCATGAGCACCAGCTCGACCTGGTCCTGCACCTCCTCGACCGCCACCGGGCGGCCGGAGGAGCCCGAGCCGGCCAGGGAGCGGCGCACGAGGGTCTCGACCACGGTGCGGGTCATCTCGTCGACCAGCTCGCGCACGCGGGCGGAGCTGCCGGCGGCCTGGCCCTCGGTGGCGAGGAAGGCCTTCTGCAGCGCCACCGTGATGCGGGAGGCGTCGAAGTCGACGACCTCGCCGCGGCGGTTGATCACCGCGGTGGGGGCCGCGGTGGGCTCCCCGTGCGCACCCGCGGAGCCGTCCGTGGTGACCTCCAGGACCTCGTCTGCCACCTGGGTCATGTGCGTCTCCTCGGGTCGTCGTGGTGCGTGAGCGCGTGATGAGACCGGAACGCTGCGTCATCGCCGCAGGTCCCGGGGAAGTGGGGTGCCCGGTCGGCGCTGCCTGGCGCCTGTCCGGTGCTTCTGACGCTACATCTAGTGGGCGGGACTCCGCCAGCGAACTACTGGTAGTGGTCGGTGTTGGCTGCTCGGACGGCGTGTCGGGCTCTCGCGGTCACGCTGAGCACCCTCCCAGAGAGGTCTGACAGCCCGTCTAGACCTGGTGTCCGGACCCTCGCCTAGCCTGCTGGGCGTGCCACTCGACGACGCCGTCTTCCGCTGGGCCGTGCTGGGTCCGGGGTCCATCGCCCGCCGCTTCGTGCGGGAGCTGCCCGCCAGCCGGACGGGAGTGCTCGTGGCGGTCGCCAGCTCCGACCCGGCCCGGGCCCGCGCGCTGGCCGACGAGGCCGAGGCGGCCGGCCCCGACGGCGCCGCCCGCGGGGGGAGGGTCGCCTCCGGCACCTACGAGGAGGTCCTCGCCGACCCGTCGGTGGACGGCGTCTACGTCGCCGTCGTCCACCCCCGCCACGCCGAGCTGGCGGTGGCCGCGGCCCGCGCCGGCAAGCACCTGCTCGTCGAGAAGCCGCTGACACCGGACCTCGGGTCCGCCGCCGGCGTGGTCGACGCCGCCCGCGAGGCCGGCGTGGCGCTGCTGGAGGCCTTCGCCTACCGCTTCCACCCCGCCACCCGGCGCCTGCTGCAGCTGGTCTCCGAGGGGGCCGTCGGCGAGGTCTCGCACGTCGACTCCAGCTTCTCCTTCGCCTCCTCCCCCAACCCCGACGGCGACGGGCGGGGCCCGGGCCGCCTGTTCGACCCCGCCACCGCCGGGGGCGGCATCCTCGACGTCGGCTGCTACCCGGTCTCGTTCGCCCGCGCCGTCGCCGGTGCTGCCACCGGCAGGCCGTCGGCCGACCCGCTGCCGGGCCCCGAGGGCCTGCGCGCCGCCGGTCACCTCGGCCCGACCGGCGTGGACGAGTGGGCGACGGCGCACCTCGACTTCGGCGGGGGCCTGCTGGCCACCGTCCGCACCGGCGTCCGCCTGGAGGAGCCGCAGACCGCCGTGGTCCGCGGCAGCCTCGGCACCCTCGAGCTGCACGACCCCTGGACGGTGCAGGCCGCCCCTCGCCTGGTGCTGCGCCGGGTCGGGGAGGAGCCCGTCGAGGAGGTCTGGGACGGCGCCGCCCCGGCCCAGCAGGCCTTCGCCCTGGAGGCCGAGGCCCTCGCCGACGCCGCCCGCGCCCTGGCGGCCGGCGCGCCGGGCGCCACCGGCGAGGCGCCGGAGCAGTCCCACGCGGACTCCCTGGGCACGCTCGCCGTGCTCGACAGGTGGCGGGCCGGCCTCGGCCTGCGCTACCCGTTCGAGGCGGAGACCGCGAGCATCCCCACCCTGTCGCGCCAGCCCCTGCGCGTGCCGGTGCCCGGCAGCGCCAGGGTCCCGGTCGGCCGGGTCCAGGGACTGGACAGCCCGGTCTCACGGCTCGTCATGGGCTGCGACAACCAGCCGACCCTCTCCCACGCCAGCGCCCTGTTCGACGCGTTCGTCGAGGCCGGCGGCACCACCTTCGACACGGCCTGGGTCTACGGGCGCGACGGCGAGTACGAGCGCCGCTTCGGCCGCTGGCTGGCCAACCGCGGGATCCGGGACCAGGTGACCGTCGTCGTCAAGGGCGCCCACACGCCCCACTGCGACCCGGAGTCCCTGTCCCGCCAGCTGCTGGAGTCCTTCGAGCGGCAGGGCCTGGAGCGCGCCGACCTCTACCTCATGCACCGCGACGACCCGTCGGTGCCGGTGGGGGAGTTCGTCGACGTGCTCGACGAGCACGCCCGCGCCGGCCGGATCGGCGTCTACGGCGGCTCCAACTGGACCCCGGAGCGCTTCGACGCCGCCAACGACTACGCCGCCGCCCACGGCCGCGCCGGTTTCAGGGTGCTGTCCAACCACTTCGGCCTGGCCCGCGCCCTCGACGTCCCGTGGGCGGGGTGCGTGCACGCCACCGACCCCGCCTCCCGGGCCTGGCTGGAGGAGCGCGGCGTGCCGCTGCTGCCGTGGAGCTCGCAGGCGCGCGGGTTCTTCGCCCGCGACGACGCCGAGATGCGCGGTGACGCCGAGCTGGTCCGCTGCTACCTGTCGGAGGACAACCTCGAGCGCAAGCGCCGGGCGCAGGCCCTCGGGGAGCAGCTGGGCGTCCCCACCACGGCCGTGGCGCTGGCGTACGTGCTGGCCCAGAGCTTCCCGACCTTCGCGCTCATCGGCCCGCGCTCCCTCGCCGAGCTGCGCTCGTCGATGGCCGCCCTCGACGTCGAGCTCACCCCCGAGCAGGTCGCCTGGCTGGACCTGCGCACCGCCTGAGGCGTGATCGGCGCCACGCCGCCCCGGCGTGGCGCCGCCAGCCCCGGCCCGACAGGGTGGAGCCCGTGTCGTCAGCCAACCAGCGCCTGTACGTGACAGCCGACCGCGCCGGGGCGGGCAAGACCGTCGTGGCGCTGGGGCTGCTCGACCTGCTGGCCAGCTCCGTGCGCCGGCCGGTGGTCTTCCGGCCGGTGGTCTCCAGCCGCGACGAGCCCGACCCGCTGGTCGCCCTGCTGCGCCACCGCTACGACCTGGACATCGACGACGACGACGCCGTGGGCCTCACGTGGGACGAGGCCGCGGCCCTGGTGGACACCACCGACGCCGGACCCGACCCCCGCCGCCTGGTCGCCACGATCGTCGAGCGCGTGGAGCGCCTGTCCGAGCGCTCCGACTTCGTGCTCGTCGTGGGCACGGACTTCACCGGTCCCTCACCGGCCACCGAGCTGGACCTCAACGCGCTGCTCGCGGTGAACCTCGGCGCGCCCGTCGTCGTCGTGGTCTCCGCGGCGGGGGCGGCCTCGGAGGACACCGCGGCCCTGTCGGGCAGGGTGGCGGGGGCGGCCCGCGAGGCCGGATCCGCGCTCGCGGCCCGCGGCTGCACCAAGCTGGCCACCGTGGTCAACCGCGTGGACCCGGCCCACCGGGAGGCGGTGCTGGACGCGGTCCGGCAGCAGAGCGGGCACACCGGCGGTGCCACGAAGCACCCCGTCTACGCCGTCGAGGAGGTGCCGCTGCTGTCGGCCCTCACGGTGGGCGAGGTGGCGTCCGTGCTCGGCGGCAGCGTGCTCACCGGGTCCGACTCGGCGCTGGAGCGCGAGGTCGGCGGGTACCTGGCGGGCTCGGCCCACGCCGACGTCGTCCTGCGGCTGCTGCGGGAGGGCACGCTGCTGGTCACCTCCGGTGACCGGCTCGACCTCATGCTCGTCTCCGCGGGCGCGGCCATCCACCGGGACCTGCCGACACCGGGGGGCCTGGTGCTCACCAACGGCACCCGCCCCGACGACCTGCAGCTGACCCTGCTGCGGCCCAGCGGCCTGCCGATGATCAGCGTGCCGACCGACACGTACACGACCATCCACCGCCTGGAGGGCGCCACCGGCGCGATCCGGCCCACGAGCCAGCGCAAGGTCACCGCGGCGCTGGGCGCCTTCAGCGCGGGGGTGGACGCCGAGGAGCTGTCCGAGCGGATCCGCCTGGTGCGCACCGAGGCCGTGACCCCGGCGATGTTCAACGCGCGGCTGCTCGCGGCCGCCCGCGCCGACCGCCGCACCATCGTGCTGCCGGAGAGCGAGGACACCCGCGTGCTGCGCGCCGCCGAGGAGCTCGGGCACCTCGACGTCGCCGACCTCGTGCTCCTGGGCCGTGAGGAGGAGGTCCGGGCGCAGGCGGACCGGCTGGGCGTGGACCTCGGCTCCGCGCGCGTCGTGGACCCGGCCACCTCGCCGCTGCGCGAGCAGATGGCGCCGGTGTACGCCGAGCGCCGCCAGCACAAGGGCGTCACCCTGGAGGCCGCGCTGGAGCAGCTGCTGGACCCCACGTACTTCGGCACGCTCATGGTCGAGACGGGCCACGCCGACGGCATGGTCTCCGGCGCCACGCATACCACCGCCGCCACGATCCGGCCGGCCCTGGAGGTGATCAAGACGATGCCGGGCGCCTCCCGCGTCTCCGGCGCCTTCCTCATGTGCCTGCCCGACCGGGTCATGGTCTTCGCCGACTGCGCCGTCAACCTCGACCCCACCGCCGAGGAGCTCGCGGGCATCGCCATCTCCTCCGCCGAGACGGCGCGCGCGTTCGGGGTGGAGCCGCGGGTGGCGATGGTCAGCTACTCCACCGGCAGCTCGGGCGCCGGCGTCGACGTCGACAAGGTCCGCGAGGCCACCCGCCTGGTCGCCGAGCGCGCCCCGGACCTGCCGCTGGCCGGTCCGATCCAGTACGACGCCGCCGTCGACCCCGCCACGGGCGCGGCCAAGATGCCCGACAACCCCGTGGCCGGGAACGCCACCGTGCTGGTCTTCCCCGACCTCAACACCGGCAACACCACCTACAAGGCGGTGCAGCGCACCGGTGACGCCGTGGCCGTGGGCCCGGTGCTGCAGGGCCTGCGCCGCCCGGTGAACGACCTCTCCCGCGGCTGCACCGTGGCCGACGTCGTCTCGACCGTGGCCATCACCGCCGTCCAGTCCCAGACCACGAAGAAGGCGTCCGCATGAGCAGGGTCCTCGTCGTCAACGCGGGCTCCTCGAGCCTGAAGTACCAGCTCCGCGAGCACGGCGACGGCGCGGCCGAGGTCCTGGCGCGGGGGAGCGTCGAGCGCATCGGCTCCTCGGACGTGCCCGACCACGCGGCGGCGCTGGCGCAGGTGATGGCCGCCCTGGAGCCCTCCGGCGGGGGCCCGGGCCTGTCGGGCCTGGCGGGGGTGGGCCACCGGGTGGTCCAGGGCGGGACGCGGTACACCCACCCGACCGTCGTCGACGACGACGTCGAGCGCGGCATCGACGAGCTCTCGGCGCTGGCCCCGCTGCACAACCCGCCGCAGCTCGCCGCCATCCGGGCGCTGCGGACGGCGCTGCCCGACGTGCCGCAGGTGGCGGTCTTCGACACCGCCTTCCACGCGACCATCCCCGCCCGCGCCGCGACCTACGCCGTGGACGCGGACGTCGCCCGCCGCTACGGGTTGCGCAAGTACGGCTTCCACGGCACGAGCGTGCAGGTGGTCACCCGGCGGGCCGCGGCCTTCCTCGCGGTGCCGGTCGAGGAGGCCGACCTGGTGGTGGCGCACGTCGGCAACGGCGTCTCCGTCACCGCGGTGCGGGGAGGGCGCAGCGTCGACACCACGATGGGCCTGACCCCGCTGGCCGGCTCCGCGATGGGCACCCGCAGCGGCGACGTCGACCCGGCCATCGTCATGACGCTGGTGCGCGAGGCCGGCATGACCGCGGCCGAGGTGGACGACCTGCTCAACAAGCGCAGCGGCCTCCAGGGCCTGGCGGGGGAGTCGGACGTGCGCTCGGTGCAGGCCCGCGCGGACGCCGGTGACGAGGCGGCCCGCGCGGCGCTGGAGGTGTACTGCTACCGGCTCTCCGCCGCCGTCGGCTCGTTCCTGGCGCTGGTGCCGCGGGTGCAGGCGGTCGTCTTCACCGCCGGGGTGGGCGAGAACGCCGCCGCTGTGCGCGCCGCGGTCTGCGCGCCCCTGGAGCACCTCGGCTTCGGGGTGGACTCAGCGCTGAACGACGCGGCGCAGACGTCGAGGAGTCCCGCGGAGCCGGTGCGGATCGGCGAGAAGGTGCTCGTCGTCCCCACCGACGAGGAGGCGGAGATCGCCGACCAGGTCCTCGCCGTCGTCGCCCGCTGACCCCTCGCGGGGCCAGCGGGCGAGGCGGTCAGGAGTCCTGGGCCTGGCGGTGCTCGGCGACGAGGCGCTCGGCGCGGGCGAGGTCCTCCTCGAAGTCGACCTCCACCGCCACGTGCGCGGAGATGTCGACCGGCAGCACCCGCATGCCCTGGGCGATGGACAGCTCGATGCCGCGCTCGAAGTAGTCCTGGTCGCCGCAGGCGCGCAGGCTCTCCACGAGCAGCGCCTTGTCGGCGGCGCCGACCAGGTTGATGCCCACGGCCTCGCCCAGGCCGCCGACCACGGTCTTGGACAGCTCGGCGACGAAGCCGTCTGCGTCGACCGTGTACTTGACCTCCTCCTCGGCCACCGAGGAGGTGTTGACGCACACCGCGCTCTCACCGCGGGCGATCGGGCCGAGCAGCAGCTCCAGCAGCGCGGGCTCGAAGACCACGTCGCCGTTGAGCCAGATCACGGGCCCGTCGGCGGACAGCTCCAGCGCCCGCAGGAGGGACTTGGAGGTGTTGGTGTCCTCGTAGTCCTCGTTGTAGGCGAACAGCAGCCGGGGCAGCGCCTCCATGATGAGCGGGGCCTTGTAGCCGACCACCGCGGTGATCGACAGCTGCTCGCCGAGCACCTCGCGGAGGTTGTCGACCTGCTGGGCGAGGATGCTGCGCCCGTCGGCCAGCTGCGTCAGGGGCTTGGGCAGGGGGCGGCCCAGCCGGGTGCCCTTGCCCGCGGCCAGCACGACCGCCTGGAGCGTCACCGGGTCACCGCCAGCGCGTCGGCGGGCACGAGCCCGGGCAGGACGAGGTCGAGCACGCGCTGCGACGCCCGGCCGTCGTCGAGGGGGCAGTGCTCCGCGCGGAACGCGTCCGCCGCGGGCGCCCACGCCGCGGTGGAGGCCACCGGGTCGGCGAGGGCGTCGAGCAGCTCGGCGCTGGTGCGCAGCACCGGTCCCGGTGGGGCGCCGAACAGGTCGAAGTAGAAGCCACGCAGGTCGTCGCGGTAGTGCTCGAGGTCGTAGGCGAACAGGAGCAGCGGCTTGCGGGTGGCGGCGAAGTCGAACAGCGTCGAGGAGTAGTCGGTGACCATGGCGTCGGCGGCCAGGTACAGCTCGGCGATGTCGGGGTGCCCGGAGACGTCGAGGACCCCCGGTGGCAGCGGCGCTCCGCCGAGGGAGTCGGCCAGCCGGTCGGACAGCATGTAGTGCAGCCGCAGCAGCAGCACGTGCGTGTCGCCGAAGCGGCGGCTGAACTCCGCGAGGTCCAGGCGCAGGTCCACGTCGCGCCGGCCGTCGCCGTCCACCACGTCGTCGCGCCAGGTGGGCGCGTAGAGCACGGCGGTGGTGCCGGGGGCGAGCCCGAGCTGGGTGCGCACCGCGGCGCGCAGGTCCTCGCGCTGGGGGGAGAGCAGGACGTCGTTGCGGGGCCAGCCGGTCTCGGCGACCGGGCCGGTCCAGCGGAAGCCGGTGGTCAGCGCCTTCGTGGCCTCGGGCCCGGCGGACAGCAGCAGGTCCCAGCGGTCGACGTCGCGCCAGCCGGGCACCGGGTCGGTGGGGGCCACGTGCGGCTCGTCGGCGGCGATGCGCTTGAGCGGGGTGCCGTGCCAGGTCTGCAGGTACAGGCAGCCGGCGGCCTTCTCCCACTGCGGGCGCAGGTGGTAGTTGGAGATGACGACGTCGGCCGCCTCGAGGGCGACGACCGCCTCGGGGCCGTCGGGCTCCACGAGGGTCGGGCCGTCGGGGAAGCCGGCGCGGTGCGCGGGCCCCGCGAGCCAGGTGTGCTCGAGCGGGACGCCGGGGGCGGCGCGGGTGAGGGTCTCGTACAAGGCCCGGGGGCTGTCGGAGTACCTGCCGTCGAAGCTGTTGTAGACGATCCTCACGCGACCAACTCCCTCCTGGCGCCCCCGGTGAGGGGTGCGCGGTCCGACCGCCCATGATGGGCCCCGGCCGACCTTGATCGCGCCAGGCAAGACGCCGACCGGTTGGTCGGGAAGTCCGGCCGGGTGGTTGAGTTGGGGCACGCACCACGACCGCGACGCCGCCACGACGACGAGGAGCAGCGTGTCCACCACACCGCCCACCCGGCCCAGCAGCAGTGACAGCAGCAGGGCCAGCAGCCAGGTCTCCGTCCAGCTCTACACCGTGCGGGAGGCGCTCGCCGACGACGTCGCCGGCACCGTGGCCCGCCTCGCGGAGCTCGGCTTCACGTCTGTGGAGCCCTTCGGCCCGCTGGCGCTGTCCGACGAGCTCGCCGCGGCGCTGGCCGAGCACGACATCGCCGCGCCGACCATGCACCAGGGCTTCCTGGGCAGCGACGACGACGCGCTCGACGCGCTGTTCGCCGCCGCGGCGGCCCGGGGCACCCGCACGGTCATCGACCCCTTCACCCCGGCGGACCGCTGGGGCACCCGCGAGGCGGTCGAGTCCGTGGCCGCGGAGCTGGCCGCGGCCGCCGCCGTCGCCGCCCGTCACGGCGTGCGCGTCGGGTACCACAACCACGCCCACGAGCTGGCCAGTGACATCGACGGGACGTCGGCCTTCGAGGTGCTCGCGCAGCGCCTCGCCGAGGTGGCGCCCGAGGTGGTCCTCGAGGTCGACACCTACTGGGTGGCGGTCGGTGGGCACGACCCCGTGGCGCTGCTGCAGCGCCTGGGTGACCAGGTGGTGGCCCTGCACCTCAAGGACGGTCCCGCGACCGCCGAGGTGCTCGACCAGGTGGCCCTGGGCCAGGGGTCGATCGCGGTGGCCGACGTGGTGGCCGCGGCGCCGTCGGCCCTGCGCGTCATCGAGCTCGACGACTCCCGCGGCGACCGCTTCACCGCGGTGGCCGACGGCCTGGCGTTCCTGCGCGAGAAGGGCCTGGCATGACCAGCACGACGACGGGCGCGGGCGGGGCGCGGGGCGGTCCCCGCGGCAGCGGCCGCGTGGGGGTGGGCGTCATCGGCGCCGGCACCATCAGCACCCAGTACCTGACCAACCTCACCTCCTTCCCCGACCTCGACGTCAAGGTGGTGGCCGACCTCGCCGTCGAGCGCGCCCAGGCGCAGGCCGAGGCGTTCGGCGTGCCCCGCTGGGGCGCGGTGGAGGACGTCCTCGCCGACCCCGAGGTGGAGGTGGTGGTCAACCTGACCATCCCCGCCGCGCACGTGGAGGTGGCGACCGCCGCGGTGGCCGCCGGCAAGGACGTGTGGACCGAGAAGCCGTTCGCCCTCGACCGCGCCAGCGGCACCTCGCTGCTGGAGGCGGCCGCAGCGGCCGACCGGCGCGTGGCGACGGCCCCCGACACCTTCCTCGGCGCGGGCCTGCAGAGCGCCCGCCGCCTGCTGGAGTCCGGTGCCGTCGGTGACCCGCTCACCGCGCTGGTGCTCCTGCAGAGCGCGGGCCCGGAGAGCTGGCACCCGGACCCGGCGTTCCTCTTCGCGGACGGGGCGGGCCCCCTGTTCGACCTGGGCCCGTACTACCTCACCGCCCTCGTGCAGCTGCTCGGACCGGTGGGGCGGGTCTCGGCGACGGCGTCGAAGGCCCGCCCGCAGCGCACCATCGGCTCGGGTCCGAAGGCCGGCCAGGTCTTCGACGTGCAGGTCCCCACCCACGTCTCGGCGCTGTTCGAGTTCGAGGGCGGGGCGTCGGCCACGGCCGTGTTCAGCTTCGACTCCGCCGTGAACCGCACCCAGCTCGAGGTGGCGGGTGCCGGAGGCACGCTGGAGCTGCCCGACCCGAACACGTTCGAGGGCGCCACCGTGGTGCACGCGCTGGGGGAGGAGCCCCGCGACGAGGCCCCCACCGGCTCCACGGCGGGACGCGGCCAGGGCGTGCTGGAGCTCGCCCGGGCGATCCGCGCCGGGCGGCCCGAGCGCGCCAGCGGCGAGCAGGCCTTCCACGTGGTCGACGTCATGGTCTCCACCATCGAGGCGGCCCAGCGGCGCACGCCGGTGGACGTGGAGAGCACCACGGCGGTGGCGCCCGCGCTGCCGCCGGACTGGGACCCGACGGCTCGGACCCTCTGACCCGCACGCACGCCGACGGCCCCGCCACCCCCTCGTCAGGGGTGGCGGGGCCGTCGGCGTCCGCGGGGTCCGCGCCCCGCTAGAACACCCTTCGGCGGGAGCCGCCGATCGGCACGAAGTTCAGCACGATGCCCACGATGAGCAGGATGATCCCCAGGATCCAGAGGATCTGGATGTTGAGGAAGAAGCCCAGCAGCAGCAGGACCAGCCCCAGGACGATCACGGTGACCTCCTCAGTTGAACAACCTCTGGATCACTCCAGCTGATGAGGACTGTCCTCGCTTCCTGTGACCTGGGCCACTCGATCTTCACCCGTCCAGGGGCCTCCCCGCGAGCGGGGCCGGGGTGGCCGGTGAGCAGCCCGTTGACAGGATGGGGTCCGTGAAGACCCAGCAGCTCGGCCGCACCGGCCTCGAGGTCAGCAGCATCGTCCTCGGCCTCATGCGCATCGACTCCCTCGACGACGCGGCCATCGACGCCCTCGTCCGCACCGCCCTCGACGAGGGCGTCACCGTGCTCGACCACGCCGACGTCTACGGCGGCGACCACCTCTGCGAGCGCCGCTTCGCGGAGGCCGTGAAGCTCACGCCGTCCGAGCGCGAGCGCGTGGTCATCCAGTCCAAGTGCGGCATCCGCGACGGCTTCTTCGACTTCTCCACCGACCACATCCTGTCCGCGGTGGACGCGTCGCTGGCGGCGCTGCAGACCGACCACCTCGACGTCCTCCTGCTGCACCGCCCCGACGCCCTCGTGGAGCCCGAGGAGGTCGCCGCCGCGTTCGACCAGCTGGAGGCGGCGGGCAAGGTCCGCCACTTCGGCGTCTCCAACCACACCCCGTACCAGCAGGAGCTGCTGAAGACGGTGGTGCGCCAGCCGCTGGTGGCCAACCAGGTGCAGCTCAGCCTCACCCACTCCTCGCTGGTCTCGACCGGCGTCGCCTCGAACATGGAGGACCTGGAGCAGTCGGTCCACCGCGACGGTGGCATGCTCGACCACGCCCGCCTCCACGGCACGACGCTGCAGGCGTGGTCGCCGTTCCAAGGCGGCTTCTTCACCGGCGTCTTCCTGGGCGACCGCGACAAGTACGCCGAGCTCAACGACGTGCTCGAGGAGCTCGCCGACGCCCACGGCGTCACCCCGACGGGCATCGCGACGGCGTGGATCACGCGCCACCCCGCCGACATCCAGGTGGTGGTCGGCACCACCAAGCCCGAGCGCGTGCGCGAAGCCGTCGCCGGCTCCGACGTCCGCCTGAGCCGGCAGGAGTGGTACCGCCTCTTCACCGCCGCCGGGTCGCTGGTCCCCTGACCGCACCTCCGGCGGGCGCTGCGGACCAGCGCCCGCCGGAGCACGCCAGAGCACGTCGACGCGCGGCGGCGGCGAGCGGGGGGTCGCTCAGTCGACGCCGCTCATGAGCCGGTGCACCGGCTTGGCCACCAGCGCCAGGACGACGGCGAGCGCGATGGCCACCAGGCCCAGCACGCTGAAGTACCCCGCCTGCCCCTGCGGCGTCCAGTTCCCGGCGAAGACGCCGGCCAGCGCCGAGCCGAGCGCGGTGGACAGGAACCACAGCGCCACCATCTGCGTGGGGAACGCGCGCGGCGCCAGCTTGGTGGACAGCGACAGCCCCACCGGGGAGAGCAGCAGCTCCGCCACGGTGAAGGCCAGCAGTACCCCGACCAGCCCGAGCAGCGGCGCGCTGTGCGGAGTCGGGTCGGACATGGGCAGGAACAGCAGGAACGCCACGCCCATGACGCCCACGCCCGCGGCGAACTTCACCGGCGTGGACGGCTGGCGCGAGCCGAGCCGCGTCCACAGCGCGGCGAAGACGCCCGACAGCACGATGATGAAGACCGGGTTGATCGACTGCACCCAGGACGCCGGCACGGTCCACCCGAACAGCGACCGGTCCAGCTGGGAGTCGGCGAACAGCGCGACCACCGTCGACTGCTGCTGGTACAGCGACCAGAACGCCACCGAGGCGACGAACATCGGGATGAAGGCCAATACCCGGCGCCGCTCCACGGCGTCGAGCCGGGAGCTGCTCAGCAGGAACGCGAAGTACGCCAACGACGCGACCGCGCAGGTCACGGCCACGATCGTCGCCAGTCCCGCCAGCGGCAGCAGGCCGAGGAACCCCGCCACGGCGATGAGGACGACGACGGCGACCGCCACCAGCGCCCACCGCAGCCGCTGCGCGGCCGGCAGCGGGTCCGGCACGCGGGAGGCCTCACCGCCGCGCAGGCCCCGCCGGCCGACGGCGTACTGCGTGAGCCCGAGCGCCATGCCGACGGCCGCCAGCCCGAACCCGACGTGGAACCCGACCGCGCTCTGCGCGAGGCCGGTCAGCAGCGGCCCGATGAGCGCGCCGACGTTGATGCCCAGGTAGAACAGCGAGAACCCGGCGTCGCGGCGGGTGTCGCCCTCGGCGTAGAGGGTGCCGACCAGCGCCGTCGCCGTCGCCTTGACCCCGCCGCTGCCCAGCGCCACGAGCACCAGGCCCGCGCCCACGCCGGCCAGGCCGGGCAGCACCGCCAGCGCGATGTGCCCGAGCATCACCACGCACGCGCTGCCGAACAGCACGCGCTCGCGGCCGGCGAGCCGGTCGGAGACCCAGCCGCCCACGATGGTGGACAGGTACACCAGGCCGCCGTAGGCGCCGACGATGCTCGTGGCGGTGGCCTGCGGGACGCCGAGCCCGCCGTCGGCGACGGAGTAGTAGAGGTAGTAGGCGAGGATCGCCTGCATCCCGTAGAAGCTGAACCGCTCCCACATCTCCACGCCGAACAGGTGCGCCAGCGCTCGCGGCTGGCCCAGGAACCCGCGGTCGCCCGCGGCCGTGGGGGCTTCGTCCGTCACGCTCACGGGGTTCGAGGTTGCCACCGGCACCGGGTCTTCGCGAATCCACCGTGATCATGGGCGGGGTGTCAGGGGTGGGTCGCCAGCTCCGGGGCGGAGGCCGACGGCGGGAGGTCGTCACCGGCGCCACCGCGGTGGCGCTGCGCCCGGGAGAGCGCTCCCGGCCACCACGCCCGCCGGTCCAGCAGCGTGAACAGCGCCGGCACCAGCAGCGTGCGGACCAACAGCGTGTCGAGCAGCACGCCGATCCCCACGATGATCCCCAGCTCGGTGAGGGTGATGAGCGGCAGCACCCCCAGCACGGTGAACACCGCAGCCAGCAGCACCCCGGCGCTCGTGATGACCGCGCCCGTCACCGACACGCCCACCACCACGGCCTGCCGGGTGCCGCGCGCCGGCACCTCCTCGCGCACCCGGGTGACGAGGAAGATGTTGTAGTCCACCCCGAGGGCGACGAGGAACAGGAACGCCAGCAGCGGCACGCCCGTGTCGAGCCCCGGGTACCCCAGCACGGACGTGGCCAGCCAGTTCCCCGCGCCCAGCGCGGCGAAGAAGCTCGCCACCACGGTGGCCACGAGCACCAGCGGCCCGACCAGCGCCCGCAGCAGCACCACGAGCACCGCCAGCACGACCAGCAGGACCAGCGGGGCCACCACGCGCAGGTCGCCCTCGGTGGCGACCTTGACGTCGAGGCCGTCGGCCGTGCTGCCGCCCACGAGGGACTGCCCGGGCACGGCGTCGAGCGCGCTCCGCAGGCGCTCCACCGTCGCCTGCGCGGCGGAGCTGCCGGGGTCGCCGTCGAGCACGGCGGTGACCTCGGTGAGGCCGGTCCCCTGGCGCCCCGCGCTCGCGGACGCCACTCCCGGCACGGCCGAGGCGGTGTCGACGACGCCCTGGACGACGGTCGGGTCCGTGCTCCGCACGATGATCCGCGCCGGGTCGGACGCGCCCGCCGGGAACGCCTTCGCCAGCGTCTCCACCCCCGCCACGGCCTCGGCCTCGACGCGGAACTGCTCGGTCTGGCTCAGCCCCAGCCGGGCCCCCGACAGCCCCGCGGCCATCACCGCGAGGACGGCGACGGCGACCGCCACCACGCGCCACGGCCGCGCCACCACGGCGCGCCCGATCGCCGACCAGGGACCGGTCAGCGACGTCTCCGCCGAGCCGACCCTGGGCACGAACGGCCAGAACACCCCCCGCCCGCAGACCACGAGCGCCGCGGGCAGCACGAACAGCGCGAACAGCGCCGCCACCGCGATGCCGAGCGCCCCGAACTGCCCGACGCTGCGGTTGGAGCCCAGCACCGCGAACGACAGCGCCAGCAGCGACAGCACCACCGTGCCCGCGCTCGCGGCGATCGCCGGGGCGGCCCCGCGCCAGGCCCTGCGCATGGCGAGGCGGCGGTCGGCCTCGCGCCGCAGCTCCTCGCGGTAGCGGGCGATGAGCAGCAGGGCGTAGTTGGTGCCCGCGCCGAAGACCAGCACGTCGGCGATGCCGCCGGTGGAGGGGTCCAGCACCACCCCGAAGGCGCGCGAGACCACGGCGAACAGCGCCGTGGCCGCGGCCGCCGAGGCGCCGACCACGGCCAGCGGCACGAGCCAGAGCACCGGGCTGCGGTACGTCACGAGCAGCAGCACGGCCACGACGAGCACGGTGGTGAGCAACAGCGTGACGTTCGCGCCGTCGAACTGGGAGGCGATGTCGGTGGTGAACGCCGCTCCGCCCGTGACCTGCGCGGTCAGGCCGGAGGGCAGGTCGGCGGTGGCGGCGCGCAGGTCGGCGCGGATGGCCTGGACGGTGCCGGTCAGCGCCTCGGTGCCCCCGGCGGAGCTCAGCGGCACGGCCACCAGCGCCGTCGTCCCGTCCTGGGAGGTCACCGGCGGGGCGACCCGCCCGCCCTCGGCCACCTGGGCCAGCTGCCCCGACAGCTGCTGCAGCGCCGCGGTGTCACCGGCCTGGAGGCCGCCGTCGCGGCGGACGACGACGAGCGCCGACGTCGCGTCGGCACCGGGCAGCTGCTTCGCCAGCTCGGCCACCTGCACCGACTCGGCGGCCGAGGGCAGCCCGGCGCTGACGCCCGAGCCCCGGTCGGGGGAGGGGGCGAACACCGTCAGCCCGACGGCCACCAGCAGGCCCAGCGCCACGGACGCCCAGGCGCTGCGCCGTCCGACGGGTGCGTGCAGCACATGTCTCATGAAAACCTCTCGATGGTCGAACCTCTCGATGGGTGAGATGATGGAGCGCGGCGGGGCCGAGCGCAAGGCGGAGGGAGGATGGTGGGCGTGGCGCAGCAGCAGGAGGGGCACGACGACGAGCGCGCGCGGCTGCAGCGGGTCCTCGTCGACGACGTCCGCACCCTCACCTACCGCACGCAGCACCTCGCGCACGCCTTCGCCGAGCACCAGACCATGCACCCCACGGACCTCGAGGCGATGGTCCACGTCATGCAGGCCGAGACCGACGGCGACCCGCTCACCGCCGGCGGCCTCGCCGGCGCGCTGAACCTCAGCTCAGCCGCCACCACCAGCGTCGTCGACAGGCTGGAGCGCGCCGGCCACGTCCAGCGCGAGCGGGACGCCGTGGACCGCCGCCGCGTCCACCTGCGGATCACGCGCGAGGCGATGGGTGTCGCGGGGGCGTTCTTCGGCCCGCTCGGCCGGCGGACCGACGCGGTGATGGCGCAGTTCAGCGAGGCCGAGCTGGCAGCCGTGCACCGCTTCCTCGTGGGGTTCAGCCAGGCGATGGAGGACGCCGAGCGCGAGCACCGCTCCGCGTCGTCACCGGCTCAGCCCTGACGCAGCGCCCGTCCGAACGCCCGGCCCAGGCGTGACAGGCCCTCGCGGGTCCGCTCGGGGGAGTGCGTGGTGAAGGACAGCCGCAGCGTCGAGCGGTCCGGGGTCCCGGCGTAGAACGGGGCCCCGGGCACGAAGGCGGCGCCGTGCTCGAGCGCCGCCGGCAGCAGGGTCGCGGCGTCGACGCCTCCGGGCAGGCGGGCCCACACGAACATGCCGCCGTCCGGGTCGGTCCACGTCGACCCCGGCGGCAGCGCGTGGGGCAGCGTCTCCAGCACGGCGTCCCGGCGGGCGCCGTAGGCGGCGCGCAGCGCCGCGACGTGCGCGTCGAGGTCGTTCTCCGTCAGGTACACCGCGGCGGCGGCCTGGTCGAGGGTGGAGGTGTGCAGGTCGGCGGCCTGCTTGGCCACCGCCAACCGGGCCCTCAGCTCCCGCGGGGCGCGCAGCCACCCCAGCCGCAGGCCCGGCGCGAACACCTTGGACAGGCTGCCCAGGTAGACGGCCCGCCCCTCCAGCGCCGGCTGGGAGGCCAGCGGTGCCAGCGCCTGGCCGCGGTAGCGCAGCTCGCCGTACGGGTCGTCCTCGACCACCCACGTCGGGCGGGCGGCCAGCAGCGCGGCCACCTCCGCGCGCCGGGTGGTGCTCAGGGTGCGGCCGGTCGGGTTGGCGAAGGTCGGCACGAGGTAGACCAGCGCGGGGGAGTGCTCGTCCAGCACGCGCTCCAGGGAGGCGGGCACCACGCCGTCGTCGTCGCTGGCCACGGGCACCACGCGGGCCCCGGCCAGCGCGAAGCTCTGCAGGGCGGCCAGGTAGGTGGGCTCCTCCACGGCGACGACGGCGCCCGGGTCCAGCAGCGCGGTGCTCAGCAGGGCCAGCGCCTGCTGCGAGCCGGTGGTGACGAGCACGTCGTCCGCCGTCGTCGCCAGCCCGCGGGAGCTCGTGCGGGCGGCGAGCAGGGCGCGCAGCTCGGCGCTCCCCTCGGTGGGCGCGTACTGCAGCGCGGTGCGCGCCCCCGGGCCCGACAGCACCGCGTCGACGGCGGCGCGCACGCCGTCGACGTCGAACAGCTCCGGCGCAGGGAGACCACCCGCGAAGGAGATGACCTCCGGCCGGGCGGCCAGGGCGAGCAGGTCCCGCACGGGCGAGCTGGCCACGCCGCGCAGGCGCTGGGCCAGGGGGAGGGAGGGGGTGGGGGTGGCGGGGGGTGGTGTGCTGGTCACGACGAGGGCTCCGCGAGTCGGGGGAACCGGCGCCCGGCAGCCCGCGAGGGTGGTCAGCGGGGGAGCGCCACGAGGAGTCCTGGTCGAGGACGGCGCCAGCCTACCGATCCCGCGTGACGCCTGGTCGTGGGCGGCGCCTCCGGGCGCGGGTCAGGTGGCCGTCTGGAGCTCCCAGCCCTCGGGCCCCCGCCGCACGGCTGTGACGCGCAGCGTCCCGCCGCGCGGCGCGGACGCCAGGGTGCGCGCGAGCGGGTTGACCAGCACGGTCTCGACAGCGGCCCCCACCCCGCGGCCACCGGACCCCAGGTGTGCGACCGCCTGCTCCTCCAGCGCCGCGAGCACCGGCGCCTCCAGGACCACCTCCACGCCGCGGCGCTGGAGGACGGCGTCGACCACCGCGCGGGCCTGCCGCTGCACGAGGACACCCGCGACCTGCTCGGAGACCGCGTCGAAGACCACCACGTTGTCACCGATGCGGCTGAGCAGCTCCGGGCGCTGCAGCTCCTCCACGAAGTGGCGCCGCACGGCCGTGAGCACCGCCGTCCGCGCCGCAGCCACCTCGGCCGGTCCAATGGGACCGGGAGCGGGGCCGACGGCTGCGGCCTGCGGCGCGCCCAGGTTCGAGGTGAAGATGATCACGCACTCGCTGAAGTAGACGGTGCTCCCGCTCCCGTCGGTGAGGCGGCCGTCCTCGAGGATCTGCAGGAACGTGTCGAGGATCCGCGGGTGCGCCTTCTCGACCTCGTCGAAGAGCAGGACGGAGAACGGCTTCTGCCGCACGGCGTTGGTCAGCTCACCGCCCGCGTGGAAGCCGACGTAGCCCGGGGGCGCCCCGATGAGCCGGGCCTCGCTGTGCTCGGCGGCGAACTCGCTCATGTCGAAGCGCGTGCAGGCGTCGTCAGCGCCGAAGAGCACCTCGGCCAGGGCCTTCGCGAGCTCGGTCTTCCCGACGCCGGTGGGTCCTGCGAAGAAGAGGACGCCCTGGGGCCGGCTCGACGAGCCCCGGTGCTGGGCACCGGTGAGGCCCATGGCCGAGCGCAGCAGCACGTCGAGGGAGTGCCGCACCGCGCGCTGCTGGCCGAGCACCCGCTGGCTGACGGTCTCCTCGGCGCGGGCGACGCGGTCGAGCAGCGCCGGGTCCTGCCAGGGGCTCTCCAGGGAGCCGGCGCGGAAGCTGCGCACCGCCTCGGTGACGTGCTCGGCGGGCACGTCCTGGTCGACGGCCAGGCGCGCCACGTCGTGCATCGCGCGCACCGTCATGCCCTGCGTCGACTCCGCCAGCGCGGCCACGACGGCCTCCTGCTGGTCGGGGGCCAGGTCGGCGTGGCCGGGCAGCGCGGGGGCGACGTCCTGGGCCACCCGCAGCCGCTCGGCCAGCTCCGGGAGGGGGATGCTCACCGAGGCCGTGCCCGGCGACCGGACCAGCCAGGCCGGGGCGGAGGGGGTGCCGTCGACCAGCCACAGCACGGGGTTGAGCAGCGGGACGCGCCGCCCCGGCCGGGTGGTGCCCGTGGCCGGTGCGCGCGTGAGGCGCTGGCAGACCTGGAGCAGGGTGCGCACCTCGGGGGAGGATGAGCCGTCCTCGTGCCAGAAGGTCTCCGCGACGTCCACGACCACGGCCACCCGCAGCGCGGTCTGCGTCGTCGACAGCTTGACCAGGTCCGCGAGCCGGCCGGGGGTGGCGGCCGTCGAGCGCCCCAGGTGGGCGTCGGGGAAGAACGCGTCGCTGCTCACGCCCTCGCGCGCGTGCGCGAGCACGATGCCGTCGAGGGGGTCGTAGCGGTAGACGAGCTCGTAGCCCTCGCCGCGCAGCAGCGCCACCAGCGCCGCGACGGCGTCGAGGTGGCCGGGCGCGCCGACGTCGTCGTGGACGCGGTGCAGGTCGGCCACGGAGCCGCTGATGACGAACTGGCTGGCGAAGGGGAGGGCCAGCGCCACCTGCCGCAGCCAGCCCGGCAGCGCGGCGACCGGGCCGGTCGGGCCGGTCGGGCGGCTCACGCGAGCTCCGCCGCGGCGGGCAGGCCGACGCGCTGGCAGGCGAGGCGGTGGGCCTCTGCGCCCGCGCCCCCCAGCGGGGAGAACGGTGCTGTCGCCACCTCGGGCGGGTCGAGGCAGAAGCGCTCCAGCGCACCGCCGAGCTCGGTCAGGAGCACCTCGTGGCGCGTCCAGGGGCCGGCCACCAGCAGCGCGGACGGGTTGAGCGCCACGGTGAGGTTGACGACGGCGGTCACCACCAGGTCGACGACCTCGCGGGCCTGCTCGGTCAGCTCCGGCGCGGCGAGGAGGCGCTCGACCGCTGCGAGGTCGAGGCCGTACTGGTCGGCGCGGCCGATGCCGCAGTGCCCCAGGGCCTGCGTGAGGTCGAGGGAGCGCGTCGAGCGCAGGTAGCCGATCTCACCTCCGAGCCCACCACGGCCCCGGTACAGCCGGCCCCCCAGGAGGAGGGCGGCGCCGATGCCCGCGCCGACGTACACGTAGACGACGTCGTCCACGCCGCGGGCGGCGCCGGAGCGGTGCTCGTGCACAGCGGCCCAGTTCACGTCGTTGTCGACGACGAGGCAGTCGGTGGCCTCGGGGGGCAGCACCTCGCGAGGGTCCAGGTGGCCCGCGCGGAACGCCTCGCGCTCGAGGTCGAGCAGGACGCCGGTGCGGGCGTCGACCGGGCCGGCCAGGGAGACGGCGGTGGCGAGCAGGGGAGACCCGGCGGCCGCCTCGACCTCGACGACGGCGGTGCGCAGGCCCTCGACCACCGCTGCTCGCCCGGCCTCCGGCCCGAGTGGGGTGGTGGCGGTGGCCAGCACCGCGCCGTCCAGGGCGCGGGCCTCCACCTCGAGCGCCCCGGGCTGCACCGACAGGGCCAGGGAGTGACCGCGGGAGGCGTTGATCTGCACGAGCGTGGCGACACCGCCGCGGCGCCCCGTGCGGACCCCCACCTCGTGGACGAGGCCGCGCTCGAGCAGGCGGGCTGCCGAGGTCGACACCGCTGGCTTCGAGAGCCCCGTCGCCGCGGCGACCTCGGCCCGTGAGATCGGGCCGGCCGCGTCCCGGAGGGCCACGAGGACGTGGTGGTCGGTGAGGGAGGCCAGCACGCCGGGACGCGGAGGGGCGACCGGGGTGGGCCCTCCGTCACCGGGGGTTGACGCCACGGGGTCTCCCTCCTAGGTTCACCATCCAGTCAACGTATCTTACTGAATGCTCCCGCTGACCCGTCGAAGGAGATCGCGCCCGTGGCTGAGCACACCGCCGAGCAGACCAGCTGGACCGAGCCGCCCGCCGACTACCCCGCCGCCATCCGTGCGGTGAAGCGCAGGCTCCGCGCGCAGATCGGCGACGTCGACGCGCTCTTCGCCCGCATCGAGGACAGGCTGCGGCCGAAGGTCGAGGAGGTCGTGGCCCTCAAGGAGCGCGGGGAGGCCGTCTGGCCCGTCGTGCAGTTCTCCGACATCGCCGCGGGGACCGTCCCCGCCGAGACCGTCGACCTCATCCACCGCCGCGGCTGCGCCGTGGTGCGCGGCCAGGTGCCCGCCGAGCAGGCGCTCGGGTGGGACGCCTCGCTCGTCGAGTACCTCGACCGCAACGACTTCGCGGGCGTGTACCGCGGACCGGCCGACGACTTCTTCGGCACGCTCGAGGCCTCCGCTCCGGAGATCTACCCCATCTACTGGTCCGCCGCCCAGATGGAGGCCCGCCAGCACGAGAACACCGCGAAGGTGCAGAGCTTCCTCAACGCGATGTGGAAGAGCGAGTCCCGGGGGGTCACCTGGTTCGACCCCGACCAGGACTCGATGTACCCCGACCGCATCCGCCGCCGTCCCCCGGGCGCGACCTCGGGCGGCCTGTCCGGGCACACCGACTCCGGGTCCGTGGAGCGCTGGCTCACACCGGCCTACCAGCAGGTCTTCGCGCCCCTGTTCGACGGCGACGTCGACGCCTACGACCCCTGGGACGCCGCGTACCGGACCGAGGTCGACGAGTACCCGTCCTCGACGATGTGCAGCGTCTTCCGCAGCTTCCAGGGCTGGCTCGCCATGTCGGAGATGCAGCACGACCAGGGCGTCCTGTGGACCGTCCCGATCCCCGAGGCCATGGCCTACATCATCGTCCGGCCCCTGCTCAGCGACGTCCCCGAGGACTCCCTGTGCGGCGCCGAGCAGGGCATGGCCCTCGGCGTGCACGAGGAGTGGCACCCGCTGCTCACCCGGGCCACCGTCGGCATCCCGACCGTCCAGCCCGGAGACTCGGTGTGGTGGCACAGCGACCTCGTCCACGGGGTCGCCCCGGTGCAGGACCAGAAGGGCTGGGGCAACGTCATCTACATCCCCGCGGCTCCGATGTGCGCCAAGAACGCCGCCTACGCCGCCGACGTGGCCGAGAGGTTCCGCCGCGGCGAGAGCCCCCGTGACTTCCCCGAGGAGCACTACGAGGCGTCGTGGGAGGACCGCTTCCGCGAGTCCGACCTCAACGAGGTCGGGCGTCGGGGGCTGGGCGTCCAGCGCGGCGCCTCCGCCCCGGCCCGGGCGGCGCAGGCCCGCGCCTGACGGCCGGCCTCAGCCGAGCCAGCGGCGTCGGCGGGACCCCTGCCCGGCGGCGGGGTCCTGCCCGAGCGCCTGCGCGGCCTCGGTGATGTCCTGCGCCCACAGGGTCATCACCTCGTCGCGCTCGAGCACGGCCACGTCGTCCTGCGCCGCCCGCGTCAGCCGCAGCGCCTGGCGGTTGAGCGCCTGCTCGAACAGCGTCCGCACGAAGCGCGCGTTGCCCGAGTCCTGCCCCGACCGGAGCCCGCCCAGCACGGCCCTCAGCGCCTCGGCCGCCCCCGGCGCCAGCGCGTACTCGTGCTCGGCCACCACGAGGGAGAAGATCTGCTCCAGCTCGGCCACCGAGTAGTCGGGGAATGTGATCTCCCGCGCGAAGCGGGAGCGCAGCCCGGGGTTGGACCGCAAGAACGCCTCCATCAGCGCCGGGTAGCCGGCGACGACGACGACCAGGCGGTGGCGGTGGTCCTCCATGCGCTTGAGCAGCACCTCGACGGCCTCGGGGCCGAAGTCGAGCCGGCCCTCGCCCTCGGGGGAGAGCGAGTACGCCTCGTCGATGAAGAGCACGCCGTCGAGGGCGGACCGGATGACCCGGTCGGTCTTGAGGGCCGTCGCGCCGACGTACTGGCCCACCAGCCCCGCGCGGTCGACCTCCACGAGGTGTCCCTTGGCGAGCAGCCCCACCGCGCGGTACATCTCCGCCAGCAGCCGCGCCACGGTGGTCTTGCCGGTGCCGGGGTTGCCGAGGAAGACGAGGTGCTGCGACGTCGCGACCTCCGGCAGCCCGTGGTCCTTGCGGCGCGCCTGCACCTGCAGGAACGCGAGCAGCGCCCTGACCTGCTCCTTGACGTCCTCCAGACCGACCAGGGCGTCGAGGTCCGCCAGCACCAGCGCGAGCGGGCGCGCCGGGGCGGTGGGCCCCCCGAAGAGCACGCTGACGCGCTCCTCCACCCCGCGCAGGCCAGGGCCCGGCAGGCGCTCTCCCAGCTTCTCCCCGAGCTGTCCCGCCTTCTCGCGCAGGCCGTCCAGGGGGTTGCGGGGAGGGGCCATGCGGCGAGCGTAAGGCGGTGGTCCGCGCCCGCGCCCGCTGTGCTGCCCGCTGTCCTGCCCGCTGTCCTGCCCGCTTGGCGGGGTACCGCGTCTCGGAGACCGGAGCCCTGTCGGACGCGGCTCCGGCCTCCAGCAGGAGCCACCCCATCCCGCCGCGCAGCTCCACCACGAGGGCGTCCCGCCCGGGGAGCCCCCTACCGTGGGGCGGGTGCCCCTGCCCGACCCCGCCAGCCGCGTGATCCCGCCGCTCATGCGCCTGCTGCACTTCAACCGGACCTTCGTCACCGAGCAGGGCGCGCACGAGCGCATCCGCGAGGCGACCCTGCGTCCTGCCGCCTACGGACCCCCGCGGACCCTGCGCCGGGACGTGCGGCTCGACGTCGTCCACGACCGCGGCTGGCCCGTCTACACGCTCACCCCCACCAGCGCCGAGCGCCCGGTCGGCGGGGTCGTCTACGCCCACGGGGGCGGCTGGGTCAACGAGATCGTCCGGCAGCAGTGGCACCTCGCGGCCCGTGTGGCGGCCGAGGCGGGCGTGGTCGTCACCGTGCCGATCTACCCGCTCGTCCCCCACGGCACGGCAGGCCCCACCCGTGAGCGCGTGGTCGAGCTGGTCCGGGCGAGCGCCGAGCAGCACGGACCCACGGGCGTCATGGGTGACTCCGCGGGAGGGCAGATCGCGCTGTCCGCGGCGCTCGCGCTGCGCGACGAGGGCGTGCGGCTGCCCCTGACCCTGCTCGTCTCCCCGGCGCTCGACCTCACGTGGAGCAACCCGCGCATCCCCGTGGTGCAGCCCACCGACCCGTGGCTGGCCACGCCCGGTGGCCGGGTGCTGGCGGCGGCCTGGCGCGGCGACCTCCCCCTCACCGACCCCGCCGTCAGCCCGCTCTTCGGCGACCTCACCGGCCTGGGACCGCTGACGGTGTTCACCGGCACCCGCGACGTGCTCAACCCCGACGCGCTGCTGCTGGTGGACAAGGCCCGTACCGCCGGCGTGGAGGTGGAGCTGCACGAGGCTCCCGGCCAGCTCCACGTCTACCCGGTGCTGCCCACGCCGCCGGGCCGCGCCGCCGCCGAGGTGCTGGTCGCGCGGGTGGCCCGGGCCCTGCGCCCCTGACCGTGACCGCGACCGGGGTGGCCGACGACGCCGGTCAGCTGGTCGCGCGGGTGCGCAGCGCGGTGGCCGTCCGCGCGAAGTAGGCGCCGTACGCCCCGGTGGTGAGAGCGGCGCCGCAGGCGACCAGGCCCCAGACGGTGTCCTGAGCGGCGTCCGTGAGCAGCAGCACCCCCAGGCCGGCCAGCCCGACGGCGCTCAGCGCCGTGGCCAGCCAGGTGTCGATGCGACGTCGGAAGATCCGCGCCATCGGGTAGAAGTGCAGCCCCACGACCAGCGCGATCGTCGGGAGCACGAGGTCAGGGCGCCCGAGGCGACCGAGGACGCCGGCCGCCACCACGATGACCACGGCCTCGGCGGTGAAGACCCACCCGAAGGCCGCGCCGGCGCGCTTCTGCGACCTCTGCTCCTCGGGCGTCATCGCGGTGCTCGCCCGCCCGCGGACCCGTGCCAGCCGCACCGCGGTGACGACGAACCACGCGCTCGCCAGCACCCCCGCGGTGAAGACCGCGGTGCCGAGCACCCCGGGCCACGTGCTGAGGGTGTTGGCGCACCACGCCGTGGTGAAGACGGCCATGAGCACGAGCCCGACGACGACGCCGTCGACGAGCCCGCGCGGGACTGCAGGTTCCCCAGGCACCGGTCGACGGTAGCGGCTCAGGCCGTGGCCGCGGGGATCACGAGCCCGTCAGAGCCGGGGCGCCCAGGGCAGGAGCGGGTGCACCGCGCGCGCCAGGCGCTCGCGGGCCGAGGCGGCCCGCCCCTCGCGGAGCGGGACCCTCCGGGCGGCCCGCGCCGAGGCGGCACCCCAGCTCGCGGCGATCACGGCGTCGAGGAGGGCCAGGCGCGCCCGCGGGTGGTCGCCGGCCGCGAGGGCCAGCGAGGTGAGCGCGTGCACGGCGTCGACCCAGGCGCCGTCGGCCAGGGTCGCCCGTCCTGGTGCGCGCCCCGAGAAGGCCGCCTGCACGAGGTGGCGGGCGCCGAGCAGGCGCACCACCGCGAGCGAGCGCGAGTCCGGCTGGTGCTCGCCCGCCAGGCGCAGCACCTGGCCGGGGGCCACCAGCAGCGCCGCGCCCCAGGTGGCCCGGGCTCCCTGCAGCAGCTCCCCGGCGGGGTGGGTGCTCACCGGCCCAGCCAGCGGCGCACCCGGGCGGCGGTCGCCGCGGCAGCGGTGACGGCGCCGAGCGCCAGCGCCGCCGTGCCGGCCACGTCGACGGCGTGCCGGCGCTGCTGCAGCCACACCTGCGGGCTCCAGCTCCACGACTGCGCGTCGAACTCGCCGCGCGCCCCGGCGTCCCCGGCCACGGGCGCGTCGAGGTAGTCGCCGCGCATGGTGGAGCGGGGCTGGTCGGTGAGCTGGCCGTCCACCCCTGTTCGGGCCAGGTACCTGTCGAGGAACCGGGGGGCGATCCAGCTGCCGAGGACCGTGTACACGGTCGACTCGCCCACCCAGGTCCGCCGGCGCGGGTGGTCGACGACCTCGGCCACCACCTTCGCGCACGCCTCCGGCTGCCAGATCGGCGCGACGGGCTGGGGGTGCTGCGGCTCGGTGGTGCGGACCCAGCCGAACTGGGTGGTGTTCATGCCGGGCATGTGGGCCATCGAGACCTGCACGCGGCTGCCCTCGTGGCGCAGCTCGGTGATGACGGACTGGTGAAGCCGACCACGGCGTGCTTGGCGCCGCAGTACGCGGCCTGCAGGGGGATGCCGCGGAACGCCAGCGCTGAGCCGATCTGCACCACGTGGCCGCGGTCGCGGGGGCGCATGCGCTCCAGCGCCGCCCGGGTGCCGTGGACCTGCCCGAAGTAGGTGACGGCGGTGGCGCGCTCGAAGTCGTCCGAGTCGGTGTCGGCGAAGGGGGAGAAGACGCTGGCCATGGCGTTGTTGACCCACACCTCGACGGGTCCGAGCTCGGCCTCCACGCGGGTGGCGGCCGCTTCCACGTGCTCGCGGTGGGCGACGTCGCAGACGACGCCGAGCCCTCGTCGTCCTGATGAGGCCACGTCCGCGACAGCACCGGCCAGGCCGTCACGACCCCGGGCGAGCACCGCGACGTCCCAGCCGCTCGCCGCCAGCTCGCGGACCACGGCGCGGCCCAGGCCCGCCGAGCCGCCGGTGACCACCGCCACGCCCCGCCGCGAGGCCGGGGCGGACAGGTCGGACGCGGCGGTCTCGGCGAGCTCGACGGGGGCTGCGACGGGCGGCGGGGCGCTGGTGCTCACACCCGCCAGCCTGCGGGCGTGAGCACCGGTCCGCCCGTCAGAGGATGAAGAGCATCTCCTGGTAGGTGGGCAGCGGCCAGAGGTCGTCCGCCACCACGGTCTCCAGCTCGTCGGCGGCGGCGCGGACCGCCGCCATCGCCGGGAGCAGGGTGTCGCGGGCGTAGAGCGCGTGGCCGGCCGTACCGCCGTCGGGGTGGTGCGCCACCGCCGTGCGGAGCTCCGCGACGGCGGAGCGCAGCGCCGCGAGCGGCGTGGAGACCGCCTCCAGCAGGGAGGTGTCGGCCTCCACCCCGGCGGCCTTGAGCGCGGCGACGTTCTGGGCCAGCTCGGTCTGGTAGCGCAGGGCGGCGGGCAGGATGATCGTGCCGCCGATCTCCAGGGAGAGCTTGGCCTCCACGCCCACCGACAGCGCGTACTGCTCCAGGGCCACCTCGAAGCGGCTGTGCGACTCCTGCTCGGAGAGCACCCCGTACCTCGAGAACAGCGCCAGCGACTCCGGGGTGACGAGCTCCGGCAGCGCGTCCAGGGTGGTCTTGAGGTTCTTCAGGCCGCGGGAGGCGGCCTCGACCTGCCACTCGTCGGAGTAGCCGTCACCGTTGAAGATGACCGCGCCGTGGTCGGAGACGATCTGCTCCAGCACCTTCTGCACGGCGTGGTTGAACTCCTCGCCGGCGGCCAGCTTGGCCTCCAGCTCGTCGGCCACGAAGTCCAGCGACTCGGCCACGATGGTGTTGATGGTGATCATCGGCGGCGCGATCGACTGCAGCGAGCCCGGCGCGCGGAACTCGAAGCGGTTGCCGGTGAACGCGAACGGGCTGGTTCGGTTGCGGTCGCCCGGGTCGGTGGGCAGCACCGGGAGGGTGTCGACGCCGATGGTCAGCGTGCCCTTCTCCTTGGACGACGTCGCGCCGCCCTTGGCGACCTGGTCGAAGACGTCGGCCAGCTGGTCGCCCAGGAAGATCGAGATGATGGCCGGCGGGGCCTCGTTGGCGCCCAGGCGGTGGTCGTTGGTGGAGGAGGCCACCGAGGCGCGCAGCAGGCCGCCGTGCCGGTGGACCGCGCGGATGACGGCGGCGCAGAAGACGAGGAACTGCGCGTTGTCGTGCGGGGTGTCGCCCGGCAGCAGGAGGTTGCCGACGTTCCCGCCGCCGAAGGAGAAGTTCACGTGCTTGCCCGAGCCGTTGACGCCGGCGAAGGGCTTCTCGTGGAAGAGCACCTCCATGCCGTGGCGCTGGGCCACCTTGCGCATGGTGACCATGAGCAGCTGCTGGTGGTCGGCGGCGAGGTTGGCCTGCTCGAACATCGGGGCGATCTCGAACTGGCCCGGTGCGACCTCGTTGTGGCGGGTCTTGGCGGGCACGCCCAGCTTGAACAGCTCGCGCTCGGCGTCGAGCATGAACGCCAGCACGCGGTCGGGGATGGACCCGAAGTAGTGGTCGTCGAACTCCTGGCCCTTGGGCGGCTTGGCGCCGAACAGGGTGCGGCCGCAGTTCAGCAGGTCGGGGCGCGACAGCGAGAAGCTGCGGTCGATGAGGAAGTACTCCTGCTCGGGACCGGCGAAGCTCACGACGTTGCCGGGCTCGATGTGGCCGAACAGCGCCAGCACGCGCTTGGCCTGGTCGGCCATGGCCTTCTGGGAGCGCAGCAGCGGCGCCTTGAGGTCGAGGGCCTCGCCCGTGAAGGAGACGAAGACCGTCGGGATGCACAGGGTGTTGCCGTTGGCGTTCTCGAGGATGTAGGCCGGGCTCGTGACGTCCCACGCGGTGTAGCCGCGGGCCTCGTACGTCGAGCGCAGGCCGCCGTTGGGGAAGCTGGAGGCGTCGGGCTCGCCCTGGACCAGCGTCTTGCCGGCGAACTCCGCGATGGACGAGCCCTCGCCGTCCGGCTCCAGGAAGCTGTCGTGCTTCTCGGCCGAGCGGTTGGTCAGCGGGTAGAAGACGTGGGCGTAGTGCGTGGCGCCGCGGTCCATCGCCCAGTCCTTCATGGCGGACGCGACGGCGTCGGCGACGCTCGGGTCCAGCGGAGCGCCGCCGTCGATGGTCGCCATCACCGAGCGGAACACGGCCTTGGGCAGACGGGCCTGCATGACGTCGCGGGAGAAGACGTTCTGCCCGAAGATCTCACCGGGCGCCTCGTGCGCGGCGAACGACGGCGCCGGCGGCACGAAGGACTTCACGGCGTTGATGGCGTCCAGACGGGCGGCGCTGCCGCTCATGCGTTCTCCTCGGGGTGGTCGCGACTCCGCTGCTCGGGGCCGCTGTCAAGCGCGACCGAGACCGTAGGCGCCTCGCGTCTCGGGAGTGTTACGCGCGCGTTCCGGCCCTGGGTCGCTCCGGTGACCCGCGCGCGTCGCGGGCTCCCCGGCCGGGGCGTCAGGCGGGGCGGCGGGTGCTGAGGATGTGACCCGTGCCGACGGCCAGCTCCGCGCTGACGAGCGCCGGGTGGCCCAGGAGCGTCTCGCGCACGCCCGTCACCGCGGCGCGGTCCTCGGGGGAGTGGTACCGGCCGAGGTCCATGTCGTCCACCAGGAGCACCCCACCCGGTGCGACCGCGGCGACCGTCAGGTCCAGGCCCGTCCACTTCCCGCCGAGCGCGTCGGCGAAGACGAGGTCGAACGCGCCCAGCCCGGGCAGGAGCGCCACCGCGTCACCGGTGAGCACGGTGACGGGCAGGTCGGTGGCGCGCACCGCGTCCGCCAGCTCCTCGTCGAGCTCCACGGTCACCACCTCGACGTCCTCGCGGCCGACCAGCCCGGAGGCGATCCACGCCGTCCCCACCCCGACCCCCGTGCCCAGCTCCAGCACGCGCCCACCGGGCCGGACGGAGGCGGCGAGCACCGCCAGCAGCGGCCCGGTGGGCGCGCAGCAGGACTGCGCGAAGGAGCGCTCGACGGCGCGGCGCTCGGCCTCGAGCACGGCTGCGGGGAGGGCGGGGACGGCGGGGGTCGTCACCCGCGCGACGCTAGCGCGCCGTGATCACGCCCGGCGCGCCAGGAACCGCCGCACCGCCTCCGACGACACCGCGTGGTCCACCACGTCCGGTTCACCGGACGTGGTGAGCGTGCCGACCACCTGGCCCGCCACGCGCAGGGGCACGGAGCCGCCGTGCGCCTTGAGCTGGTCGTGGTCGACGTCGTCGCGCTGGTCGAAGGGGGTGCCGGCCTCCTCGTGGCGCCGCCGCACCAGCAGGGACGGCTCCCCGAACCGGTGCACCACGCGCGACTTGCCCGCCAGCCAGTGCTCGTTGCCGGAGTCGGTGGTGCCCGTCTTGGCCAGGAACACCGTCTGGCCGTGCAGCTCCACCCGGACGGCGAGGTTGGCGCCGCGCTCGCGGACCACCTCCAGGGCCAGCACGCCGAGGTCCACGGCGTCGTCCTGGGTGAACGCGTCGAGGTCGAGCGCGGGCTGGGCCGCGACGTCGGCGGCGGTGAAGACGGGGAGGTCGCTCATGGGGTCATCGTGGACCCGTCCGCGCGGACGTGCTCCAGCACCGCGGCCACCACGGCCTCCGGCTCCAGCTCGGGCACCCAGTGGCCGGTGTCGAGCGTGCGCCGCTCGAAGGGGCCGTCCACGAGGGCCGCGGTGCCGAGCACGGAGGCCGCTGCGTAGAAGGGGTCGTGCCGGCCGTGCAGGTAGGTGACCGGGGCGGCGACCCTGCCGACGGGACGCCGTCCCAGCGGCAGGGCCCTATACCAGGCGATCCCCCCGGTCAGCCTGCCGGGCTCGGCGGCGCGCCGCGCGTACCGGCGGGCGTGCTCCCGGGGCAGGCCCGAGCGCACCAGCAGCCGCTCGAGCACGCCGCCGCGCAGGAGCACCAGCTCCGGCAGGACCGGCACCTGGAAGGCGGCCACGTACCAGGAGCGCAGGCCCTGGGAGGACCTCACGACGGCGGAGCCCATCGCCGCGGGGTGCGCTTGGGACAGCGCCGTCAGGGACGCCACGCGGTCCGGGTGCCACGCGGCCAGCGCCCACGCCACGACGCCGCCCCAGTCGTGGCCCACCACGTGGGCGCGCTCCACGCCCGCGGCGTCGAGCAGGGCGACGGCGTCGGCGACCAGCTCGGGGAGGGCGTAGGCCCGCCGGCCGCGAGGCCGCGCGCGGGGTGAGCAGCCGCGCTGGTCGGGGGCCAGCACGCGCACGCCGCTGCCGGCCAGGCGGTGGGTGACGCCGTCGAAGGCGGAGCGGTCCTGCGGGAACCCGTGCAGGCACAGCGCCACCGGCGCTCCGGGGACGTCGGGGCCCACGTCGGGGCCCACGTCGGTGGCGTCGAAGCCCAGCCCGTCGCGGTGGTAGCCCTCCACCCGCCGAGGCTCGCACGCCTCGGGGCCCGCCGCAGCGGGGGAGTGCCCGCCGCTGCGGCGAGGGGGCGTCAGGCGGTGCGGCGGACGCGCACCTGCGGGGCGCGGACGGCGAGGGGGTGGGCCGTCGGGGTCCCGAGGGCCGCCAGCACCTGCTGCAGCAGGTGCTCGGCGGTGGCGACCGTGCCCGGGTCCACCGTGGTCAGCGCGGGGACGGCGAGGGCGGAGAGCGGGTCGTTGTCGGCGCCGATGACGGCGAGGTCCGCGGGGGCGCGCAGCCCCAGCTCGGCCATCGCCGCGAGGACGGCGAACGCGTGCTCGTCGTTGTAGGCGCACACCGCCGTGACGCCTCCGTGCTCGACGAGCGCGCGGACGACGCCGGTGGCGCTCGCCACGTCGAGGGCGCAGCTCACCACCACCGGCTCCGCGACCCCTGCCTCGGCGCAGGTGCGGCGCACGGCACCGAGGCGGCGGTCGCCGTAGACCCGGAACTGGTGCTCCTGGGGCGCCACGTACCCGAGGACGGTGTGCCCCGCCGACAGGAGGTGGCGGGCCTGGGCCGTGCCGAGGGCGGCGTCGAAGGCGGCCATGGCGAAGCTCACCGCGGGGACGCCGGCCGACCGGAGGTCCTCGAGGTCGGGTGCGCCGAGCTCGAAGCCCACCACGGCCGCTGGCGACAGCTGCCGCCAGACCTCGTGGAGGGGGCGACCGGCGGCGACCCGGCGGATGACGAGGTGCAGGCCCTCGCGGACGAGGAGGTCGGTGAGCTCGGTGATCACGTGCAGCGCCAGCGTCGACAGCGGCTGGGGCCCGGGGGCGGCGAAGACGACGAGGTCGCTGAGACCGGAGCGCAGGGACCGGGCCGCGCGGTCGGGGACGTAGCCGAGGTCGGCCGCGGCGGCGGTGACGCGCTCCGCGGTGGCCGCGGTGATGCCGCGCTCCGCAGCGCGCCCGTTGAGCACGAAGCTGACCGTGGTCCGCGACACGCCCGCGCGCTGCGCCACGTCGAGCGCGGTGGGGCGGCCTCGGGCGACCGGCGACGTGCTGCTCACCGCTCCCCCCTCCGTGGCGACCGCCTCGGAACCGCACCCGCCCGGCTCCTCGACCGGCAGCCTAGGCGGCCCGCTGAGGGTTGACGCACCAGCACCACGCCTCTAGATTCCTCCGCTCACCACGTGTTACTGACACGTGGCGATCGAAGCCGGCGGCGGTACCGCGCTCGAGTCCCCCAGCTCGGCGGGGTCGAGGAGGGGTCTGTGGGCGCCTCGGTCAGCTGGCAGCACCGCCTGGTCGCGGACCTCCTCCCGCGCCTGCGCGGAGACCGGCGACGCGCCTCGCTGCTGCGGCTGCCCGAGCTGCTGGCCCACGAGGCCCGCCGCCCCGAGGCCCAGCTCGCGGGACGCCACCTCAGCGGGCTCGACCTGCTCCGCTCCGAGCACCGCGGCTCCGCGGTGCTGACCCTCGAGCCCCGCGGCGCGGCACCTGACGCCCCCGTGCTCGTCGTCGTCCACGGCGGCGGGCACGTGCGCGGCGTCACCGCCGCCCAGCTGCGCTGGTGCGCCCACCTGGCGCGCACCGCTCGGGCGCGCGTCTCGGTCCCCTTCTGCCCCACCGCGCCGCGGGCGACCGCCGAGGTGGTGGTGCCGGCCGCGGCGGCGTTCCTCCGGCGCGTGCTGGCCGACAACCCCCGCTCGCGCGTGACCGTGCTCGGGGAGTCCTCCGGCGGCGCCGTGGCGCTGGCCGCCCTCCAGGTGCTGGCGTCTGCCGGGCGCGCCCTGCCGGACCACCTCGTGCTGGTGTCACCGTGGCTGGACGCGTCCGTCCCCGGCGGAGGCGCGCGTCGGCGTGACCCGCTGCTCCACGCCGACCAGCTGCGCGAGTGCGGGCGGCTGTGGGCCGGCGGGCGCTCGGTCCACGACCCGCTGGTGAGCCCGCTGCACGGGCACCTGCGGGGCCTGCCCCCGATGACCGTGTTCAGCAGTACCAGGGACCTGCTGCACCACGACAGCCTCCGACTGGCGGGACGGGCGCGGGAGCAGGGGGTCGCGCTGCACCTCGACCTGCGCCCGGGCCTCGTCCACGGTTGGGCGGTGCACCCGCGGACGCCGGAGGGGTCCCAGGCCGCGGCCCGCATCAGCGAGGTGGTGACGGGACGCGCCGAGGCCCGGCCGCACGCGGGCTGAGGGGTCCTGGCTCAGCCGGCGTCGTCCCCTGCCGCTTCGAGGGCCCGGTGCTCCTGCCAGGCCACCGACCTCACGCCCTGCTCGAGCGAGAGGCGCTCCACCAGCTGGTTCAGCTGTGAGGTGTCGCTGCCGTCCACCACCAGCAGGAGGGCGAGCGTCGCGGACGCGTCGTCCTCGCTGGTGGTGCTGGTCAGGCCTTGGAGGCGGGCGTCGGTCCCGCTGAGCGACTGCAGCACCTGCGCCCGGAGGTGCCCCTCGTGCTTGCGCCGCACCTCGACGGTGACCTGGTAGGCGCGCTGCTCGTCACCGCCGCTGGTGGGTGTGCGGTCTACGAGCCGGCCCAGCGGCCGCAGCAGCAGGTGCACTCCGATGACCACGCCGGTCACCGCCAGCGCGGCCGCGGCGTGACCGGCGGCCGCCAGGCAGCCGATCGCCGCGGAGCACCACAGCGTCGCCGCCGTGTTGAGCCCCTGCACCGACGAGCCCTGGCGCAGGATGACCCCGCCGCCGAGGAACCCCACCCCCGAGACCACGTACGCGGCGATCTGCAGCGGCGCCTGGGTCTGCGACACGAGCTGGCCGAACAGCACGAAGGCGCAGGCGCCGGTGGCCACCAGCGCGTTGGTCCGCAGGCCCGCGGTCCGCGAGCGCCACTGGCGCTCCAAGCCGATGAGCACGCCGCAGCCGACTGCCGTCAGCAGCCGCAGGGCGAAGTCGAGATCGGTGAGCGGGCTGCTCGCCACCACGGGTCACCTCGGACGTCCGTCGGGTCCCGCCCGAGCGAGACCGCCCGAGCTGCGGCGGACGGTACCGGTGGCCGCTGGACGTCAGGTGAGCAGCGCGGAGGCGTAGTGGTCGTCGGCGTCCCGCACACCCGGCAGCGTGAGGAAGTAGCCGCCGCCGAACGGCTGGACGTAGTCGACCAGCGGCTCGTCGACCAGGCGCAGCTGCACCGTCTCGAACTGCCGCACGACGTCCTGCTGGTAGCAGGTGAACACGTGGCCGACATCGAGGTCGCCGTTGGTGTCGAGCCCCCGGTCGTAGTTGTACGACCGCCTCAGCAGGCGCTGGTTCGCGGTGTCCGCAGTGCGGGGGTTGGCCAGACGGATGTGCGCGTCCAGGGGGATGACGTCGCCCTTGGGGTCCTTGGCGTAGTCCGGGGTGTCGAACTCCGCGTTGCCGTCCAGGGGAGCCCCGCTGTCGCGGCGCCGCCCGAACATCGTCTGCTGCTCCTGGAGGGAGACGCGGTCCCAGAACTCGGTGAGCATGCGGATCACCCGCACCACCTGGTAGCTGCCGCCCTGGGTCCAGGCGGGCTCGGACGGGTCGTCGATCCAGATCAGGCTGGCCGCCTCCGACCCCGTCGGGTTGGCGGTGCCGTCCTTGAACCCCAGGAGGTTGCGGCTGGTGCCGCTGGGACGCGGCGGGGAGTCGAAGCCGTCCATCCGCCAGCGCGGCTGCAGCCCGCCGCGGGTGTGCTTGGTGATGTCGCGCAGCGCGTGGTGGACGGTGTCGGGGTGGTGCGCGCACAGCTGGAGCATCACGTCGCCGCCGGTCCAGGCGTCGTCCAGGGCGTCGTTGGGGAACACGCGCATCGGCGTGAGCTTCTTCGGCCTGGCAGAGGCCAGGCCGTACCTGTCGTCGAAGAGGGACGACCCCACGGAGACCGTCACGGTGAGGCCGTCCGCGGGGATGGCGGGGCCGAGGACGTCGCTGTCGGCGGGCGGCTGGCCGACGCCCAGGTCGGGCGCCGGGCCCCCGGCCGTGAGGGCGCGCGCCCGGTCCGTGAGCGTCTGGAACACGGCCTTGAGGTCGTTGCGGTTCGCCGCGGTGGCGTCCAGGGCCACGAACGCCGCGTGCTTCTGCTTCTGGCTGGGACCGGGGGTCAGCACCCCGGCCTGGTGCACGCCGTGGAAGGGGTAGGTGGCGGGGCCGGTCGTCTCGCCGCCGGACCCGTCGGTGGCGGAGGTGGCGTCGGCACGGGCGCCGCCCACCACCAGGGCTGCGGCCAGGGCGGTGCCGGCGCCACCGGCCAACCCTCCTCGCAGGAAGCTGCGGCGGTCCAGGTCCATGTCAGGTGGTCCTTCTCGGTCACGGGTGGAGTGGTCGGGGGAGGGGCGTGCGCCGAGGGGCGCCGCAGCGGGTCAGGAGTTCGGCGGGACTTCGAGCAGGTCCGGGACGGCCGAGAGCGTCTCCAGCACGGCGCCGATGCGGGCGCGCACGGCCTGCTGCCGCGCCCACGGCACGGCGGCGGGCGCCGTCCACGTGCCGTCCGCGGCGCGCGTGGCGGCCAGGGCGGCGTCGAGCTGGTCCAGCTGCTGCTGGGCGGTGGCCACGAGGTGCGGGCGGCGGGCGTCGATGAGCGGCGCGAGCTCGCTCAGCACGGTGCGGTCGACGTCGACGTCAGCCGCGGTCATCGCGTACTCGGCGCCGCCGCCCTCGTCGTCGAGGCCGGTGAGGTGGTCGCGCAGGGCGTCCTCGAGGATCTCGTGGGCGCGCAGGGGGAGCTGCGTGGGGTCGCCAGCGAGGTCGTCGTCGCCCAGGTGCGCCTGCACCGCGGCCACGTCCTTGGCCAGCTGGTCGGCCACCGGCACCAGCGTCGCGGCGCTCTGGCCGTGGAAGAGGCCGTGCTCGATCCGGTGCAGGCCGGTGAAGCCCGGGTCGTCCACGCCCTGCGGCAGTCCGTCGGGGAGGCCGTCGACGGCGAGCCCGAGGTCTCCGAAGCTGTCGTAGGAGGCGCCGACGCGCTCCCACGTCAGCTGCGCGGCGAGCCAGTCGCGTCGGGCGGCGGCGAGGTCGCCGCGCTGGAGGTCGCCCTGCAGCGTCGCCACCTGCGTGGCGAGCTGGGCGAGCTGGCCGGCGGCGTAGGCCTGGTAGGCGTCGTTCGGGCCCGTGAGGTCGTTCAGGGCGACCGGCTCCACGGCAAGGGCCGCCGTGGCGGCGGCGCTGTCCGCGCTGCCGGTGACCTGCACCGGAGCTGAGCTCATGGCGTCGCTGCCCGCCGGCAGGCACTTCAGCGTGTACGTGCCGGTACCTAGCGTCGCGGACATCGGCGCGGTGGTGCCGGGAGCCAGCGTCTCGATCTCCGCGACGATGCCGCCGCTGGCGTCGTCGAGATTCACCTCCACGATCTTCGAGGAGCTGTTGGTCACCTCGAAGACCTGCGAGCCGGCGCTGGCGGCGCGGAAGCCCCGCGCGCACTGCGTGTCCGTGACCTCCAGGGTCGACGCTGCGGCGCTGCTGCGGGGGAGCAGCTGCACCAGGGCCACCGCGGCCAGGGCGGGCACCAGGACGACGACGCCCGCCGCGCGCCACGGCCGCGAGGCCACCCTGGCCACGAGAGCGTCGCCGCGTCGTCGTCCTGCCGTGCCCGTGCCCGTGCCGGTGCCGGCGCCGGTGGCGGCGGCGGACGGGGCCGACGGGGCGGGCGCCGGGTGCGGGGCGTCCGTCGTCCGGCCTGCGGCCACCAGGGCCCACAGCGTCGCGACGAGGTAGACCACCCACGCCGTGACCTGCAGCACCGTCATCCGCAGCGACAGGTCGGTCAGGCCCGTGACCAGCGCCACCCACCAGGTGCTGCCGTCCACGCGGCTGGTGAGGTCGAACGCCGTCCAGGTGTGGCCGGGGATCCAGCCCGCGTCCTGCAGGTCGCCGAGGCCGTAGGCGAGCACCCCGGCGGCGATCACCACGAGCAGCACCGCCGTGCGGCGCAGGAACGCGCCGACGTCCCAGCGGATGGCCCGGCGGAAGAGAAGGGTGCACAGCACCGCCGCGGCGGCGAGGCCGACCGCCGCCCCGACCGCCGGGGCTGTGCTGGAGCCGGCGGCACGGGCGGCGGTCCAGAGGAACAGCACGGTCTCGAGGCCCTCGCGGCCCACCGCCAGGAACGCGGCCGCGGCGAGGGCCGCCGGGCCGACCCGTGACGCCTCGGCCACCTTGCCCCTCAGCTCACCCGCCAGGGACGCCGAGGCCCGGCGCATCCACACGACCATCGCCGTGATGAGCCCCACGGCCAGCACGCTGAGCGCGCCGCCGAGCGCCTCCTGGCCGTCGCTCGACAGCACGGAGTCGGAGACCGACAGCACCGCGGCGAAGGCTCCTGCGCACGCCAGGGCGGTCAGCGCGCCGAGCCAGACCGGAGCGGTGGGGCGGCGTGCGCCCTCCGGCGCCGACTTGCGGGCGGCTGCGAGGAGGATGGTCAGGACGAGACCGGCTTCGAGGCCTTCGCGCAGTCCGATGACGAGGTTGGGGATGGCGGTGGACCAGTGCACGATGCCTGATCCTGATGAGGGCAGGCTTACCTTCACAAGTACTTGCTGCCTGGCAAACACCTGAGAAGACCGCCCGCGGCCGGGCGGGACCACGATCGGTTCGCGGGGACCGCCCCCGGGGTACACCGTGGGAGGGGTGATGCGCCGCGAGCCCTCAGCACGGACCGCCCGCCGTGGCCGGGTGCCCGCCGTCTCGGTGGCCGACGCGGCCCGCCTCGTGGGCGGGGTGCTGCTGCCCGTGGCGGCGCAGGGGGCGATCGTCCGCCGTCCGCGCGCTGTGGCCCTGGCGCACCGGCTCGACCTCGACGCCCGCGCCGTGCGGACCGTCCGCCGGCTGCGGGAGAGGCACGGGCCCGACCCGGTCCACCTGCGCCTGCCCGGCCTCTCCTTCGCCGTCCCGGTGGAACCCGAGGACGTGCGCCGCGTCCTCGACGGCGCCCCGGAGCCGTTCTCGCCGGCCTCCCCGGAGAAGCGGGGTGCGCTGGCGCACTTCCAGCCCCGCGGCGTGCTCATCAGCTCCCCAGCGGACCGGCGCGAGCGGCGCCCCTTCAACGAGTCGGTGCTCGACGCCGGGCAGCCGCTGCACCACCTCGCCGGGCCGTTCGCGGCGGCGGTGGCGCAGGAGGCGCAGCAGCTGGCGGACGAGGCGCGCTCCCAGGGGGCGCTCACCTGGCCGCTCCTCTCGCGCGCGTGGTGGCGGGCGGTGCGGCGGGTGACCCTCGGTGAGTCCGCCCGCGCCGACGAGCAGGTCACCGACGACCTGCTCGCCCTGCGCCGGCGCGCCAACTGGTCCGGCCTCGCGCCCGTGGACCGCCGCCGGCGCGAGCGGTTCCTGGGCCGGGTGCGCCACTACGTGGAGGCTGCCGAGCCGGGCAGCCTCGCCGCGCTGGTGGCCAGCACGCCCGCCGCGCCCGGTGTCGCACCGCACGAGCAGGTGCCGCAGTGGCTCTTCGCCTTCGACGCCGCGGCGTGGGCGTCCTCGCGGGCGCTGGAGCTGCTGGCCGCCCACCCGGACGTCGCCCGCCGCGTCCGCGAGGAGGCGCCGGCTCCGTCCACCGACCCGGCCGCGCCCGTGGCCCGGCGACCGGTGCTGCGCTCGGTGGTGCTGGAGTCGCTGCGCCTGTGGCCCACCACCCCCGCCCTCCTGCGCCAGACCACGACGACGACGAGCTGGCGCACCGGCGACCTGCCCGAGCGCACGGGCGTCCTCGTCTTCGCCCCCTTCTTCCACCGCGACGAGTCCCGGCTGCCGCAGGCGCACCGCCTGGCGCCGGAGCTGTGGCTCGACGCCGACGGCCAGGAGGACCCGCGCGGCGCCGTCGACTGGCCGCTGGTGCCCTTCAGCGCCGGGCCGGGGATGTGCCCGGGGCGCGGGGTGGTGCTGCTGACCACCAGCACGCTGCTCGCCGCCCTCGCCCAGCAGGAGTGGCGGCCCGCGGTGCCGCGCCTGCGGGCCGACCGGCCGCTGCCGGGCACCCTGGACCCGTTCGCGCTGCGGCTGCTGCCCGGCTGAGCCGGGCTGCCGGACTGGCTCACCGGCCGACTGGCAGGGTGGCGGCGTGGGCCGTGCCGAGACCGTGCTGGCCCGCGTCGTCGACGTCGTCGCCGAGCAGGGCTTCGCCGCCCACGCCGTGCACGTGCTGGTGGGGGACGAGTCGGCGGCCCACCGCTGGAGCGAGGACGTCCCCCGTGACGTCCACTCGGTGGCCAAGGGCGTGTGCGTGCTCGCCGCGGGCGCTGCCAGCGACGACGGGCTGTTCGACGTCGACGCCCCGGTCGCTCGCTACCTGCCGGACCTCGCGACCGGTGACGGCGTCGAGCACGCGACGACGCGCCACCTGCTCGGCATGGTCAGCGGCGTCGACGCGCCGTGGTCTCCGACGTGGACCACCGACGTCCCCGACGTGGCTGCCGCCTTCCTCGCCGGGCCCTCCCGCGGGCGGGTGTTCCAGTACTCGCCCGCCAGCACGTACACGGCCGTGCGGGCCCTGGCCGCGGTGGTCGGCGACGTGCACGCCTGGCTCGTGCCGCGGCTCTTCGAGCCGCTCGGCGTCGACGTCCCGGTCTGGGACCGCTGCCCCCTCGGCCACGTCAAGGCCGCCGAGGGGCTCCACCTGCGCTCCGGCGATCTGGCCCGCGTCGGGCAGCTGCTGCGCGACCGCGGCGCCTGGCGGGGGCACCAGCTCGTCTCGCCGGGCTGGGTCGACGCGATGCACACCGGCTGGACCGTTCGCGACGGCGCCGGCCCGGGGTACACCCACTGCGCGCTCGCCGGCTGGGGCGGTCCCGGCAGGGCGTGGCGCCTGCACGGCGCCCACGGCCAGGTGCTGCTGCTCCTCGACGACGCCGTGGTGACCGTCGTCGCCGACGACCACGCCGGCGCCGACCCGCTGCTGCGGCGCGTGGTGGAGCTGCTCGAGCGCTGACTCCCGGGGCCGCCGGGCCCCTCAGCGCGCGGGCCGCGCGGGGTGCAGCGAGACAGCGCTCGCGGCGTACTGGCTGGGCGTCATGCCGAAGCGGCCCTTGAACACGCGGCGGAAGGCGCTGCTGCTGGTGTAGCCCACGCGCTGGGCGACGGCGTCGGGCGCGGTCCGTGCGCGCAGCAGGCGAGCGGCGGTCTCCATGCGGTTGCGGATGCGCCACTCCCGCAGGGTCATGCCCGTCTCGGCGGCGAAGGACCGCTCCACGGTGCGGGCGGAGGCGTGCGCGACCTGGGCGAGCTCCTCCACGTCGCGCTCGTCACCGGGGTTGAACCGCAGCGCCTCGGCCACCGCGCGCGCAGGTCCCGACGCGGGCACGGGCAGGGCGCTGGACACGGCCGGTCCGGCCTCGAGCAGCGCCAGGACCTGCCTGGCGAGGTCGGCGCGCGGCCTGATGATGCTGTAGCTGGACTGCACGAAGGCCAGCAGGAGGGTGCTCAGGTCCTCGTCGACGGCGACGGTCGTCGGGCGCTCCAGGGTCTTGGCGGTGCTGCTGGTCGGGAAGAAGGTCGGCAGCAGCACAGCGCCGTCGTGCGTGGTGAAGGAGTGGCGCACGCCGGCCGGCACCCACAGGGCCCAGCCGGACCGCAGCTCCCTGCCCACCCCGTCGACGACGACGTCGGAGGTGCCGCGCACCTGCCACAGCAGCACGTGCTCGCCCTCCTCGCAGAGGTCCCGCAGGTGGACGGGGGGCACGTGGACGCGCGCGGACACGGTGGGGGTCGCTCCTCGGGGCAGGGTGGAAGGGCGGCGCGAACTGCGCGCTCGCCGTCGGGAACTGCACGCTAGCGCAGGTGAGGCTTGCCTAACCTCATCGTCATGATGTTCCGCTGGCCGCGCCGTCGTGCGACCGCCCTCTCCGCCCTGCCCGTCGTCCTGCTCGCCCTGGCGGGCTGCGCCACCAGCGACGCTGCCCCCGCCGCCGGCGGCAGCACCGGGCCCACCGCGAGCGCCGCGGCCGACGCGCTGCTGCCCGCTGCCGAGGGGACCACGCAGTACCCGCTGGTGCTGGACACCTGGGCCGGGCAGACCGAGCTGGCCGAGCGCCCCGAGCGGGTGGCGGTCATCGGCTTCTCGCCCAACCTCGACGCGCTGCAGGCCCTCGACGCCACCCCGGTCTACACGATGGGGGAGGAGACCGAGTGGCCCTGGCGCGACCAGGAGTGGCTCGCGAGCATCGAGACGGTCGACACCGCCACCCGCGAGGACCCGATCAGCTTCGAGGCGATCGCCGCCTCCGACCCCGACCTCATCGTCGCGGTGAACTACGTGGCCGACGAGGCCGACTTCGCGCGCCTGGCCTCCATCGCCCCGGTGCTGGAGAACGCCGAGCAGGTCAAGGGCGACCAGATCTCCTGGCAGCAGACCCAGCGGATGATCGGCGAGGCCCTCGACCTGTCCGCGGCGTCCGAGGAGGTCATCTCCGGTGCCGAGGCCGCCATCGCCCGCACCGCGGCTGAGCACCCGGAGCTCGCCGGCAAGACGCTCACCGCCGCGACGGACTACTCCGACACGGGCATCGCCTACTACACCGTCGCCGGCGGCACCGCCGAGCGCGTGGTCACCCAGCTCGGGTTCGCGCCCAACCCCCGGGCGCAGGCCTTCGTGGACGAGCCGTCGGTCTCCGACGAGCGCCTCGGCGAGCTGGACGCCGACGTGCTGGTGGTCTTCTACCTGGACGACGCGGTGCGCCAGGCGCGTGAGGGCAGCCCGCTCTTCCAGGGCGTGCCCGCCGTGGCGGACGGTCGCTACGTCTCCATCGCCACGGGTGAGCCGGGCAGCGAGCTCACCTGGGTGATGCGCCGCGGGGCGAGCGCGCTGAGCCTGCCGTGGGCGGTGGACGTCCTCGCCGACCGCGCGAGCGAGGTGGTCTCGTCCTGACCCGGTCCCTCCTGGGCAGGCGTCGCGCCGGCGCCGCGGCGGTCGTCGCGGCGCTGGCCCTCGCCGTCCTGCTGAGCCTCGCGGTCGGCGCGAACCCGCTGCCGTTGGGGCGCGTGTGGGAGGTGCTGACGCACCCGGACGGGTCGGAGGCGTCGGCGGTGGTCTGGACCGAGCGCTGGCCGCGCACCCTCGTGGGTGTCGCGGCCGGCGCCGCGTTCGGCGTGGCCGGGGCGCTGGTGCAGGCGCTGACCCGCAACCCGCTGGCCGACCCGGGCATCCTCGGCGTCAACGCCGGCGCGGGCCTGGCCGTCACGGTGGGCGTCGCCCTGCTCGGGTCGGCCACCACCGGCCAGTACGTCTGGTTCGCCTTCGCCGGGGCGGCCGCTGCGACGGTGCTGGTGCACCTCGTCGGCGCGGGCGGCCGGGCCGCTGCCTCGCCGGTGACGCTGGTGCTCGCCGGGGTGGCGCTGGGGGCGGTGCTGGGCGGCGTCGCGACGTTCCTCACGCTCATCGACCCCGAGGTCTTCCGCGCCGTGCGCAGCTGGGGGCTCGGCTCCCTGGCCCGCACGGACCTCGCCGACGTCGCGGCGGTCGCGCCGTTCCTGGCTCTGGGGCTGGTGGTGGCGCTGGCGCTCACGGGGGCGCTGAACTCCCTCGCGCTCGGAGAGGAGCGCGCCGCCTCCCTGGGCACGCGCGTGGGCCGCACCCGGGTGCTGGTCGTGGTGGCGGTGACGCTGCTGGCAGGCGGCGGCACGGCCCTGACGGGCGGGCTGTCGTTCGTGGGGCTGATGGTCCCGCACGCCGTCCGCTGGTTCACCGGACCCGACCAGCGGCGGGTGGTGGCCGGCTCGGCGCTGGCCGCCCCGGTGCTCGTGCTCCTGGCCGACGTGCTCGGGCGCGTCGTCGCCCGGCCCGGCGAGGTCCAGGTGGGCGTCCTCACCGCCGTCGTCGGTGCCCCGGTGCTCATCGCGCTGGCCCGGCGCCGCAGGGCGAGCGCGCTGTGAGCGTCGACTTCGGCCGCCCCTCGGTCGCGGTGAGGACCCGGTGGACCTCCGGGCGCCTCGACGTGCGCCTGTGGGCCGTCTCCGCCGCGCTGGGCGCCCTCGCCGTCGTCGTCGCCCTCCTCGCCCTGGGCGTGGGCGACTACCCGCTGGCCCCGGCCAGGGTCCTCGGCGCGCTGGGCGGTGCGCTCACCGGCGCTGACGGCGTCGAGCAGAGGATCGTCGTGGGCTGGCGCCTGCCGGTGGCGGTGGCCGCCGTCGTCCTCGGCGCCCTGCTCGGCCTGGGCGGCGCGGTGTTCCAGTCGCTGACGCGCAACCCGCTCGGCTCACCTGACGTCATCGGCTTCGACGCCGGCGCGTACACCGCCGTCGTCGTGACCGTCCTCGTGGTGGGCGCCACCGGGTACTGGACCACCGCCGCGGCCGCCCTCGCGGGCGGGCTGGCGACGGCGGCGCTCGTCTACGTGCTGGCCCACCGCGGCGGCGTCGGCGGGTTCCGCCTCGTGGTGGTGGGCATCGGCGTCTCCGCCGTGCTCGGGTCGGTGAACGGCTACCTCATCACCCGCGCCGACGTGGAGGACGCCATGACCGTCGGCTTCTGGGGCGCCGGGTCGCTGGCCCGCCTCACCTGGGCCTCGGTGCTCCCCGCGCTGGCGCTCGCGGCCGGCGTCGCGCTGGCCTGCGCCGCGCTCGCCCCGGCGCTGCGGCGGCTGGAGGTGGGCGACGACGCCGCCGTCGCGCTCGGCACGCGCGTCGGGCCAGCGCGGCTCGGCCTGCTGGTGGTCGGGGTCGCGGCGACGGCCCTGGTCACCGCGGCCGCAGGGCCCATCGGGTTCGTGGCGCTGGCCGCGCCGCAGGTCGCCCGGCGGCTCACGCGCTCGCCCGGGGTCAGCCCGCTGGCCGCCGCGGCGACCGGTGCCGCGCTGCTGTCGTGCGCGCACCTCGCCTCGCTCGGCGTCGCCCAGGTCTTCCGACCGGTGCCGGTCGGGCTCATCACCGTCTGCCTCGGAGGCGCCTACATGATCGGACTGCTCGTGCGCGAGGCACGCCGACGCGGCGGTGCCCTGTGGTGACCACCCCGCCGTCCCTGGCCACCGAGGCCGTCACGCTCGGCTACGGCGAGCGCACCACCAGCAGCGACCTGACCCTGGCGGTCCCGACGGGCTCCTTCACGGCGGTGGTCGGCGCCAACGGCTGCGGCAAGTCCACCCTGCTGCGCGCGCTCGCCCGCGTGCTGCGCCCCACCGCCGGAGCCGTGCTGCTCGACGGGCGCGCCGTCGACCGCCTGCCCACCCGGCAGGTGGCCCGCCAGCTGGGCCTCCTCCCGCAGGGGTCGGTGGCGCCCGAGGGCATCACCGTGGCCGAGCTGGTGGCGCGCGGCCGCGCCCCGCACCAGGGGCTGCTGCAGCAGTGGCGCAGCGCTGACGAGGACGCGGTCGCGGCGGCCCTGGCCGCCTGCCGCCTCACGGAGGTGTCCGGCCGGCGCGTGGACGAGCTCTCCGGCGGGCAGCGCCAGCGCGCGTGGGTGGCGGTGCTGCTGGCGCAGGAGACCCCCGTGCTGCTGCTCGACGAACCGACCACCCACCTCGACATCGCCCACCAGTACGAGCTCATGGACCTCTTCGCGACCCTCCACCGCGAGGGGCGCACCGTGGTGGCAGTGCTGCACGACCTCGCCCAGGCCGCCCGCTACGCCGACCACCTCGTGGCCATGAAGGGCGGGCGCGTGGTCGCCGCCGGCGCCCCGACCGACCTCGTCACCGCCGAGCTCGTCGAGGAGGTGTTCGGGCTGCGCTGCCTCGTGGCGCCCGACCCCGTCACCGGCACACCGTGCGTCTACCCGCTGCAGCCCGCGGCCGCCGTCGCTACCGTCCGTCCATGAAGATCGTCGTCCCAGGCGGCACGGGGCAGGTCGGCGGGATCCTGCGGCGGGCGCTCGCAGCGCGCGGTGACGAGGTCGTCGTCCTGAGCCGGCGCCCGGAGGTGCTCGAGCCCGGGGTCCGGCACGTGGTCTGGGACGGGCGGACCCTCGGGGCGTGGGCGGCAGAGCTGGAGGGCGCCGACGCGGTCGTCAACCTCGCCGGGCGCACCGTCAGCTGCCGCTACACCGACACGAACCTGCGGCAGATGATGGACTCCCGGGTCGACTCGACGCGCGTGGTGGGCGAGGCGATCGCTGCCGCGGCCGAGCCTCCCCGGGTGTGGCTGCAGATGAGCACCGCGACCGTCTACGCCGACGCGCGCACCCGTCCGCAGGGCCCCGCGCACGACGAGGCCACCGGCCAGATCGGCGGCGACGAGCCGGACGTGCCGCTGTACTGGGAGTACAGCGTGCGGATCGCCCGCCGCTGGGAGACCGCCCAGGTCGAGGCGCCGACGCCGGGAACGCGGAAGGTCCAGCTGCGCACGGCGATGGTCATGACGCCCGACCGCGGCGGCATCTTCGACTACCTGTCGTGGATGGCGCGGCTCGGCCTCGGCGGCCCCGTCGACGGTGGCGGGCAGTTCGTCTCCTGGATCCACGGCGAGGACTTCGTCCGGGCCGTGGAGCTGCTGCTGGAGCGCGACGACGTCGAGGGGCCCGTCAACCTCGCAGCCCCCGAGCCGCTGCCGCAGCGGCAGTTCATGCGCGTGCTGCGGCGGGCGTGGGGGCAGCCGGTCGGCCTGCCGGCCACCCGGCTCATGGCCGAGGTGGGAGCCCTCGTGCTGCGCACCGACACCGAGCTGCTCCTCAAGAGCCGCCGCGTGGTGCCGGGCCGGCTCCTCGACCTCGGGCTCGCGTTCGAGCACCCCACGTGGCAGACCGTGGCCCGCGACCTCGTGGCGCGACGGCGGGTGTCAGCGCCAGCGTGACCGGCGCAGCTCTCGCACGAGGACCTCGATGCTGCGGCGCGTCCCAGCGTCCAGCGGCTCCACGGGGTCTGAGGACGACGAGCGCGCCGCTGCCTCGGTCGCCGCGCGCTGCGCCAGCTCCTCGCTGAGCAGGTCCGCTGCCAGCAGCGCGTCGAGCAGCGCCCGCTTCGCCGGTGGGCGCGCGGCACCGTCCGGGAGCCGGACGGCGCTGACCTCGAAGGCGTCCAGGTCGTCGAGCTCGCCCTGCGCCGCCGGGGAGCGCAGCAGCGCGCCGACGCGTCCGCGCTCCGGGTCGGGGTCGTCGAGGTGCGCCCACGCGCGGACCCGGGGGTCGAGGGGCGTCGTCCCCGCGTGCACCACGCGGCCGCTGGGGAGGTGCACCCAGGCGTAGAGCCACGGCCCGGTGGAGGCCACCTCGCCGGCGACGACGTAGAAGCGCAGCGCTTCCGGCTCGCGGCGCAGCGCTGCCGCCAGCGACGTCCACCACGGCGCGAGCCGCCGCGCGAACCACTGGTGCTCCCTCCGCTGCCGCTCCAGCACGTGCGCCGGAAAGTCCGGCGTCGTGCCGTCACGCACGTCCTTGCTCGACGAGGCGGCGAGCTCCGCCGACACCTGCGCCATGCGCCGCCGGCCGCGCCGGGTCCACCTCAGCCGCCGGTGGGGGACGCCCGGTCCCCACCACTCCGACCCTCGCCGCACGTCTGCCCTCAGCCCTGCGCGAGGTCACGCCGGTAGCGGACCTCCACCAGCTCGACCCCCCCGATCTCCTCGGTCGTGCGCGAGCCCGGCGAGGTGTCGAGCACCCACCCCTGCCGCTCGTAGAACCGGCGCCCGCGCACGTTGCGCTCCAGCGCCCACAGGGTCGCCGTCTGGAAGCCGCGCTCGACGAGGCGCCGCAGCACGACCCTGTGGGACGCGTAGCCCGCTCCCGTGCCCCAGGCGTCGGGGTCGGCGTAGAGGGCGTAGACCTCACCGGTGCCTCCTGGTGCGCCGCCGTCTCGGCTGGGTCCACAGCTGCAGAAGGAGAGCACCCGGCCGTCGTCGTCCACGGCGACCGCCACGTCTGCCCCGCCGTCGAGCCACCCCGCCCACGTCGTCGTCCTGCGCTCGCGCGACTCCGGAGAGGACAGGCCGGCGAGGAAGGCCTCCGGCAGCAGGTCCCGGTAGCCGGCCTGCCAGCCCCGCACGTGCACGTGGGCGATGCCCGCAGCGTCGTCGACGGTCGCGGGCCTGACGGTGGCGCCAGGCGAGCTCATGCAGGGGACGGTACTGATCTCCACCCGCTCGAGGGGTCGGTGCCCGTCAGCGGGCGGCGGTGGCGATCTGCGAGCGCACGTGCACCAGCGGGGCCTGCGGGTCGTGGGGGCGGGGCAGCGCCTGCAGGGCGAACCCCTCGATCGCCCCGGGGCGGAACACCAGGCAGTGCGTAGAACCGCCGTACTGGAACATGCCCAGGTCGTCCCCCTTGGCGAGGTGGTGCCCGGGGGTGACGGCGGGGTCGATGAGGCACGAGGACACCTCGAACATGCCGATCCCCACGAACGCCATCTGGCCGATCGCCGGGTCGTCGGCGTCGATGACGATGATCGCCCGGGTCGCCACGTGCGCGAGGTAGGCCTGGGAGTTCTGGGGCTCGGTGGCGTCGCTGCCCTCGGAGTCCGCCTCGGAGTAGTACGTGCCGGGCTGCACGAACGCCCGCACCACCGTGCCGCTCACGGGCGCGTGCCAGCGGTGGTAGTCCGTGGCGGACAGGAAGGCCTGGTAGACCGTCCCGCCGACGAGCTCGTCGACCACGGGGTCGCCGGCCAGCAGGTCGTGCAGGGAGTACGGCTGCTCCTTCACCCAGAACTCGTCCTCGCGGGCCACGTCGGCGCGGATGGCGTACGGCGTCGACTCGCACGCGCTGACGATGACCGCGTCGTCGTCGGGGGAGGCCACGGGGCGCTGCCCCTCGCGGAAGCGGCGGGTGAAGAAGTCGTTCCACGACGCGAAGCCCCAGTGCTCGTCGTCCGGGTCGTGCACGAACTGCTCGATGCCGATCGCCTCGCGGGCCGCCTCGCTCTTCCACCCGCCGGGGGCGTCGGCGATGACGTAGCGCGAGTCCGGGCCGTCGAGGAACTCCTTCCAGGCGTTGAGGAGCGTGCGCAGCTCGGCGTTGACCGTCGGGTCGCGGTACAGGGCGTAGCCGGCAGGGGTGGCGGTGGTCCAGTCGAGCACCCCGCCCAGCGGCAGCATCACCATCGAGTCGGCGTCGAACTCCGGCGCGCTGCTGAGCACCACGCTGATGGAGCGCAGCAGGTCGTCCACGCTGTGCAGGTGCCGCTCGCGGTAGTCACGGGTGGTCGGCACCTGCTCGACCATGCGCTGCACCTCCATCCGCACCACCGGGTTCCGGGAGATGAAGTCGGCGAGCTCCTGCACGGCGGGGTGCAGCGGGGCGTCGCCCGCCGCCTCGACCCGCTGGCGGTGCCCGTGCAGCCACGCCTCCAGGGCCTCCTGCTGGGACGGGAGCCAGCCCGCGTGGCGGGTGGTGTTGACGCTGTGCTCAGAGGCCACGTCCGGGAACGTAGGACGCCCGGCCCGGCTCCGCTCGTCTGGGCGCTCGCTGTGCGGTGCTCCTACCGGACGCAGCCCCAGCTCGGGCGGTGGAAGACGCGCTCGCGGGTGACGAGCCCGCCGACGTCGTGCCGGCCCCACCCGTCGGCGAACTCCGGCCAGCGGTCAGCCGTGCGCGCACCCCGGGGTCGGTGAGGACGAGGCGCAGAGGTTGCGGCGCTCCGGCGAGCTCCGGGCGATGCCGGGTACAGCTGCTCCTGGTCGGCGTTCCACCCGACGACGTTCCAGTGCCCGTCCAGGGCGAAGGCGGGGCTGTCGCGCAGGGCGTCGAGCAGGCGCTGCAGGGCGGCGGCTCCGCCGTCGTCGTCCTGAGCTGCTGCGGAGGACGACGACGAGGGTGGCAGCCCGGCGAGGGAGCGCACGTACCGCAGCGCCGCAGCGCCGCAGCGGCCAGCGGCGACGAGCACAGCGGACCGCACTGCTTCGCTTCGCTGTCGTCTGTCTCCGTGCACGTCTCGGCACGCCGGCCATCGAGGCCGCTGTCCGTCGCAGATGGGATCGCTCACCGCGCGTCCTCGGTGTGCCCGGCTTGTGCTCCATGCCGCTGTCCGACTCACTCGGACGCCGAGCCGCAGCATCGCCACGACAGACTCATCACGTGCGACTTGGCGAACCCGGCGGCGACGTCCTCGACCTCCAAGTGGTCGGCTACGAGTTCGCCTTGCGCGAGCTGGGGACCGAGCTTGATGAGTGGGACGTCAACTGGCTCGTGATCGCCGGGCGCGTGCAGCTGGCCGATGGCAGGACGTGGCGGTTCCGCGATCCGGCGCTGCTCGCCGGCGAAGCCGCGGAGCTGCTGAGTTGGCTACAGGACGACGTGCGCCTGTCGCCGCCTATGGTCGCTGACGTCGTCGGCACTTCAGGCAGCGACTGGCCGCGGGAAGCCGACGCAACGGGTAGGCACTGGCTGTCCTTCATCGAGCCGACCCTGGCCTTCGCGACGGTCCGAGATGAGGGTGAGGCGCGCTTGTTGGTCGGCTTGGCGCTGGAGTGTGCCGAGCCGGCCGTGGACGAGGCGGCGGACGAGCCTGGCTGGTCAGTGATAAGTGTGCCCTGGTCGTACGAGACGGCTCAGCGTGCTGCTGTGGAGTGGGCGCGACAAGTACAGGCCTACCCGCCGCGCGCGTAGGCATTGCGCTCCCACAGGTGCGGGATCCTGTGCAGCCGACCGCTGCCTAGCCAACGTTGCACCGACCACCACTCACCGCAGGCCACGGTGCTTCGAGTCCCGGCCGGGTAGTGGGGGCCCCGTCCGCAGCCATCCTCCTGAGCTGCTGTCACATTGCGGCCTCGGTGTTCCCTCGCTCGCCCCATTGCGCGCAGCTGCGGGAGGATCTCCGGGTGGGAGCCGAGGACGGAGCGTTGTGGTTGCGCGCTTGGGAACCCGCTGACGCCCCCGTCGTCGCCGGCCTGCTTGACCTCGACGCCGACCCACTGTGGGTTGCTCAGTGCCACGCGCTGCACGGGCCACCGCGCGACGGCGAGCGATGGCGCCGCACGCTGGTCGCCGTCATGGGGGATCGGGACGGGAGGGTCGTGGGGGCGGCGACCGTGGCGCGCAACTGGGTCCACCCGGGCCAGTACTCCTGCGCAGTCGACGTCCACCGCGCCTGGCGCCGCCAGGGGGTTGGGCGACGGCTGCTGGACGGCGTACGCGAGGTGCGGCCCGAGACACTGCCGCTCATGAGCAAGCTGCGCCCGTCGAACGCTGCGGCCATGGGATTCCTCGCCGCGGCCGGAGGTGGCGTTCGCCAGCGCAGCCCAGGGCAGGTTGTCGACGTTGATGATCATCGCGTGCTCGCCTGGGCCGAGCGGCACAGGGCAGCAGCGGCGCACAGCGGTTTCCCTGGATTGCAGACCGAGTCACTGGACAGGCTGGACGCCGAGCAGCTGGCGCAGGCCTTCGCCGAGCAGTACCTGTGGGTGCACGCTTCGTGGTCGCCGGTCCCGACCGGGGCACCTCGGCGCGCGCTGGAATCGGTCGCCGCCGCGACAGCGGCGGAAGCGGACCGGGGGTGCAGCTCAGGAGTCTGGTGGAACGGTCGCCTCATCGCGATGGTGCTGGTCTTCCCAGCTGAGGTCGGGTGGGAGGTCGTCGCGGAGACGGTGGTGCGTGATGTCGCGGCGGCCGGCGTCCCGCCTCAGCTGACTGGGGTGGATGTGCTGCGCGGTGCCTTGGCTCGGACCATTGCTGAGGTCGCCGGTCGGGGCGGGGGCCTGCTCGAGCTGGACGGTCACGTGGACGACCCCCACCTGCAGTCTGCGCTCGACGGACTGCCGCTTGCGCAGCTCCGACCGTTGCTGCTGGTGCAAGCCCCGTGAGCTGACACGGGCCGACCTGGCCCATGTCAGCTTCAGGCTTGCGCACGATCTCGCGCCAAGGCGTCTCACCCACGACCACTGACCGAACACCCTGCCCCATGTCGCTACGAGCGCCGTGACGTCGAGTGACCGAGTCTCAGACGCCCTGTTCGGTGGTCGTCTCGCCCAGGGCGCGGTGAACGAGACCGGTGATGGCCGCGCACCTCGCCCTCGGCGCAAGGCGGTGACCGGACACGCCCATCCGTCTTTGACGGGTCAGTCAGTCTCCTCCTAGAGTCCGGTCCCGGTCATGAGCGGCAGCCTCAGGCCCTGGCTGGCTGCCCAGCAACCCTCGTCCGCGTGGGGTGCTCCAGGTGAAGACCCGGCCGCGCAGAGCGCGCGGCAAGAGCGGACCTGCGAGGAGACGTCATGGCGCACGCGCCTGCCCGAGCGAGCACCTCTGCCAGCACGAGCACCGTGCCGGAGGCAGCGGACCTGCACCGCGGCCTGAAGACCCGGCACCTGGTGATGATCGCCCTCGGCGGCGTCATCGGGTCCGGGCTGTTCATCTCGTCGGGCTACACGATCTACCAGGCGGGTCCACTGGGCGCCGTCATCGCGTACGTCATCGGCGCCCTCGTGGCGTGGCAGCTCATGACGTGCCTCGGAGAGCTGGCCGTGCAGATGCCGGAGTCCGGTGGCTTCCACGTCTACGCCCACCGCATCCTCGGGCCCGGCACGGGCTTCACGACGGCGTGGCTGTACTGGCTGTGCTGGGTGGCCGCCATCGGCTCGGAGCTGACCGCGTCGGGCCTGCTCATGCAGCGCTGGTTCCCCGGGGTGCCGGTCTGGGTGTGGTGCGCGGTGTTCGCGGCGCTGCTGCTGGCGGTCAACCTCGCGCCGGTGCGCCTGTACGGGGACACCGAGAGCCTGCTCGCGGGCGTCAAGGTGACCGCCGTCGTCGTCTTCATCGTGGTGGGGGCGCTCGCGATCGTCGGGATCAGCGCCTCCGGGGCGCCCGCACCGCTGCTGTCGAACTTCGTCACGCCCGACGGGCTGCTGCCCGCCGGCATCGGCGGCGTGCTGGTGGCGGTGCTCGCGGTGTTCTACGCCTTCTCCGGCACCGAGCTCATCGCCATCGCCGCGGGCGAGACCGACGACCCGGCCCGCGTGGTCCCCAAGGCCGTCCGCACCACGATGGTCAGGCTGGTCGTCTTCTTCATCGGCGCGATCGTCGTCATGGCCGCGCTCGTGCCGTACGCGCAGCTGGGCAGCGCCGACGAGTCCGTCGAGAGCAGCCCGTTCGTCACCGTCTTCGCCGCCTCCGGCATCCCGTACGCCGCTGACGTCATCGCCGTCGTCATCATCACCGCGCTCATGTCCGCCGGGGTGTCCGGGCTGTACGCCTGCTCCCGGCTGCTGCGCTCGCTGGCCCTCGCCGGTGACCTGCCGAAGGCCTTCGCCCGCACCGACCGGCGGGGCATCCCCGCGCTGGCGGTGGTCGTCAGCCTCGCCGGTGGCCTGGTGTCGCTGGTGAGCTCGTACGTCGCGGCGGGCACCGTGTACGTGGTCCTCGTGTCGGTCGCGGGCTTCGCCGTGGTGGCGGTGTGGGCGGTCATCGCGCTCGCGCAGCTCGTGCAGCGCCGGCGTCTACGGGCGGCCGGGGTCGACCCGGCCTCCCTGCCGTACCACTCGCGCTGGTACCCGTTCGCGCCGCTGTTCGTGCTGGTGGCGTGCGCCGTCTCGGTCGTCGCGTCCCTGTTCGACGGGGCGCAGCGGACCGCGACGATCATCGGCGTCGTCTTCACCGCCGCCTGCTACCTCGTGCACCGCCTGCGCCGCGGTGCGTCCTCGTCCAGCGCAGAGAAGGTCCCCGCATGAGCAAGCCCCTCGTCGTCGCCCTCTACGAGCAGGCCAGCGTCGGCTGCGGCGGCGCCCCCGGCCTGTGGACCCACCCCGCCGACGACCGCGTGGGCGTCAACAGCCTCGACCGCTGGCGCCACGTGGCCACCACGTCGCAGCAGGCGGGGCTGCACGCCCTCTTCCTCGCCGACGTGCTCGGCCTCTACGACGTGTACGAGGGCTCCCTCGACGCCGCCGTGGGGGAGGCCGTCGAGGCCCCCGCCAACGACCCCTTCGCCTACGTGCCCGCGCTCGCCGAGGTGGCGCGCGACCTCGCCTTCGTGGTGACGGCCTCCACCACCTACGAGCACCCGTTCTCCCTGGCCCGGCGCTTCGCCACGCTCGACCACCTCACCGGTGGCCGCACCGGCTGGAACGTCGTCACCAGCTACCTCGAGAGCGCCGCCCGCAGCTTCGGCCTGGACCAGCAGCTGGCCCACGCCGACCGGTACGGCCGCGCCGACGAGTTCCTCCACGTCACCCACCAGCTGTGGGAGGAGAGCTGGGACGACGACGCCGTGGTGGCCGACAAGGCCGGCGCCACCTGGGCCCGGCCGGGCTCCGTGCGGGCGCTGCACCACGACGGCGAGCACTTCCGCGTCCACGGCCCGGCGCTGACCTCACCGTCGCCGCAGCGCACGCCCACCCTGTTCCAGGCCGGCTGGTCGCCGCGCGGCAGGGAGTTCGGCGCCCGGCACGGCGAGGTGCTGCTGCTGCCCATGGCCGACCCGTTGAAGATCCGCTCTGGTCTCGACGACGTCCGGGCCCGCGCCGCTGCGCTCGGCCGGGACGCCGACGACCTGCGCGCCCTCGCCCTGGCTCGTGTGGTGGTCGGTCGGACCGAGGCTGAGGCGCAGGCCAAGTACGACGACCTGCAGAGCACCTACCGCCTGCGCGCCCAGCTGGTCTCCTACTCCGGCGACACCGGCATCGACATCTCCCGGTACGCCGACGACGAGCCGCTCAGCACCACCACCAACGGCCTGTCCAGCTACGTGCTCAAGGCCGGACCGGGCTCCCCGCCGCTGACCGCCGGCGAGGTGCGCCAGCGCTTCTCCTCGGTGGCGCGCGGCGGCGACCTCTTCTTCGTCGGCACCCCCGACCAGGTGGCCGACGCCATGGGCGAGCACGCCGCGGCGGCCAGCCTCGACGGCTACATCCTCAACCCGCTGCTCAGCCCCGGGACGCTGGAGGACTTCGCCGAGCTGGCCGTGCCGGCCCTGGCCGCGCGGGGCCTGTACGACCCGGCCGTGAAGACCGGCACGCTGCGCTCGCGGATCTTCGGCGCCGGCCGCGACCGCCTGCCGGCGACCTACCCGGCGCTGCGGCCGCGCTGAGCTGTGGCGGTCCCGCAGCTGACCTCGGTCAGGTGCGGATGCGCCGGTCCAGCACCACCTCGACGCAACTGACCTCGGTCAGTCCCGGGACTGACCGAGGTCAGCCGCCGCGCCAGGTGACCAGCCTGGTCGGCGCCCGGACCCGGGAGGCCCCCGCAGGTCTTCACCTCGGGCCCTTGGCCGCAGGAAGATGCAGGGCGTGTCGTACGACGTCCTGCTGTTCCTGGCGCCCGACGAGCCCGAGCGCTGGGCCGCAGCCGTGGAGGGCCAGCTCACGGCGCTCGAGCAGCACCCCGGGGAGCCGGGGCTCGTCCTCGACGACTGCATCGAGCGGATCGCCGCGTCCCTGGCGGACGCGGTGTGGGCCGGGCCACCGCGCGGCGACACCACCGAGACGGCGGCGCTGCTGACCTTCGTCCCGGACGCGGCCGCCACCGTGCGGGACCTGCTGCAGGAGCTGGCGCCGACCCTGCGGCCCTTCGTCGCGCACGACCTGCAGGTGGACGACTTCCTCACCTGAGCCGATCATCAGTGCCGTGCGGTGCGAGGGCCTGCTCCTGGACGTCTACGGGACGGTCCTCCACGATGACGACGACGTGCTCGCGCCGATCTGCGCCCGCGTGGCCTTCCTCGCCCGCGAGACCCTCGCGGCGGCGGCGGAGGCCCTCGGCTCGCGACGCGCAGTCGAGGAGGCCGGCTCCCTCGTCGAGCGGCTGCACTCCTTCTGGCGGAGCCCACCCGCCTTCGCCGATGCCCTGGCGTTCCTGCGCGAGGTCCGCGTCCCCGTGTGCCTGGTGTCGAACATCGACACCGACGACCTGGTCGCCGCGCTCCTCGCACACGGCATCGAGGTGCAGGCCGTCGTCACGAGCGAGGACGCCCGCGCCTACAAGCCCCGACCGGAGCCCTTCGAGATGGGGCTGCGGGCGCTGGGCCTGGCGCCTCAGGATGTTCTGCACGTCGGTGACTCGCTGACCTCCGATGTCGCCGGCGCGGCCGCCCTCGGCATCCGCACGGTCTGGGTGGACCGCCGGGGCCGTGACCTGCCGGAGGGAGCCAGACCGACGCACACCGCGGCGCACCTGGGCGAGCTGCTCAGCCTCCTGGAGGTGTGAAGACCACGTCCGCCGCCTCGCGAGGCTGGAACCGGGCCGTGAAGTCCCCTTCCTTCGGGACCCACACCTCGTCCCACAGCCGCTCGTGGTCCCTGCCGAGCCGGATGTCACGGGCCTTGCCCTGCGCCGTCGCCGTGTCCAGCTCGACGTCCACCCACACCCGCACGTCGAGAGCGTCCAGCACGCCGGGGTGGAAAAGCCCGATGACGTCGACGACGACGACGGCCGCCGCGCACGCGCACCGCACCGGGAACCGCCTCGACGAGGGCCCGGGTCAGCGTCGACTTCCCGGCCCGCAGAAACCTGAGATCCCTACGACCAGCGGGGCCCGCTGCGCAGCGATGCGCTCGGCGAGCAGGCGCAGGGTCACCCGTCGGGCATCAGACGGGGTGTGCATCACGAGACGCCGCGCCGCGTCACCAGCGGATCCGTCACGTGGGCGAGGAGATCGGGGCTGGTCAGCGGAACGGTGTTCCACACCGCGGTGGCCGTCCCCCGTTCGGCGTCGACGGTGAGCCGCACGCGGTGCGGGCTCGTGATGACGAAGAGATCCGCGCTCCAGGTGCCGCCGTGCCACGCGCCGGAGGCGACCACCGGGCGCCCCAGAGGTGCGCTCTCGCTCCACCGGCCGTGCCCGACGAGCACCGTCGTGGACCGGCCGAGGCGCACCCCCCACCCGCTGCCCTCGGGGTGGATCTCCACGGTCGTCCCCTCCGTGAGCGCCGAGCCCCGTGGCGTGGCGTCGACCCCGGCGACGACGCTGCGCCCGTCCGGACCTGACCCGCAGGCCACGGGGAACGCCAGCTCAGCCAGACGGAGGTGCAGCGCCCGCTCGTCGTCGTCCTCGTGGTCGACGGGTGCGTCGAGCTGGGGGAGCAGGCAGTCGTGCACCGCGCCCGGCGCTGCTCCGCTCGGGCCGTCACCTGCGGTCATGGCGACGACGAGGTCGTGCTCGGGGTAGACCAGGCACAGCTGCTCGTAGGCCCCGTAGCCGCGGAAGCCGCTGCGAGACTTCCAGAACTGGTACCCGTACCCGCACCCGGAGTCGACCGCCAGCGGGTCCTCCGCTGGCTGCACCGTGGGCACCTGGCAGGAGGTCGCGGCTCGGATCCAGTCGGCGGCCACCAGCTCCTGCCCTCCCCAGCGTCCTTCCCGGAGCAGGAGCTCGCCGAACGCCGCCACGGCTTCCGTCGTCAGGTGCAGCCCGTGGAAGCCGAAAACCTCTCCGCTCTCGAGCCGGTCCCACTCGGCCCGTCTGACGCCCATCGGCCGGAACAGGCGCTGGTCCAGGAGCTCCGGGAGGGACGTTCCCGTGACCCGTTCCACCAGGCGCGCGAGCACGTAGGTCGTCGCGTTGTCGTACACGTGGCGGGAGCCGGGCTCCTCGTCGAAGGGCACACGGAGGAAACCGCGCGCGAGGTCTGCCGGCTCGAGGGCCCACGCATCCTCGAGGCTGTCCGCGGCATGACCGGCAGTCATCGTCAGGAGGTGGCGCACGGTGAGTCGCCGCGCTCGTGGGGAGGCTGCGGCCGGGACGCTGTCGGGCAGGAGGTCCACCACTCGGTCCTCCAGGTGGAGCAGCCCGTCCTGCACCGCGAGCCCCACCGCGGTGGCGGTGAAGGACTTGGTGAGCGAGTACAGGAGGTGGGGGCGCTCCGGTGCGTAGGGGGTCCACCAACCCTCAGCCACGACCCGCCCGCGGCGTACCACCACGAGCGAGTGGCACTCCACCCCCAGCTCCTCGAGCCGGTCGAGGAGCATGAGCACCGCCCTGGAGGGGACCCCCACGGCGGACGGCCGTGCCCGGGGGAGCAGTTCCGCGGCGCTCGACACCGAGGTGACCCTAGGGATCTGACGACCGGGCGTCACCCGGTTTCTCGAGCTCTCGGGGTCCTCGGCGCGTCAGGCGCGCCCCCACAGGGCGGTGGGGTCCGCCGCTGGCCGGAACCCGGCCGACGCCACCGCCTCGGCGACCTCCCGCCACCGCTGCGCCAGGTCGTCCGGCCGGTGCGCGTCGCTGCCGAACGAGACGGCCTGGCCGCCCGCCTCGCGCCACCAGCGCACCACCACCAGCTCCAGCGGGCGGGAGGTGTTGACCTCCAGCGCCCGGCCGGAGCCGGCGAGCACCGACAGGACGTGGCGGACCCGTTCCTCCAGCTCCGCCCACGGCACGGGGCCGGCGTCGGCGGGCCAGTACCGCAGCGGGTAGTCCAGGTGCCCGAGCACGTCGAACGGCGCGTCGCTGGCGGCCATCTCGGCCGCCTCGTCGAGGTAGGCGACGACGGTGCCGAGCACGCCCCGCTGCGCCAGGGCGCCGCGCATCTCCACCACCTGTCCGGGGTGGTCGAGGTCGGCCAGCGCGTGCAGCGAGCCGACCACGCGCTCGAAGCCCCAGCCCACCACCTCGGCGCAGGCGACGGGGTGGCGGTGTCCCTCGCTGAGCTCGACGCCCCAGCGGATCCGCAGGTCGGGGAACAGGTGCCGGCAGCGCTCGACCTCCTCGGCGTAGGCCTGCACCTGGAGCGGCTCGGACATGAAGCGGCCGTGCCCGTCCGTGCTCCCGCGGACGGTTCCCCTCCAGGCCCAGCCGCCCGGCGGCGCCTGCCAGGCACCCACGTCGAGGTGCTCGGTGAAGGAGACCGCCGGCAGCCCCAGCTCCACCGCCCGCGCGCAGGTGGCCTCCAGGTCGCCGTCGGCGGCGTCCCAGGAGAACTGCGAGTGCACGTGGTCGTCCGCCGGCCAGCCGCTGAGCGTCACCCCGCCGATCCTGGCAGCGGCGACCGCTCAGCGGGCGGGCACCAGCAGTGACGGCCAGCGCTGCGCCGCCCAGTGCTCCCACGACGCCCACGGTGCCGGCGCGCGCCTGCACGCGGCGCCACTGCTCCTCCCGCTCCACGGGCAGGTAGACGGACTTGCACCGCGCTCCCACACCGGCGGCGAGGTGGTGCAGCGCTGCGCGCTCGTCACGGCTCCACAGCCCGAAGTCGAGGACGTCGCGCCTGCCGCCGGCGTCGTGGTCTCCGAACAGCGGGATCATCCACTCGTCGGGGGTGAGGCGGAGCGCCCGGTGCCGGACGGCCAGCGACCTCGCCGTCGTCGTCTTGCTGACACCGGGCAGCCCGACCACGAGGTGCAGCTCCGCCACCGCACCGATCCTGCCCTCAGACGGTGAAGACCTTCATGAGCCGGTCCAGCTCCGCCGCGGCGTGGGAGACCCCGGCGGCCGTGGTCGCCACCTGGGAGGCGCCGGAGGACGACTGGTCCGCGGACGCGGCCACCCCGGAGATGTTCACGGCGATCTCGCGGCTGCCGCTGGAGACCTCCGCGACGCTGCGCACCACCTCGTCGGTGGTGGCCGACTGCTCCTCCACGGCCGCGGCGATGGTGCTCTGGATCTCGTCGATGCGGGAGATCACCGCGGTGATCTCAGCGATGGCGGCCACGGCGTGCTCGGTGTCGGCCTGCGTCGCCCCCACCCGAGCGGTGATCGAGTCGGTGGCCTCGGCGGTCTGGCGGGCGAGGTCCTTCACCTCGCCGGCCACCACCGCGAAGCCCTTGCCGGCCTCGCCGGCGCGGGCGGCCTCGATGGTGGCGTTGAGCGCCAGCAGGTTGGTCTGGCCGGCGATGGTGGTGATGAGCTTGACGACGTCGCCGATCTCACGGCTGGACGACGACAGGCGCTGCAGCGCCAGCGAGGCGCCCTCGACGGCGGTGACGGCGCTGGCGGCGGTGGTGGAGGCGTCCGCGGTGGAGCTGGCGATCTGCCGGACGGCCGCCCCCATCTGCTCCCCGGCCGCGGCGACCGTGCCGATGCTGGCCGAGATCTCCTCGGCGGCCGCGGAGACCACCTGCGACTGCGCGGACGACTCCTGCGCGCCGGTGGACAGCTGCGTGGCGGTGGCCGACAGCTCCTGGCTGACCGAGGTGAGGCCGGCGGCGGTGGAGACCACGTCGCGGATGGTGGTCCCCAGCGTGGCGACGGTGGCGTCCACGGCCTGGGCGAGCTGTCCGATCTCGTCGCGGGAGGTGGCACCCACCCGCTGGTCCAGGCGGCCGGCGGCGAGCCCCTGCACCACGGTCAGCGTGGCCGCTAGGGGCCTCGTCACGGAGCGGGCGACGGCGACGGCGACCACCACGGCGGCCACCACGCTGAGCACGCCGATGCCCAGCAGCAGGACCAGGGCCCTGCGGTACCGCTCCGCGCCCAGGGCTCCGGTGGCGGCGGCGTTGTCGGTCTCCGCCTTCTGCATGCGCGGCAGGACGCTGTCGATGCGGCCCTGCAGCGGCGTCAGGCCCGCGTCGCGCGCGGCCACGAACGCCGCCGGGCCGGCGGCTCCGGACGCGTCCAGCAGCGGCTGGCGCGCCGCGCGGTAGGCGGCGAGGTCGGTCTCGAAGGACTTCCGGTCGGCGGCGGTGGAGACCGGGGAGGTCTGCAGGTACACCTTCCAGGCGGCGTCCAGGGCGGCGTCCTGCTCCTGGACCCGCTGGCGGGCGGCTGTGGCGGCCAGGCCGTCCGCGGCCAGCGCCGTCGAGGCCAGGTCCAGCTGGGACTGGGCGAAGGCGCGGCGCACCTCGCCGATGCTCTGGACCCCCGGCACGACCACTCCCGACATCGACGACACGGTGGCCTCCGAGGTGCGCAGCTGGGTGATCCCGAGCCCGACGGCGGCGGCGAGCAGGAGGCACACGACGCCGAAGCCGGCGGCCAGCTTGTGCGCGATGCGGAGGTTGCGGAGGTGCTTCATCACGGGTGCACCCTCGACGGTGCGTGCCGTTCGCTTGAGCAACCTCCACCGGGACACCCCCAACGGGTGCCCCGCACCACCCCGGACGGCCGCACCGCGCGAGGATCGGGGTGTGGTCATGGTCTCGGCGCACCGCCCCGCGGACCTCGAGGCGGTCCGCGCGGCAGCCGCCCTCGGCGTCGACTTCGTCGAGCTGGACGTGCAGCGCTGCCGCGACGGCGTCCTCGTCCTCGCCCACGACGCGTGGGTCCTCGACGGCCGCCGGCGCGTCCTGCTCAGCGACCTCACCCACGCCGAGCTGGTGCGCCTACGGCCCCGGTCGACGACGACGGTGGCGGAGTGCCTGGAGGTGCTCGGCGGGCGCGCCCGGGCGCACGTCGACCTCAAGCTCACCTCCCCGCCCGAGCTGTACGCCCGGCCCGCCGACACCTGGGAGGTGGCCGCCGTCCGCCAGGTGGTGGAGGCGGTGGGGGACGGCCGGGCCGTCATCACCTCCGACGTGCCCGCCTCGGTGCGCGCGGTGCGCGCCTGGGCCCGCGCGCACGGCCACGAGGACCTGCTGGTCGGGCTCTCCCTGGGGGCCGACCCGCCCGCGCCGCTGTGGCGCCGGGGTCTGCGCCTGGCGGTCGAGCTGCTCGCGCCGGGTCGTCCCCTGCGCGCCTGCGACGCCACCCTCGTGGTGGCCAACAAGGCCCTGGCCCGGCTCACCGCGGCGCGCTGGGCCCGGCGCCACGACCTCCCGCTGCTGGTGTGGACCGTCGACGACGACCGTGAGCTGGTGCGCTGGCTGCGCTCCGGCGCCTGGCTGGTCGCCACGAACCGCCCCGCCCGCGCGCTGGCCCTGCGCTGATGGCGCACGACCCGCACGACCCGCACGACCGGTGCGAGGGCTGGGAGGCGCTGGCGGACTGGGGGCGCGACGCCGAGCTCCTCGAGCCCCTGACCGGAGGGGCCGCCAACCAGGTGCGGAGCGTGCGCGTGGGCGGCCGGCTGGCCGTGGCGCGCCTGGGCAGCCGCACCGACGCCGACCTGGCCTGGGAGACCGGGCTGGTGCTCCACCTCGACCGCGCCCTGGGCGGGGCGGGCCTCGCGCTGCCCGTCCCCGTCCCCACCGCGGACGGGCGCCTGTTCTCCCGCGGCCTGGTGGTGATGACCCGCGTCGAGGGCGAGCCACCGCAGGCGGAGGCCGACTGGAGGCGCGTGGCCGGTGCAGTCCGCCGGGTCCACGCCGCCACGCACGGGTGGCCGCAGCGCCCCTGGTGGCGCTCGTCCACCGACCTGCTGACCGCTGAGCGCGGTACGCGCACCGACCTCACCGCGATGCCCGCCGAGGGCGTGCGGCGCTGCCGCGCCGCGTGGGCCCGGCTGGCGGGCAGGCCGGTGTGCGTCGTCCACGGCGACCTCAACCCCGGCAACATCCGGCTCACGGCGCAGCGGGTCGGCCTGATCGACTGGGACGAGTCCCGCGTGGACGTCCCCGAGCTCGACCTCGCGCTCCCGCACGACGCCGCCGACCTGGGGCCCGACGCCCTCGACGCGGCAGCTCAGGCCAGCGCCGCCTGGGAGGCCGCGGTGTGCTGGGACGACGACTACGCCCGCAGCCGCCTCGCCGAGGTCCGCAGCCCGTGACGGCGGCGGTGCCCGCCTCGACGCGACGCCGGAGCGTCCTCAGCGCGTCGGAGCGGGCACCGCCCGGGGATGGCTCGTCCCGTGGCCAAGCCTCCCGCCACAGGCACCCGCGCCGCGCCTGCCGATGGGGTGAGACCAGTGCGCCCCCGTGGGGCCCGCCCCTCGGGGACGCGCGGTCCGCCAGCACCCCTCCCGGAGGGACGTTGACCTTGGTGGGTGACGCGTGTACGTTCACCTCAATCGTTTTAGGTATTCCTCAAATCGATTGAGGGGACCTGACGTGCTCAGAGAGGAGCACCGCCCATGGCGGGTCTGTGGAGCGGCGGCATCGACCGCCGGTCGTTCTTGAAGGCGGGCGCGTTCGGGGGTCTGACCGCCGCCGGCGCGACGTCCCTCGCGGCGTGCGGCTCCGGCGGCAGCGCCGGCTCCGGCGGCGGCGCGGACACCCTGAAGATGCTGCTCTTCGGTGACCAGAAGGCCGCCGACACCCTGCAGAAGAGCCTCGCCACCGCGGTGACGAAGCTCGACAAGAAGGTCACCATCGAGGTCACCGGCGTCACCGGTACCGACTGGAACGACTTCTTCGCCAAGGTCCTGACGCAGCTGGCCTCGGGCAATGCGCCGGACATCGTCTCGGTGGCTACCGAGGGCCTGCAGCTCATGGCCTCCAAGGGCGTGGCCGCACCCCTCGACGACTACGTCAAGCGCGACATGAGCCAGCTCAAGGACTACTTCTCCGACGTCCACCCGTCGCTGGTCGAAGCCATGATGTTCCAGGGCAGCCTCTTCGAGCTCCCCACGGACTTCAACGCGGGCAACATGTTCTACAGCACCGACCTCTACAAGAAGGCGGGCATCGCCGAGCCCACCGGCGACTGGACCCTGGACCAGTTCCAGTCCAACGCCACCGCCATCTCCAAGCTCGGCAGCGACATCAACGCCTTCGACTGGGTCGTCCGGCTGTGGGGCAGCTGGACGTCCTTCATGTACGCCAACAACGCCAACCTGCTCGAGGAGAGCAAGTACGACGGCGGCGACTGGCTGTGGAGCACCGCCTACGCCGGGAACTCGGCGGCGCAGGGCCGCGGCGGCGGCTGGAAGTGGGGCACCCCCACGGCCAACTCCGCGGGCACGGTCGAGGCGCTTGAGTACATGGTCGAGCTCAAGAAGGCCGCTCTCTCCCCCTCGCCCGACGTGGGTGGTGGGCAGACCCTGCAGGGCTTGTTCCAGTCCGGCCGGATCGGGATGGCCATCGGCGGCGGCTTCTGGGCCGGTGGCCTGCACAACGCAGGCATGGCCGACGGGTCCTTCAACGTGCAGCTCTTCCCCAAGTGGAAGTCGCAGCGCCACCTCTTCGGCACCGGCGGCTACGCCATCTTCGACAGCTCCAAGAAGAAGGACCTCGCCTGGGAGGTGCTCAAGCTCCTCGCCGCGCCGGAGAGCTTCGACATCCTCTTCCCCGGCAACGTCACCACCCCGGCCCGCAAGTCGCTCATGACCGCGGAGCGGTACGCGACCACGGGCCCGGCCAACTGGTCGGTCTTCTACGGCACGCTGACCGACCACCCCGACACGGCCCCGATCCCCGCGCCTCCGTACTACAACGCGATGGCGACGGCGCTCAACCAGCGCACCACCGAGGCGTTCTCCGGTGGCGACGCCAAGACCGCTCTCGACGGTCTCCAGGCGGATCTCGAGAAGGCGGCTGGAGCCAGCTGATGGCCGTCGCTTCCGATCCCGGAAGCGCGCTGATCAGCACCCTGGCGCGCCCGGCGACGCACGCATCGCGCCGCCGGGCACGCCGGGAGGCGCGCTTCGGCTATGCGATGATCTCTTTGTCGGTCCTGTTCGTGACTGTCTTCACGGGCCTGCCGATCCTGGCCTCGTTCGGGCTGTCCTTCTTCTCCTGGGACGTCATCAGCGACCCGCAGTTCGTCGGCGCGGACAACTACGTCCGCATGGCCGGCGACGCGGCCGTCCTGAGCTCCTTCAGGGTCACCATCCTCATGGCCATCTCGGTCGTGGTGCTCCAGCTCGCGCTCGGGCTTGGGCTGGCCGTGCTGGTGAACCAGCGCCGGTCCGACGTCGCGCGGACGTTCTTCCGGACGGCGTTCTACCTGCCACTGCTCGCCTCGACGGCAGCCGTCTCGATCTTCATGGGCTACATGTTCGACTACAAGTTCGGACTGATCAACTACTACCTGCAGCTGGTCGGCCTGAGCAGCGTGCCGTGGCTGACCTCCGGCTTCGGCGCCTTCGTCACCATCGTGCTCGTCGCGGTCTGGCAGCAGGTCGGCTTCACCTTCGTGCTCTTCGTGGCCGCGCTGATGTCCGTGCCCAAGGAGATCCTCGAGGCGGCGTCCATCGACGGCGCCAAGCCGTGGGCCACGCTCATCCGGATCAAGGTGCCGCTGATCTCCCCGACCATCCTCTTCGCGGGGGTGGTGGCGTTCATCAACGCCATGCAGCTGTTCGACCAGCCTTACATCATGACCAAGGGCGGGCCCGGGACGGCTACCACGACGACGACGATCGTCATGTACCAGAGCGCCTTCCAGAACCTGCAGTTCGGCTACGGCTCGGCGATCTCCATCATCCTGCTCCTGATGATCCTCGCGGTCACCGGGCTGCAGTTCCTCGCTGCCCGGAAGTGGGTGTTCTACCAGTGAGCCTGACCGCCCCGGCGAAGCCGTCGATCTCCGACACCCCGACACCCTTGCCCCGCACCGCGTCCACCGTCGGAGGCCTGACCAGGGCCGTCGGACGCAGCCTCGGCATCGTCGTCCTCGTGGTGGCGGCGGTGACCGCCCTCGGCCCGCTGCTGTGGACCCTCACCACATCGCTGCGCACGCCGGCGGAGTCCTTCACCAACCCGCCGCAGTGGCTGCCGCTGCACCCGGACTTCTCCAACTACGCGGCCGTCTTCGAGCAGATCCCGATCGGGCGGTTCTTCCTCAACAGCGTGATCGTGACGCTGCTGATCGTCGCGGGGCAGACCGTCACGTGCATGCTGTCCGGCTACGCCTTCGCGATGCTGAAGTTCCCGGGCCGCAACGCCATCTTCTTCGCCTTCCTGGCCACGATGATGGTGCCGCTCCAGACGATCATCATCCCGGTCTTCGTGATCGTCAGGTACATGGGCCTGAGCGACAGCCTCGGGAGCCTGGTGATCCCCGCACTTGGCAGCGCGTTCGGCACCTTCCTCATGCGGCAGTACTTCCTGCAGATGCCCAAGGAGCTCGGCGAGGCCGCCACCATCGACGGCGCCAGCTACTTCCAGGTCTTCTCGCTGGTCTACGCCCGCATGGCCGGCCCGGCGATCGCCACCCTGGCGATCCTCAACTTCTCTGGGTTCTGGGCCGAGTTCTACCGGCCGCTGATCTTCCTGCAGACGCAGGACAACTACACCCTCCCGCTGGGCCTGGTGGGCCTGCAGGGCAACCTCGGCACGGGGTCGATCTCGGTCGTCCTGGCCGGCGTGGTGCTGGCGATGATCCCCAGCGTCCTGCTGTTCATCTTCGCCCAGCGCTACTTCATCGAAGGAATCACGGCGGGATCATTCCGATGAGCGACCACCTCACCCCTCGCTTCCACGTCCGTCCTCCGAAGGGGTTCCTCAACGACCCCAACGGCCCGATCCAGGTGGGCGGCACCACCCACCTGTACTTCCAGAACCGTCCCGTGCTGGACACCTCCACCCCGGTCCAGTGGGGTCACGCCACCAGCACCGACCTGGTGCGCTGGCAGCTGCACCGCCCGGCGATGGTCTCCACACCGGACGGCCCGGACCGCGACGGCGTCTACTCCGGCAACACCATCGTCGACGCCCACGGGAACGTGCGGGCCTTCTACTCGGGCTACGTGCGCGAGCTGCCGTTCCAGTCGGTGCTCACCGCGGTCTCCCTCGACGGCGGCGCCTCCTTCAGCGCGCCGGAGCTGGCGGTGGATGACCCCGCGCCCGAGGAGCGCGTGCTCATGTTCCGCGATCCGTTCGTCTGGCACGACGGCGAGCGCTGGCAGATGGTCGTCGGCTCTGAGCGAGCCGGGCAGGTGGCGGCCGTGCGCCGCTACGACTCCGACGACCTGACCGGGTGGACCTACCGCGGCGAGTGGATGCACCGCCGCCGGTCCCTCACCGCCGACGGTCACGACACCGGCGCCGGCTGGGAGTGCCCGCAGGCGGTCACCGTGGGCGGCGTCGACTCGGTGCTCGTGGCGGCCTGGGCCCAGGCCTACCTGACGGGGAAGGTGCTGGTGCTCGACGACACTCCCGGTGGTGTCGAGCGTCCGTACCCCATCGACCACGGCACCAGCTTCTACGCACCATCGATCATGCGCGACAGTCCCGCCGGCCCCTTGGTGTTCGGCTGGCTCCGCGAGTCGCTCGAGACCGACGCTTGGGCCGATCAGGGCTGGGCCGGAGTGATCTCGCTCCCGCGCATGCTCAGCCGCGGTGGCGACGGGACCCTGCGCAGCGCCCCCCTCCCGGCGATGGACACCCTCCGCGCTGGCGACGCCCAGGAGGCCGACGGCGCGCTGCTGGACACGACCTGCTTCGAGCTGGAGCTGCCGATGGCCTCGGCCGCCACCCGGCTGAGCTTCGGCGCGGGGGAGGAGGTCGTCATCACGGTCGACCTCGAGGCCGACACCGTGACCCTCGACCACGACCGTGCGAGCCTGGACCACCGCGCGCACCGCGGTGTCGTCACGGCGCCGGGCGCGCTGGCCGGCGGCACGCAGCCGTGGGCTGTCAGGGTCTTCGTGGACGGTTCCGTCATCGAGGTGTTCACCGCCGCGGGTCGCGCCATCTCGGCGCGCGCCTACCCGACCACGCCGCCGCCGTGGAAGGTGCAGTCAGTGCCCGGCGCCCGGCTCTGGCACCTCCGATGACGGTCGGCTGAAAGGCTGGTGCAGGTCCAGGAGGGCCGGTGCTCCGGCGCTGACCCTCCTGGCCACCCTGGGGATCGGGCATCCTGTCTGCTGAGCCTCGCCCGACGGCGGCGGACCAGCGGTGCGCCCAGCACTCGCACCTCGGAGCACCGACCCAGGACGAAGGACCCCACCATGACGCCTCAGGCCAGCAACAAGCCCGCCGGCCGGGTGACCATGGCCGACGTGGCCCGCCGGGCCGGCGTCTCGGTCTCCACCGTCTCCCTGGTCCTCAACGACAGCAAGACCGTGCAGATCGCCGACCTGACCCGCCAGAAGGTGAGGCGAGCCGCCAAGGAGCTGGAGTTCCGGCCCAACCGCCTCGCCCGCTCGCTGCGCATGCAGCAGGCCGACACCGTCGGCGTCATCACCAACCGCGTCATCGGTCCCCTGTTCGCCGGCCGCATGCTCAGCGGGCTGCAGGGAGCCCTCGCCGGCTCGGGCGTGGTGCCCATGCTCATCGAGACCGATGACGACCCGGCCAGCAACGACGCCGCCGTCACCGCGCTCATCGACCGCGGGGTGGCGGCCCTGGTCTTCGTCTCCATCGAGCCGATGGCGGTTCACCCCAGCCCGCTGCTCGGGGACACCCGCACGATCTACCTCAACTGCTGGCCTGCCGAGCCCGACGACTCCGCCGTGCTGCTCGCCGACGAGTACGCCGGTGGCCTGGCAGCGGCCTCGGCGGTGGTGCAGCGCGGCCACCACCGCACCGCCTACCTCGGCGGACGGCCGTCGGAGTACGCAGCCGTCCAACGCTCACGCGCCTTCGTCGATGCCACCCGCGCGGCTGGTCTCGACCCGGCCGAGCAGAAGGTCAGCTTCGGGGACTACACCCTGGAGTCCGCGTACCACCAAGCGCGCGAGGCCTTCTCCGGGCACCGACCCACCGCCCTGGTGTGCGGGAACGACTTCATGGCCATCGGGGCGATGCTCGCCATGAGGGACCTGGGCGTCTCGGTGCCCGGCGAGGTGAGCATCGTCGGGTTCGACGACATCCCGGAGATCGCTGACGGAGTCCGGCCGGCGCTCACCACGGTGGAGCTCCCGCACGCCGAGATGGGGCGGCGCGCAGGGGAGATCCTCCTCGGACGCCGTCAGCCAGAGGGCCGCGAGCTCGTGCCCTGCGAGCTCGTCCAGCGCGACTCCCTGCAGGACGCTCCGAGCGCGTGACCCGGTCAGGACCCTGACGCGGCGTCAAGCCGGTGCTCGGCGAGAAGCACGGGCTCCTCCTGGCCGGGCCACGTGCCGGTCAGCACGAGCCCGTCCGCCGGCGCGCTCACCGTCGTCGTCGTGCTCAGGACGTGCAGGACGGTGAGGGCAGCGCCGTCACCCTCGAGGCGCGACGTGGCGCCGTCGACGGTCACGCGCGGGTCGGCCCAGGCGCCGGCCGCGGGGGAGGTGCCCGATCCGCTGCCGCGCACGCGCGCCGAGGCGGGCTGCGGCTCGAGCCCGTCCGGAGTGGCCAGGAACAGGTCGGCCTCGCGCCCACCGGTGGCGATCGCGGTGGCCAGGGCGGCGGCGTAGACCGGGTCGTGGCGGGCGTCGTAGACCCAGCGGTCACCCAGCGTGGTGTGGGTCATCGTGGTGACCAGCGAGCCCTCGCCGCCGGCGCGCGGGGCTCCGCGGTACGTCAGCGGCACGTGGAGCACCTGCCCGTCGGCGGTGGCCAGCACGTGCGTCTCCACCCCCACCTCGCCGGCCGGGTCGTCGAAGCGGTACGAGCCGACCTTGGTGAGCGAGGACGTGTCGGCGCCTGCGGCCCACGGCTGGGCGGGCACCCAGGCCGCCAGCAGCTCCGCCTTGGTGGGGACGATCGTGGCGGCGTGGTGGACGGCCATGCCCGCAGCATCCCAGCCCCTCCTCGCTAGCGTGACCGGGTGCCCGTCAGCCGCGCCGGCGTCCCCGCGCTCGCGGCCGGTGTCGTCGCGGTGCTGCTCGCCGGCTGCGCCGGCGCGGTACCGGCGCCCATCCGCGGGCAGGGCGCCTGGGCGCTGCCGCCCGCCGGTGCCCGCTTCGACTACCAGCTCGGCGGTGGCTACACCCCGGCCGAGGGCGTCACCGTGGTGGCCCGCGACCGGACCGAGCGGCCCGCGGGCCTGGGGTACGACGTCTGCTACGTCAACGGGTTCCAGACCCAGCCGGCCGACTCCGCGGCCTTCGCCGCGGCACACCCCGACCTGGTGGTGCAGACCGCCGACGGGCCCCTGGCCGACCCGGACTGGCCGGACGAGCTGCTGCTGGACACCTCCACCCCCGTGAAGCGCGCGGCGCTGCTGGACCTCGTGGGGCCCTGGATCCGCGGCTGCGCGGCCTCGGGGTTCGACGCCGTGGAGGTCGACAACCTCGACAGCTGGACCCGCTCGCAGGGGCACCTGACCGCCCAGGGCGCCACCACGCTGGCGGTGGAGTACGCCCGGGTCGCGCACCAGGCGGGGCTGGCGGTCGCGCAGAAGAACGCCCCCGAGCTGTCAGCACGGCTGCGCGCCGCCGGGTACGACCTGGCGGTGGCCGAGTCCTGCGAGGCCTTCGACGAGTGCAGCGCCTACACCGACCACTACCCGGTGGTGCTCGACGTCGAGTACACCGACGAGCTGGGTGCCGACGGCTTCGCGCGGGTGTGCGCCGAGGCCCGTGGCCGCAGCGGCGGTCTGCAGCGGGTGCTGCGCGACCACGACCTGCTCACCCCCGACGACGCCGGCTACGCCTACCGGGCCTGCCCGGCGTGAGGGCCGGCCGATGCGTCGGCCCGACTGTGCGGTCCAGGAGCACTCCACGGGTCGGCGCCGAGGACGTCGGTGAGGTCGGGCAGCAGGGGGGTGGCGCTGCGGTGGTAGACCCGTCCGGTCGGTGAGGTCCAGGTGAAGGTGCCGGGGCTGGGCTGGGTCAGGTCCCAGCCGCCGTGGGTCTTGGCGGTGTGCCAGCGCTGGCAGATGCAGCCGAGGTTGCCGGCTTGGGTGAGTCCTCCGCGCAGGCGGGTGGGGGTCGCCGGGCCCCAGGCGGTGGTGTGGTCCAGCTGGGTGGCCCCGGCGCGGGCGCTGTGGTGGCAGACCGGGGAGATGCAGACCCCGTCGCGGGTGCGCACGTGGGCGGCCAGCAGCACTGAGGGTCGGTAGGTGACTTCGATGCGGGTTGCGGGGTCGTTCGGGTCGGGGGCTGCGGTCTGGGCCAGCAGCAGCGCCAGGTGCTGGGTGGTGCTGCGGGTGGTGAGGGTGGGGAGGGTGTCGGGGGCGGGCAGGGTCCAGCGGGAGCGGTGGGTCAGCACCCCGGTGGTGGGGTCGGCGACCAGGCGCCGCCAGCGGGCTGCGCGGACCGCGGTGCGGGTGGTGTGGGGGGCGAGGCGTCCGATGCCGGGGACGTGGCCGAAGGGTCCGTACCCGGCCAGGGCGCGGCGGGCGGAGCGAGCAGCACGAGCAGCCCGCAGCCGCTGCGCGCCCCGTGCACTGATGGGGGCAGGCGCAGGCGCCCCGGGGGCTCGGGCGCTCTGGGTGTTCTGGGTGTTCTGGGGGCTGCGGGGGCGTGGCGGGGTGGGCACCGGCGCCGTCGTGGGCTGGCCGGTGGGCTTGGGGGAGGCGGGTGCAGTTGTGGAGCGGGGTCGTTCTCGTGGCGGGCAGGGTGGAGCGCTGCTCGGCGGGGTCCCGAAGGTGTCGGCCAGCGGCGGGCTCGGGCTGCTCGGACCCGGCGGTGGGTCTTCACCGCCAGGGCCGTCCCTTGGGCCGTCATCTGGGTCGCTGCTCGGCCCGTCGGGGTCTTCGGGGTCGTCAAGGTCGGCGAGGTCATCGGCCAGGACCACGATGTGGATCTCGGAGAGGCGCGCCCGCTGCTCAGGGGTGGGGATGCGCACCGGCTTGCGGGTGTCCGGGGCGAGCTCGCCCACCGGTGGCTGACCGGGGGACCCGGCGTCCTGCCCGTCCTCGTCGTCGTCGCCGTCGTCGTCGTCGCTGTCGCCGTCAGCATCGGGGGCTGGCTGTCCCAGAGCCTCGGCGATGATCTGCGGGGTCGGGGAGAAGTCCCCCACGACCAGGCTGACGAAGACGTCAGCGCGGCGCTGGGCCAGGCTGCGCAGCTCCTCCTCGTGGTCCTGCTCGGGCCCGTCGGCGGTGGTGTCGGGGGCGTAGGTGTCCCCGTCCTTGGCCTGGGCGGCGATCTGCTGGATCACCTGCCACACCCGCGCCGCGTCGGCGGTCTCCAGGGTGGCGACCACCTGCTGGCAGCCCGGCACCGAGGAAGGCCGCAGGACCACGTCGCGCTGCTCGACCCCCGCCGCCATCGACCGCGCCGCGAACCCCGGATCTGCCGCCAGGGCGGCCTCGTGCAGGGCGTCGAGCAGCCGGGTCCGGCTCAAGGTGGCCGCTGCCTTGACGGCCTGGGCTTCCACCTGGGCCCGTGCGCGGTCTCCGTCGGGACCATCGGGCAGCCGCCGGCAGATGTCGGCCAGGACCTGGAACTGCGCTGCGGTCATCACCCCGGCCAGGAGGGCCTCTTCGGCGGCAGGCAGGTCGGCGGCCTGGCGGGCCAGGCCGACCAGGGATGTGGCGGTGCGTCCGGAGATCCGCAGCACAGGGGCCAGCTCATCGGAGGCGGGTCGGCGGGAGTCTCTGGCCGCCGCGCGTGAGGGTCGTTCGGACAGCTTGGCGGCGTCCAGCCCGGCGATGGTGGCGAGCTTGACAGCGAACAGGTAGGAGGTGGCCCGCTCCACCGCGGCGGTGACCTCGGTCCACTCCCGGCTGCTCAGGCCCACACCCGCGCCCGTGCCAGAGGTGTTCAGGGCGGTGTGCAGGGCGTCGACCCCGGCGATGACGGTCGCGCCGGGCTCGCAGGCGACCAGCGCCGCTACGGCGGGTCGGATCCGGCGGCGCTCGGCGATCGTCCCCGTCAGCGGGTCGGACGTCAGCTGGTGGGTCCACCAGGAGGTGCTGAAGCGGGCCCCCGCCTCAGCCGGGTGGTCCGGGTCGTCAGCCTCGGTGTCGAGGTCGAAGGGCTCCTCCGGGGCGCTCCCGGAGGTGGGGTCCTCGGCGGGGTCGCCCAGGGCCCACCGCGGGGGTGCGCTGGAGGTCATGTCGATCACGCTAGGGGTCACCACTGACAGCCCGGTGGAGTCCATCGGGGCAGGTCAGAAGCGTGATCAGCGCCTTACGGAACGTGAGACGAGGCCCCTGGCGGCCTCATGCGGGGCCTGAGTCGTCGACCCCGGCGTCGTCGACCCCGGCGTCGTCCCGTCGCGGGGTGCCCCTGCGTGCCACGGCGATCGCACCGCCCACGACGACGGCGACCGCGGCCGCGAGCGCGATGGCGCGCACCGTGGAGCCGGTGCTGGACAGGGACGCCAGGAGCACCTGCGCGCCGTAGCCGACCAGCTCCCCGGGGTAGTGCCATGCCACCCGGTAGCCCACCGCCATCGTGACCGCGGTGATCACCGCCGGGCCGGCCCACAGGAGCAGGAGCGCGGCTGCTGCGGCCAGCGCCCGGCCGCGCGTGCGCAGACCGGCCCACCCGATCACCGCTCCGACCGCCACCGGAGCGAGCCACGCCGCTTCCAGCGAGCCGTTCGTGCCGAGCCGTCCCCCGACGGGGCCGAGGACGCCGAGGAGCCCCAGGGGAGCCAGCACCGCCGTGGGCCACCCGCCTGCGAGCAGTGCCGTCAGGGTGACGCCGAGCACCACCGGCGCCTTCGGCTCGGCGGTGAGGAGCGCCAGCAGCACGAGCCCCGTGCCCACCCCGGTCGCCACCAGCAGCGCGAGCGCGGCGAGGTAGACGTCCGAGGCGGTGCGCTCCGGCAACCCCGAGGCCACCGTGGTGAGCGCCTGGACGCCCGTCACGGCCTGGACGCCGAGCACACCGGCACCCGCCCCCAGCACCGACCGGCGGTCGACGGTCATCCGGCGCGAGCGACGCACCAGGCGCAGCGCGGCACCGGCGAGCGCAGGTCCCACGACGAGCACCGCGAGGACGTCGATGAGGGAGAAGGGGCTCAGCGGCAGCAGCGCGACCGGCAGGGGGGACGGCACGGGCTCCGCCCAGAGCACCTGCTGGGGGAGTCGCGCGCCTCCCGCCAGCCACGGGACGAGTGCCAGCACCGCACAGGAGACGCCCAGGGCCGCCCCCGCCACCGGGCTGAGGCGCCTCGCGGCCGCGGTGACGTCTGGTGGGCTGGAGCCGACCGCAGCGCTCATGTCGATCACCGTAGGGATCTGGTGTGGCGGACCCCGGAGGCGCGCCGGTACCGGCGGGCTCGGGGCACCACGTGCGGGTGGAGGAGGTCCTCGTCGAGGCCCGGTGGTCAGGCGCCCTCGGCTGCCGCACCTGACCGGTGCGCGAGCTCCAGGCCGGTGAGCAGGCTGCCCAGGCCCAGCTCGAACGTGGCCGCAGAGCGGTCTCCGGGCTGGGACTCCGCGGCGCGCACGGCGCGTGACAGGCGCGGGCGGCGCTCGTCGTCGTCGTCCCAGACCTCCGCGGGGGCACCGGCGTCGAGGGCGGAGCCGAGCACGAAGCAGTCGAGCACCGCCACCACGTGCAGGGCGGTGGCGTCGTCGAAGCCGTCCTGCACCAGCACCTCGACCAGCGCCTCGTAGCTGGCCAGGACCTCGGGGTCGCTGACCGTCTGCGCGGTGAGCAGGGGGACGACGTGGGGGTGCGCGGCCATCGCGCCGCGGTAGCCGCGGGCCCAGCGCTCGGCGAAGGCCCGCCAGTCCTCGCCGTCGACGCGCTGGTCGGGCATCCGCCCCGCGCACACCAGCCCGCGCAGGCCTTCGACGACGTCGGAGCGCCCGCCCGGCACGTGGTGGTACAGCGACGACGCGCTCACCCCGAGGGCCCGGGCGAGGCGCGGCATGGTGAAGTCGCCGGCGACGTCCACCAGGTCCAGCGAGGCCGTGAGGATGGCGCCGCGGGAGAGCAGCGGCGAGGTCGGGCGAGCCACCGGCCGCGCCTCAGGCCGGCTGCTGCTGGGTGATGCAGTGGATGCCGCCGCCGAAGGCGAAGACGTCCCGGGCGTCCACCAGCACCACCTCCCTGCCCGGGTAGGCCTGCGCCAGCACGCGCGCCGCGTCCGCGTCGCGCTCGTCGGCGAAGCCGCAGAGCACGACGACCCCGTTGGCCACGTAGTGGTTGACGTAGGAGTGGTCGACCAGCTCGCCGTCCACCTCGCCCACCACCGGGGCGAGCAGCTCGGTGACCCGCAGGCGGCGACCTCGGGCGTCGGTGGCGGCGCGCAGCAGCTCGGCCACCTCGGCGGACACCTCGTGGTCGGGGTGGCCGGGGTCGGTCTGGGTGTGCACGACCACCTCGCCGGGGGCGGTGAACGCCGCGACGATGTCGACGTGGCCGCGGGTGCCGAACTCCCCGTAGTCGGCGGTCAGTCCGCGCGGCAGCCAGATGGCCGTGGACGTGCCCAGCTGGGCGTGCACCTCGGCCTCGACCTGCTCGCGGGTCCACCCGGGGTTGCGGTCCGGGTCCAGCTGCACGGTCTCGGTGAGCAGCACCGTGCCCTCGCCGTCCACGTGGAAGCCGCCGCCCTCGGTCACCAGCGACGACGACGCGACGGGCACCCCGGCGAGCCCCGCCACGTGCCGCGCCACCAGCGCGTCCTGGTCCCACGCGGCCCAGCTCTGCCCGCCCCAGCCGTTGAAGGTCCAGTCGACCGCGCGCACGTCACCGAGCTCGGAGCGCACGAACGTCGGCCCGGAGTCGCGCAGCCAGGAGTCGTCCAGGCCCACCTCGTCCAGCTGCACGCGGGGGTCGAGCAGCTCGCGCGCGGCGCTGGCGTCCTCGGGTCGCACGAGCATCCGCACCGGCTCGAAGCCCACCACGGTGTTCGCGACCCGGCTCCACGCGACCCGGGCGCGCTGCAGGTCAGCGCCGCCCACCTCGCCGAACGTGGCGTTGGGCGGAGGGAAGGCCATCCACGTGCGCTCGTGGGGCTCCCACTCGGCGGGCATCGCGGTCGTCATCGGCGGGGCTCCTGCTCCTCGGTCGGGGCTGGGGTGTTGCGGAACCGGGGGTGGGTGCCCCACGATCAGGGCACGCTAACCGAAAGGCTGTCGGTTAGGTAGCCCCAGCGAGAGGTGACACCCATGGCCCCCCAGGCGCACGGTCAGGACGTCGACGTCGTCGAGGCCTCCATCGCCGACCTGCGTGCAGCCCTGGCCGACGGACGCGCCACGGCCGTCTCGCTGCTGGAGGCCCACCTCGCCCGCATCGCCGCCTACGACGCCCCGGGCACCGAGACCGCGCTGAACGCCGTCGTCGTCCTCAACCCCGCGGCCCACGAGGAGGCGCGCGCCTCCGACCAGCGCCGCGCCCGCGGGGAGTCGCTCGGACCCCTCGACGGCATCCCCTACACCGCCAAGGACAGCTACCTCGTGCGCGGCCTCACCGCCGCGGCCGGCAGCCCGGCCTTCGCCGACCTCGTGGCCCAGCGCGACGCCTTCACCATCGAACGGCTGCGCACCGCCGGCGCGGTCTGCCTGGGCCTGACCAACATGCCGCCCATGGCCAACGGAGGCATGCAGCGCGGCGTCTACGGACGCGCCGAGAGCCCGTACAGCGCCGACTGGCTCACCGCCCCGTTCGCCTCCGGCTCGTCCAACGGGTCCGGGACGGCGACCGCCGCGAGCTTCGCCGCGTTCGGCCTGGGGGAGGAGACCTGGTCGAGCGGGCGCGGGCCCGCCAGCAACAACGGCCTGGTCGCCTACACCCCCTCCCGCGGCGTCATCTCCACGCGGGGCAACTGGCCGCTGGTGCCGACCATGGACGTCGTCGTCCCGCACACCCGCTCCGTGGCGGACCTGCTGGAGGTGCTCGACGTCGTCGTCGCCGACGACCCGCTCACCCGCGGCGACCTGTGGCGCTCCCAGCCGTGGGTGGCCCTCCCCGCCGCGTCCGCGGTGCGCCCGGAGTCCTACCCGGCGCTCGCCGTCGACGACGTCGACGCCGCCCGCGAGGTGCTGCGCGGCGCGCGCGTGGGGGTGCCGCGGATGTACGTCAACGCCGACCCCGACGCCGGCACGGGCACCGGCATCGGCGGCCCGACCGGGCAGCGGATCGAGACCCGCGCCTCCGTCATCGCCCTGTGGGAGGCCGCCCGCGCGGACCTCGAGGCCGCCGGCGCCGAGGTGGTCGAGGTCGACTTCCCCGCGGTGACCCACTACGAGGGCGACCGCGCCGGCGCCCCCACCATCGCCACCCGCGGCCTGGTCCCGGCCGACTTCCTGCGCCGTGAGGTGACCGACCTCGCCGCCTGGGCCTTCGAGGACTTCCTGGACGCCAACGGCGACCCGGCGCTGAGCACCCTCGCCGGCGTCGACGGTGCGCGGATCTTCCCCCACCCCGCCGGAGCCCTGCCGGACCGGTACACCGGCTTCGACGACGACCTGCCCACCTACCCGCAGTGGGTCCGCGACCACCCGGGCGCCTCCTACGCCGACGTGCCGGGCATCGAGGCCGGGCTGCGCGGGCTGGAGGCCACGCGGAAGGCCGACGTCGAGGACTGGATGGACGCCCTGGGCCTGGCCGCGGTCGTCTTCCCCGCCGTGGCCGACGTCGGCCCGGCCACCGCCGACGTCGACGAGGCCGCCGCCGACGCCGCGTGGCGCAACGGCGTCTGGGTGGCCAACGGCAACCTCGCGGTCCGCCACCTCGGCATCCCCACCGTGACCGTCCCCATGGGCGTCATGGACGACACCGGCATGCCCGTCGGGCTGACCCTCGCCGGGCGCGCCTACGACGACACCCGGCTGCTGCGCCTGGCCGCCGCGTTCGAGGCGACGGGCTCGCGGCGGGTCGCGCCGCCGCGCACGCCGCCGCTGCGCTGACGGTCGGTCGCGCTGACGGTCAGCGGCGCCCGGCGGGCCTGCTGGCGAGCCAGGCGTCGAAGCCGGTGACGTCGCGGACACCGTCCTCCAGGACGGCCCGGTACACGTCGGCGCTCGTCACCGAGGTGCCGTACTCCGAGCGGGCGGCCCAGTGCTCCTTGACCGCCAGCACCGCGTCGCGCGCCTGCTCCGTCAGCAGCGCGGGCAGGCTGCGGACGTGGCGCAGGTCGGGCTGGCGCTCGGGCTCGTCCACGAACCACACGTCCAGCTTCCACTCCTCGCGGTGGGCCGGGGCGTACCTGACCTGCAGGTACAGGCCGTCCGGGTAGGTGGCGGGGTCGGTGTTGAGCCGGCCCACCTCCGAGCGGAGGGTCACCTCGCGCACGTCCCCGCGCCGCAGCAGCGTCCCGGCGAGATCGCTCACGACGACGACGTCGAGGCGCTGGCAGACCACGGTGATGTCGATGTCGCGCCACACCATGAGCCCCAGCCGCGAGCTGCCCACCCGGTGCGGCTCGCCCACCGCCCCCAGCAGCGGGCCGTCGAGACCGAGCTCGCTGACCACCGCGTCGGCCTCGGCCTGCAGGGCGTCGGCGCGGTCACGGCGCCGTCGGGCCGAGGTGGTGTCGCTGGCGTCCACGGGGGTCCTCCGGGGGGTGGGCAGCCGATCACCGTAGCGCCTCCAGGAAGCCGCGCAGCCCCCGCCAGAAGCCGTCGAACCTGTCGCGGCGCACGTCGTGCCCGGCCCCGGCCACCTCCACCACCCGCAGCTGCGGCCACAGCGCGCGGGCCCGTGCGGCCATCGCCGGGCTCACCGCGCTCGGCGTGCCGTGCAGGAGCAGCCCCGGGCAGGTCAGCGTGCTGACGTGCTCCTCCCAGCGGTTGGCGGCGGGCCAGGAGTCGAACCATCGGACCGCGTCGGGGTCCACCAGGGTCTGAGCCAGCGACCAGGAGCGCAGGTCGTCGTCGTCCCACGCGGGGTGCAGGGCGCGGCCTCGCTCCCACCGACGTGCCCCGGGGAGGGCGGCGACCTCCACCTGACGTCCCCGGCTGGCCTCCGCGTCCTTGCTCCCGTCCGCCGGGGGGTCCGGCCAGGCGGGGTCCTCCAGCACCAGGGCGGCCACCTCAACCTCAGCCGACGCCAGCACCGCGTGGACACCCCCCATGGAGTGCCCGACCAGCACGGGCCGCTCCAGGCCCAGTGCGCGCACCAGGCTCACCAGGTCCCGGGTGTGCGCCTGCAGCGAGTAGTCCGCAGCCCGGTCCGAGGCGCCGTGGCCGCGAGCGTCGAAGGAGACCACGTCGTGCTCCTGCGCCAGGTCCCGCGCTGTGCGGCCCCAACACGCGGCGTCGTCGCAGAGGCCGTGCGCCAGCACCACCGTCGGACGGGGTGGTCTCCGGGGCCCGCTGCGGTGCCAGGTCAGCCGCACCCCGCCGACGTCGACCGTGCCCGACTGCACCACGTGCACGGGGTCAGCCTCGCAGCGACGCCGGCGGGAGTCGGCGCTCGAGGCGCAGGAGCACGCCGGTGCTCACCGCGTTCAGCCCGGCCAGCACCAGCCACGGCAGGGCGCTGGCCACGGATGCCAGCGCGGTGAAGAAGGCTGGCGCTGCGATCGACGCCACCGTGAAGGAGTACTGGAAGACCGTCAGGTAGCGGCCTCGTGCCCCCTCGGGGGCAGCAGCAGCGGCCAGGGCCGTCGAGGCCGGGGCGTGCAGCAGCTCCGCCGCGGTGAACAGCAGCGTGACCGACACCAGGAGGACGACGACGACCCCCAGCCGCCCGGGTGCCAGCAGCGCCATCCCCAGCGCCCACGCCGTCCACAGCCCCGAGGCCACCACGAGCACACGGGTCCGGCGGAACCGGGCCGTCCGCAGCCCGACGGGGGCGGACAGCACCGCGATGAGCAGCGCGTTGCCGGCCAGCACCGCAGCCGTCAGCCAGCCCGGGGCCCGCAGCACGCTGAGGACCACCGTCGGCAGCGCGAGCCCGAGCATCATGCTGGTCAGCGCGTAGACGGTGTTGAGCGCGGTGAGCGCGGCGAACGGCCTGTCACGCAGCAGCACGCGGTAACCCGTCACGCCTCCGGGACCGGCCGCGGCACCTCGGTCCGCCGGGCGGGACGTCCGCGCCCGACGAGGGCTGGGGACGACGACGGCGATGAGCACTGCGGCGACGGCGAAGCAGAGCGCCGAGGCGTACGCGACCGCCGCGTAGGTGCCGTCGCGCCCGTCCGCGATGACCAGGCCGGTGGCCAGGCCGCCGACCGCGAGCCCGGCGGTGCGGGCGCCGTTCGCCACCGAGAACCACGTGTCGGTGCTCCAGGCCCGTCCCAGACGGGCTGCCCCGTCGGCCCCGTCGGCCCCGTCGGCCCCGTCGGCCCCGTCGGCCTCGGCGGCCTCGGCGATCGCGGTGAACACCGAAGACCAGAAGACGCGCACCCCCACGGCGACCAGCACCGACGCCGCGAACACGCCGACGGCCCCGTGGACGTGTGCGTACGCCGCGAAGCCGACGGCCTGCAGCAGCTGCGCGGACACCACCAGCGGCCGTGCTCCGAGCCTGTCGACCAGCACCCCGACGCCCACGGGGACCGGCAGCGCCAGGGCGTTCGCCAGCGTCAGCAGCAGCCCCAGCTGGGCGAGGGGCACGTCGGTCAGCCGGAGGAAGAAGACCAGTGACAGCGGCAGGAAGAGCCCGTTGCCGAGCGAGTCCACCACCAGCGCGGTCAGGAGGGCGGCGCTCCCGCGGCGGCGCGGCGCGAAGGGAGGACGGGTGGTCGGGTGAGAGCTCATCGCGAGTGTCTCCAGGCATGGCGAGGCCGACGGGGTTCATCGGCCCACTCGCGGCACGCGCTGCGAGACCACTCCACCAGGACTGCGCAGCGGGGTCCGCTGCCGGTCCTGACTACAGTTGGGGCTCTGCTGATCAGCCTAGGGGCGGCGGGCACCTGCGTCGAGGGTGGGCAGGTGCACGAGGCCCGCTGCCGTGGTGCGGAAGCCGCAGGCGCCGAGGTAGAAGGGCGCCAGGTGCGGCTCGAAGTCCACGAAGAGCCACTCGCACCCGGCGTTCCTGGCCTGCACGACCGCCTGGCGGACCACCTCCGTGCCGAGGCCTCGCCGCTGCAGCCGCGGATGGGTCTTGGTGTCGACGAGGAAGGCGTGGTCAGCGCCGTCCCAGGCGACGTTGACGAAGCCGACCAGCTCACCGGAGCCGTCACGGGCGGTCACCCAGCCCAGCGAGTGCGGGTGCACCCGGTCCCACCACCCCGGCGAGGCAGCGCCGCCGTGGGCGAGGGTGAGGGTGACGAGCTCCTCGTCAGTGACGGGTGCGCGCCACGCCAGGTCTGCGGTTTGGTGCGAGTCGATCACGCCTGAGGGTCTACCCCCGCGGGTCCCCGGCGCCACGGGTTTCCGGGGGTGGGGCGCGAGGCGTCAGAGGTCCCGGTGGACCCGGGTCTCGAAGCCACCGCGGGGACCGGGACGCGTGGTCGACGCCGTCCAGCCGCACGCGGTGAAGAACCCCTCGACGCCGGTGCCCCAGGGCACGCGCGCTTCGACGCGGTCCAGCCCGGCACCAGCAGCGTGTGCTGCCAGCGCGCCGAGCAGCTGGCTCCCGACGCCGGCGCCGCGCAGCGACGGCTCGACCACCAGGGCCTCGAGCACCGCCGACCGCTGCCCGGCCCGTGCGGCGGTCTCGGCCCGCCGCACCCGGGCCGCGGTCCCACCGCGGGTCGGCAGCAGCGTCACCGCCTGGACCACGGGACCGCCGTGGTGCCGCAGCACCCCCGGCAGGGCCCGCAGCGCACCCCGGGACGGGACGGCTGAGACCGCGGCACCGATGAGCCGGGGCCCCCACTCGCGCAGCAGGTGCTCGCGGTGGGCCGAGCCGTCGAGCACCCCCAGCAGGACACCGGCGATCCGCGGCCGGGCGCCGCGCGTGGCGGCGTCGTCGTCGTCGACCTGCTCCGCCACGAGGGCCACGGCGTGCGGGGGAGACAGGTGGGCGAGGTGCCAGGCACGCAGGAAGCCGGCGCCGAGCGCCGCGGGCACGTCCAGGGCAGCCGACGGGGGAGTGAGGGCGTGCAGGGCGCTGGACGCGGCGAGGTCCGCCTCGACGAGGGGACGGACCACCACCACGTGGTGCTCGGGGGCCGTGGCGGAGGGGCGGGCGGGGGCGGTGGGAGCAGTGGACACGGGTCACCTCGGGGGATGGTGCAGCAGCGCGCGGGACCTGGGCTCGATCACCGCGGGGGCGTGGTCGGGGAAGGGGGAGCGGAGCACCCGGCGCCAGCGAGGTCAGCAGCGGCGGGTGAGGAGGCGCGCGACGGTCGGGGGACGCCCTCAGTCGGGGACGGTGAGGGGCGCCCGGGTGCCCACCGGGCCCGGGGAGCCCGGGTGCTGCGTCACGAGGGCAGCGCTCTCGACCGTTCTGGGCGCAGCCGCGCTGGTCACGCCGTCCGGGAGGTCGTCCCCGGCTGACGGGGACGTCGACGGCGCCGCCTGCGCGTCCTGAGCGCACAGCGCGGGGGCGGCGCTCGTGGTCGCCGGCGTCGTCAGATCCCGTGCTGCGGCGCCCGGCGCCAGGACCGCCGCGAGCACCGCCAGCAGCACCACGAGGACGGCGCTCACCGGGGCTCGTCGCGGCGCCGTGGGGCGTTCGGGCACCCCGTGACGCTACCCAGAGCGACGGATGATCGGGAGCGGTGGTGCGGCCCCACAGGTCAGCGCTGCGCCAGGTGGTGCACCACCACCTGCTCGTGGTCGAGGAGTGACGCAGCGTGACACCCCGGGTCAGGGGCGGCTGAGCGTCCGTCCGCCGGGGCGGGCCAGGCCGGTGCGCACCAGCCACACGTAGAGCAGGCAGCCCAGGCAGACGTCGAAGACGGCGTTGAGCAGCGCGGCCACCAGGGCCAGCGCCGCCGCCACCGCCGCCGCGAAGGGCACGCCGACCACGGCCAGGACCACGCCGGCGGCGGTGATCACCAGGCCCACCCGCTGGGCGAACGTCGGCGGCGCCGGGTCCTCCAGCTCCCCCGGGGGAGCCAGGCGGGGGCGCACCCACCGGCGGAACAGGGCGGCGTAGGGGTGGCGGCGGATCCCCGCGAAGCCGCCCCAGGCGAACAGCGCCGACAGCGCCGCCAGCAGCAGCACGCCGATCACCTGCGTGCCCTCGGTCAGGGTGAGCACCAGGGCCACGGCCAGCAGCACGCTGGTGATGGCGGCTCCGAAGCGGGGGGAGCGAGGGTCCACTCCCTGGACGTCATGCACGGGCGGTCTCCTCCAGGACGGCGATCAGCGACGCCGAGACGTCGGCGGGGCGAGGCGGCCCGCCGAAGCGGGTGCGCACCGTGCGGGAGGCGTCCACCACCAGCACGGTCGGGGTCTGGGCCACGGAGAAGCGGCTGGCCAGCTCGGGCCGCCGGGTGAGGTCGACGTCGAGGCGCGCCACGCCGGGGTGGGCCTGCGCGAGCCGGTCCAGCTGCCGGGCGGTGGCGGGGCAGCGGGCGCACGTGGGCGTGGAGAACAGCACGAGGGTGGCGCGGTCGCCGTAGTCCGCTGCCGGGGCGAGGTCGTGGGCGTCCCCGGTGGCGGTCCGGGCGCGACCGGTGCGGCGGCGCAGCACGGCGCCGAGCAGCAGCGTCACGACGACGACGACGAGGAGCGCGATGACGGCCGTCCCAGCAGGCACGTCACGAGGGTAGGAGAGGCTGTCCACCGCGCGGGAGGCGCTCCCCGGCGCGACCGCCGACCGGGTGACCGGCGGTCGCGAGCAGCCACAGCCCGGCTCAGGTCCCCGGTCCCCTGGCTCAGGAGGCGGACGCCGCGGCCTCCGCGCCGGCCGTCGCGGAGGAGACGAGGTCGCTGCCGCTCGCGAGCTCCGCGCCGTCGAGCGAGGCGACCCAGGACGCGGTGTCCGTGACGCTCGCGAAGTTCGAGTGCAGCAGCGCCATCAGCGTGCGGTGCAGCGTCTCGGCGTCCACCGCGCCGGCGTCGTTGGCCAGGTGGACGGCGCCCGTCGCGTCGCGCAGCACCTCCACGGCGAACCCCAGCCCCTCGGCCTCCACGGCCGAGGCGAGGATGCAGTTGTTGGTCATGAAGCCGACCAGCGCCACCGTGTCCACGCCCTGCTCGCGCAGCCGCTCAGCGAGGCCCGTGCCCGCGAAGACGCTGCCGAACCGCTTGGTCACGGACCACCAGTCGTCGCGGCGGTGCGCCTCGACGTCGGGGTGGAGGGCGAAGCCGGGCTGCGTCGGGTCGAAGACCGGAGCGCCTTCGCCGGAGTCGTGCTGCACCACGACCACCGGCACCCGGGCCTGCGCGGCGGCGTCGAGCGCGCGCACCACCTGCGGGACCGACTCCTCCAGCGGAGGGTGCTGGATCTGCAGCGGACCGCTGGCGTAGTCGAGCTGGACGTCGACGACGACGAGGGCGCGGCGGGGTGAGGACACGGGCGGAGTGCTCCTTCGTGGCGGCGGGTCAGGTCTCGCGGACGGCTTCGAGGTCGATCGTGACCCGCAGCGTGGTCCCGAAGATGGCCACGCCCAGGCCGAACGTCTCCTTCCACTTCATGGCGAAGTCGTTGCGGCTCAGCTGGGCGGTGGCCTGGAAGGCGACCCGGTGGCCGCCCCACGGGTCGGTGCCGGTGCCGGTGCACCGCAGCGCCAGCGGCACCCGGCGGGCGGTGCCGTTGAGCACCAGCTGGCCGTCCAGCTGCCACCCCCCGGCGCCGTCGGGCAGCAGGCCCCGCCCCTCGTAGGTGATAAACGGGTGCTGCTCGACGTCGAGGAAGTCGGCGCTGCGCAGGTGCTCGTCCCGGGCCCGGACGCCGGTGTCGACGCTGGCCGCGTCGATGCGCACCAGCACCGAGGAGCCGGTGAAGGGCTCCGCCACGTCGATGGACCCCTCCAGGACGGAGAGGCGCCCGGTGACCGCGGAGAGGCCGAGGTGGTGGGCGGTGGCCGTCAGGGAGGTGTGGTCGGGGTCGATCTTCCAGCGCCCGGCGGGGGGCAGGTCGGCAGCGCCCACGCGGTTCAGGCGGAGCTCACCGAGGTCGACGACCACCTCCTCGGGCCTGGTGGCGCTCGGGGAGTGCACCACCACGGTGCTGGCGAAGGGCTCGTGCCCGGCGCAGGCCACCAGCAGCGTGGCGGGGCCGGGCTCGAGGTCGGTGAGGACGAACCTGCCGTCCGAGGCGCTGGTGGCGCGCGCGCTGCCGGCGCCCTCGATGGCGAGCAGGGTCACCGTGGCGGCGGGCAGCGGCCAGCCGTCACGGGTCAGGACCACCCCGTGGGCGCGTGCGCCCCCGAACCCGGGCCCGCTCAGCGTGCGCCCGGCCTGGGCCGCACCGTCGACCGCGGATGGCGCCTGGACGGTGACCTCCGGCGCGGGAGCGCCGCGTCGTGCTCTGTGGCGGCCGAACTTCACGGGAGGCCGCCTGCCACCGCGCCCTCGATGTCCATCAGCACCACGGTAACCGCCGCGAGCCGCCCCGGCACCGCGGGCTCGAGGGACCTGATGGATCACGTGTCGTAGTACATCTCGCAGCTCAGGAGCAGGCCGCTGAGCAGCGCAGATGTGCCGACGTGGTCCTCGAGCTGCGCAGCTGCCGTTGGTCGCCGTTGGCTCTGAACAGGTGTTCTCGGCTGCGTTGAGGACCAGATGGGGACCGGTGGCACTGTGGACCACGACACGGGGCTCTTGCCGCGGGTGTCACTCTGAGTGACCTCCCCGCTGTCAATCATCCAGCGAGCACTGTGATCAGTCCTGAGCCGCACGCCAGCAAGGCGTATTTCGTTCGCAGCGGTGCCGCAGGCACACTGCGAACTACCGGTCTTCTGCTTGTACTGGCCGACGTGCGTCGAGATGGTGATGCCCCGTCCTAGCGAGGCCGACGGGTCTCGTCGGCGATCTGATCGGCGGTGGGCGCTGAGACGCCGCCGGCCCCTCGCTCACCTCCGCGAGGGTCCGTGCGGTGGTGACGATGTGTGTGATGAGCCGCCGGAGCCGCTAGTCGTCGGCTGAGCACCTGAGCCCGATGGTCAGCGTGTCGCTGGTCGGACGGGCAGCACGGCGATCGTCGGCAGACCGTGACCTGGTCAAGATGTCCGACTTCCTCGCGCACGCCTGGATCAGGCGCAGCCGAAGCAGCTGACGTCGCCCCGACCCAAGGCTCTTGAAGCTCGCGGACCCCGCAGTCCACGGCTGGTGCACCTCCGCACTGCACAGGTGCACCAGCCACGGGAGGGACCTACTCCAGCACCACGCCCGGGGCCGCCGCGGTGGTGGAGTTGCCGTCGTCGTTGAAGACCGTCGCTGTCACACCGCCGGGCACCGAGGCGCCGCGAGTCAGGCCGGAGCTCATCGTCTGAGCGCGGACGGTGAGGATCAGGACGGTGGGGTTGGAGGGGTCCCTCTCGTACAGCACGAAGCCCCCGTTGTAGGTGATGCCGTTGACGCCGAGGAGGTCTCGAACGTCCTGCTGTGTCGGGGAGCCGTTGGCCCCGCTACGCACCGGCTCGGAGAACGTCAGCCGCAGCACGTCGTTCGTCGTGGACCACGTGTTGTCGCTGGCCACGTCGCTGATCAGCTGAGCACGAGTGATGGATGGGAAGCGGGCATCGTCAACGCTGCGCTGGGCACCGTCTGCGAGCTGGTTGCCCGCGAGGTCGACCACGTCGCCCGCCGTCGCTGAGGGGGTGGCATCCGCGTAGGCGACTGCGTCGGTCGCCGTCGCGTTGACCAGCGCCGTGTCCGCGCCCCACAGCAGACGCAGCTTCCTAGATTCGTCAGGATCGACGGAGATGCCCGTGGCCGGCGTGCGCACACCCCCTGAGGTGGTCGCGTACCCGAAGAGTCCAGGGGTGATGGAGGGCGTGGTGCCTCCCGAGCCCACCACGGCTTCGGAGAAGGTGAGCTCAACGGTGCGAGCGTTGACGACCCGCGCCCCGGTGATCCACGGGCGCTGCTGGTCCAGCACCCCTGTCAGGACCCGCGGAGCCAGCTGGACCCCGCTGGTGGTGATGACGTCACCGGTGTCCGTGGCGGGGTCGCTGTCGGCGTAGGTGAGCGTGGAGGTGTTCCTGGTGGCCAGGTCGCTAGCAAAGGTGAGGGTGATGGACGTGCGGTCATCAGGCCCGATGACCGCACCACCCGGGATCGGGTTGAGGACCTGGCCCTGGACCGACCCCGTGGGGTTGTAGGCGAACTGTGACGCATCAAGCGCATCACCCTGTGCGGTGACCGGACGGCTCATGCGGACGGTGACTCGTCGGGGACCGTCGACGGCGGCGGAGACGATCGCCGGTGGCGTGGTGTCCGGAGCAGCAACCGGAGGCGCGATCACCAGTGGTGGTGTCGCGGCTTGCGCTGCATCGGCCACCACGAGGTCCGAGACCGAGGCCGGACCCCCGATGACCCACTTAGCACCGGTGAGCGCGGACGCGTTCGCCTTGAGGTAGGTCTGGGTCGAGGGGAGCCCCGCGAAGAACACGGAGGCTCCGGATCTGCCTAGGAGGGGAGCTGAGGAGAGGGCGTCAGCGGTACTGGGCCGCAGTGAGTCCAGCAGCGCGATGCTCGACACCGGCTTGTTCGTGAAACCGGTCTTCCACCGTGCCAGGTCCACTGCCTGCTGACCCAGGTCGGCCGTCAGGTTGAGCTCGATCGGCTTGCTGCCCCCCAGGGTGGACACCGTGCGCAGGAGGTTCTCGCGGTAGGCCTCGGTGTTGACGGCGGTCTTGATGGAGCCGCCTTCGATCGAGTGGGTGATGTAGGGGTTGTTCCCTCTGTCGCCCAGCAGGATGGGGGCGCGCAGCTCGTAGGCGACCGATGCCAGCGGCAGCGTCCGTGTGAAGTCGATGTCGCTGCCGGAGGTGGCGAAGGCGAGGCGCGGCTGGCCACCGGACTCCTCGATCACCTTGATGGTCTCCGCGGCCACGATCGCCGACGTCTGATAGCGATCGGCGCCGGCGATGCGCGTGACGTCGAGGCCTGCCTGGCGCAGGTCGACCGGGATCTTGGCGCCCAGGACGCCTGTGCCCCCGACCAAGGTGATCTTCTTGGTGCCGAGGCGCTTGATCTCGTCCAGCACCAGCAGGGGGACGTCGTCCTTGTTGGTGAACAGGATCGGGGCGTTGTTCGCTCCGGCCAGGCCGGCGGCCGCGAGGCCGTCAGCTGGACGCCAGCCGTTGACCAGGATGACGCCGTCGGCGTCGCCCTGGGGGAACGTGAGCTTGGAGGAGGCCACCGCCGTGGCGAGCCGGTCAGCCCCCGCGACGCGTTCGAAGATGATCGACGAGGCGGCTGCTGCTGGATCGGCCGCGACCGTCGAGACGCCCACGAAGGAGGCGGTGACGGTGACCGCTGAGACGAGCAGGCGTGTCAGCGCCGGATGACGGTGCATGGGTGGGAGCTCCGCAGGAGGGGGTGCCGGTGGTTGTGACGGGAGCACCGCAGGGCGGGCAGCGTCAGGAGTCGACCTTGACATCGCACGGCTTGTAGATCGCGCACCCTGCGGGCGAGTCTTCTGATCAGTCAGGCGGGGATCGAGTGACACTCGCTGCGTGAGATCGAGCCGGCCCTCGTGGAGGGCCGTCCCACAACCACCGTCTCCGGAACGTCGATGGGAGCGCCGGCAGCGGCTGTGCGTAGGTCAGCTCGGAGTGCGTGGCGGAGGCGCTGGACGAAGGCGTTGGAGTTGTTGTCGATGGCGACGACGTGGGCGTGGACGTCGGGACCGTCGTAGCGCTCGCCACGTCGGTGCGAGGCGGCGGCGGCGAGGTGTTCGTGGTGGTGGCGTTCGGCCAGCATCTCGCCGCTCAGCGCTCGAACGCGGGGGCATGCCCCTGCCTGTCCCGCTGTGCTTCGGGACAGCCCCAGTACCCACCACCTACACAAGAGGACGACAAACGGCGGGTGACGCCGGAAGACGATGGGAGCCGTCCTCGCAGGTCACCCGCCGTTTTCTACGCCGAGGCGCAGGTCAGCGGTGAGGCTGGATCAGATGTCGTAGTACATCTCGAACTCGTGCGGGTGCGGGCGGAAGCGGATCGGGTCGATCTCGTTCTTCCGCTTGTACTCGATCCAGGTCTCGATGAGGTCCTCGGTGAAGACCCCGGAGTCGGTCAGGTACGTGTGGTCCTCCTCGAGCGCGTCGAGGACGGCGCCGAGCGAGCCCGGCACCTGCGCGATGGCGTCGTGCTCCTCCGGCGGGAGCTCGTACAGGTCCTTGTCCACCGGGTCCGGCGGCTCGATCCGGTTCTGGATGCCGTTGATGCCGGCGAGCAGCATCGCGGAGAACGCCAGGTACGGGTTGCACGACGGGTCCGGCACGCGGAACTCGATGCGCTTGGCCTTGGGGTTGGAGCCCGTGATCGGGATGCGCACGCACGCGGAGCGGTTGCGCGCCGAGTACACGAGGTTCACCGGCGCCTCGTAGCCCGGGACCAGGCGGTGGTAGCTGTTCACCGTCGGGTTGGTGAAGGCCAGCAGCGACGGGGCGTGGTGCAGCAGGCCGCCGATGTACCAGCGGGCCATGTCGGACAGGCCGCCGTAGCCGGACTCGTCGTAGAAGAGCGGCGAGCCGTCCTTCCACAGCGACTGGTGCACGTGCATGCCGGAGCCGTTGTCACCGAAGAGCGGCTTGGGCATGAAGGTGACCGTCTTGCCGGCCTCCCACGCCACGTTCTTGATGATGTACTTGAAGAGCATGATCTTGTCGGCCGACTTCGCGAGCGTGTCGAACCGGTAGTTGATCTCGGTCTGGCCGGCGGTGCCCACCTCGTGGTGGGCGCGCTCCACGCCGAGGCCCTGCGCGTCGAGCGCGAGGCTCATCTGGTCGCGCAGGTCGGAGTAGTGGTCGGTCGGGGGGACCGGGAAGTAGCCGCCCTTGTAGGGCGTCTTGTACCCGCGGTTGCCGCCCTCCTCCACGCGACCGGTGTTCCACGCGGCCTCGATGGAGTCGATGTGGTAGTAGGCCTCCTGCTGGGAGGTCTTGAAGCGCACGTCGTCGAAGATGTAGAACTCGGCCTCCGGCGCGAAGAACGCCGTGTCGGCGATCCCCGTGCTCTTGAGGTAGGCCTCGGCCTTCGCCGCGATCTGGCGCGGGTCGCGGCTGTACGGCTCGCCCGTGATCGGGTCGACGATGTGCATGTTGATGTTCAGCGTCTTCTCGACGCGGAACGGGTCGACGTAGGCGGTGTCGAGGTCCGGCACCAGCTTCATGTCCGACTCGTTGATGGCCTGGAAGCCGCGGATCGAGGACCCGTCGAACATCTGGCCCTCGGTGAAGAAGTCCTCGTCCACGGTGGCTGCGGGCACGTTGAAGTGCTGCATCACACCGGGCAGGTCGCAGAAGCGGACGTCGACGAACTTGACGTCGTTGTCGCTGATGTACCTGGTGACCTCGTTCGCGTCCTTGAACATCCACCCTCCTCGGGGGGTCGCGCTGGCACGTCTGGTGCGTCGGCCGTCGTCGCACGCTAGGGAGACGGCGTCTCCGGCTTGTGACGCCGGCGTTTCGGGAACGTTACGGGGGTGGCCGTCGGCGCCGGTGATCGGCCCGGCGCCGACGGCCGGTCTGGGGTGGCGGGGGGCTGCTCAGCCCTTCACGGCGCCGGCGAGCAGCGCCGCCGCGAACTGCCGCTGGAAGATGAAGAAGACCAGCAGCGTCGGCGCCAAGATGAGCAGCGAGCCGGCGCACAGCAGGGGGATGTCCGTGCCGTACTGGCCCTGGAAGGCGCCCAGGGCGCCGGCCATGGTGCGCCGCGTCGGGTCGTCCACCATGACGATGGCCAGCAGGAACTGGTTCCACGTCCAGAGGAACAGCAGGATGCCCAGGCTGGCCAGCGCCGGCCGCGCCAGCGGCACGTGGATCCGCCAGAACAGCTGCCACAGCCCCGCGCCGTCCACGCGGGCGGCCTCGGACAGCTCGGCGGGCACGGTCGCGAAGTGCGCCCGCATCCACACCACGGCGAACGGCATGTACAGCCCCAGCAGCGGCAGGACGATCGCCCACCGCGTGCCGAGGAGCCCCATCTCGCGCACCTGGTAGTACAGCGGGATGACGACCCCCTCGAAGGGCAGCGTCAGGCCCAGCAGGAACAGCACCAGCAGCACGCGGTGGCCCCGGATGCGCAGCTGTCCGAGCGCGAAGCCCGCCATGGTCGCGAAGAGCAGCGCGGCGGGCACCACACCCAGCTCGATGAGGAGGGTGGACCCCAGCAGCTTCCCCATCTGCGCAGCCTCGAAGGCCCGCGCGAAGTTGCCCCACTGCGGCTGCGCGGGCCAGGTGATGCCCTGCGGGTAGGTGCCCCCGGGGTGCAGCGCCGTGACGAACAGGCTGATGAAGGGCACGATCGTCACGGCCATGAGGACGAGGAGCAGCACCCTCCCGAGCAGCGCCTCCCGGCGCGAGACGATCACTGCTCGCCCCTGCGCGTGAACCACTGGACGGGCAGCACCACGAGGACGACGAGCACCATGAGCGTCATCGCCAGCGCGCTGGCCAGCCCGACCTCGCGCTGGGAGAACGCCAGGGAGAAGATCTGCAGGCCAGGGACGCTGGTGGCGCCGCCCGGCCCGCCCTGGGTGGAGATGTAGACGATGTCGAAGCTCGACAGCGCCGCGATCACCGTGACCGTGACGCACACGGCGATCTCCTGGCGCAGCCCCGGCAGGGTCACCGCGAAGAACTCCTGCACGGGGCCGGCGCCGTCCAGGCGCGCCGCCTCGTACAGCGCCGCGTCGATCTTGCCCATGCCGGCGAGCAGCAGCACGGTGCACAGGCCCAGCAGCACCCAGGCGCCGATGAGGCCGACGGCGGGCAGGGCGGTGGTGAAGTCCCCGAGCCAGGCGCGGGTCAGCGACCCCAGCCCCACGGCGCGCAGGAGCTGGTTGACCAGCCCGGTGCTCGAGAGCAGCCAGCTCCACATGATGCCGGCGGCCACCAGCGGGATCACCTGCGGCATGAAGACCACGGTGCGGGCCACGCCGGCGAGGCGGCTGGTGGCGATCCCGCGGATGGTGTTGGCCACCAGGAGCCCGAGCACGACCGGCACCGCGCTGAAGAAGATGATCAGCTCGAAGGCGTGCAGGATCGGCCCCAGCAGGCGCTGGTCGGTGACGATGCGGACGTAGTTGTCCGCCCCGACGAAGCGCGCCAGCCCGATGCCGTTCCAGTCGTACAGGGAGTACTGCAGGGTCAGCCCGATGGGCCGCAGCACGAACACCCCGTAGAAGGCCAGCGCGGGCAGCACGAAGAGCCACCCCGCCGCGGCGACCGCCCGGCGCCCGGCGGGGGAGCGGCGCGAGCGGCCCCGCGGGGCGCCGGCCGGCGAACGGCCGGACAGCTGCGTCCGCAGCTGTCCGGCCTCGTCCTCGGAGACGGCCAAGGTCAGCCCTTCAGCTGGCTCTCGTAGTCGGACTGCACGCTCTTCAGCAGCCCGTCCGGCGTCTGCTGGCCGGCCACCAGCTTCTGCAGGTTGGGGGTCCAGCTCTGGGCGTAGATCGCGCCGGTGGCGTTGGCGAGGAAGTCCATGGCGCCGTCGTCGGCGGTGATCTTCGCTCCCGCCTCCAGGGTCTGCGCGGTGACCGAGCCGGCCTGCGTCGGCGGCATGAAGGCGTCGGCCGGGCCCATCGGGTGCGATCCGCCCACCTCGACCGTCGTCGTGCGCGCCTGCTGGTCGGTGGCCACCCAGTTCAGGAACGCCGCCGCGCAGTCCGCGTGCGGCGCCTTGTTCGCGATCCCGAACGTCAGCGGCGCCGACATCGCGGCCTGCTTGCCACCGGCCTCCCGGGCGGGCATGAGGAAGAAGCCGGCCTTGCCCGCCATCTGCTTGTCCAGGTTCGCCGACTCCCAGTCGCCGTCGAACATGAACAGGCCGTCGCCGCCGATGAAGCGGCTCATCATGGTCGGGTAGTCGACGGAGTTCGCGTCCGAGGCGAAGTAGCCCGCCTTGACCCACTCGTCGAGCTTCTGCGCCGCCTGGAGGTTCTCGGGCGTGTCGATGGTCGCGCCGGACTTGTCGAAGATCCAGTCGTTGAGCTCGCTCGGGGAGCCGTAGGCGGCCATGAGGTTCTGCAGCGGGAACAGCAGGCCCCCGGTGGCGCCGCCGTTGAACTGCTGGATGGGCGTGATGCCCGCGGCCTTGGCCTTGGCGAGCGCGTCGTCCAGCTCGGCGATCGTGGTGGGCGCCTGCGTCATGCCGATCTTGGCGGCGAGGTCCTTGTTGTAGAAGACGCCCGTCATGCTGAAGTTCAGGCCCAGGGCCTGCAGCGCACCGGAGCCGCGCTCGCCGTTGGTGCCCACCCGCAGCTGCTGCAGCTGGGAGGCGGGCCACTGGTCCCACCCGAACGCCTTCGCGTACGGGTCGAGGTCCTTGAGCAGCCCGTCCTTGGCCAGCTCCGACATCTGCGGCAGGCGCATGAGGTCCGGCGGGTTGTCGGCCAGCACGCGCGGCGCGTTCTGCGTGATGACCGCGAACTGGTCCTCGCGGACGTCGAACGTGACGTTGGGGTTGGCCTTGGTGAACTCGTCGAACAGCGCCTTCGGCAGCGGGAAGCCCGACTCGACGTAGGCCGACAGCTTCACCGGCTCGGTGCCGCAGCTCGGCTTCTCCCCGGCGGCGAGGGTCGACGACGACGACGGGCCGGTGGCCGCGGTGTCGCTGCCGGGGGCGGAGCAGCCGGCCAGCAGGAGTCCGGCGGCGGCCAGCGCGGCGACGCCGGCGGGGCGGCGCAGCAGCCGGGGGGCCCGGCGCGCGGCGGGGGTGTGGGACATCTCTCGTGCCTCCTTTGGCAGCGCGGGGCGGTGGTCACCCGGCGCGACCAAGGCTGGCTGCCGCGCGGGTGGGCGGACAACCGCCACGTGGCGCGCCGCAGCCCCCCGAGTCCGCCGCCGTGGCGGCTTCCCACCCGCGCCGCCGGTGGCGGACGCTGGTCCTCCGGCGCGGGCCACCGACGGCTCCGCACTCCCGAGACACTGCCGCGACGCTGTTCCTGACGGGCCTGGTGAACCACATGACGACGTCTGCCAGCGGGCTGCTGCCCGCTCCGCCGCTGGACCCGGAGGTCGCGGCCGCCCTCGCCGTGCAGCTCGAGACCCCCTCGCCGATCACCGAGGCCGACGTCCCGCTCAAGCGCGCCGAGGACGACGCCGCCGCCGTGCTCGTCCAGCAGCGCGTGGCGGAGCGGGGACTGGTGCGCACGGACCTGACCGCCACCGGCCACGACGGCGCGCAGGTGCCCCTGTCGCTGGTGCACCGCCCGGACCGGACCGCCACCAGCCCGCTGGTCTACTTCGTGCACGGCGGCGGCATGATGCTCGGCAACCGGTGGAGCGGGGCCGACGTGTTCCTCGACTGGGTCGAGCGGTACAACGCCGTCGTCGCCACCGTCGAGTACCGCCGGGCCCCCGAGCACCCCTACCCGCTGCCCCAGGAGGACGTCTACGCGGGGCTCGTGCACCTGGCCGAGCACGCCGAGGAGCTGGGCGTGAACCCGGCCGCCGGGGTGCTCGCGGGCATCAGCGCCGGCGGGGGGCTGGCCGCTGCCGCCGCGCTCATGGCCCGCGACCGCGGCGGTCCCCAGGTGGCCGGGCAGCTGCTGCTGGCGCCCATGCTCGACGACCGCGGCGTCAGCTGCTCCACCCGCCAGTACCCCACCGGCATGTGGAACGCCGTGGAGAACGAGCTGGCGTGGCGCTCGCTGCTGGGGCCCCTCTACGGGACCGACGCCGTGCCCGCCTACGCCGCGCCCGCGCGCGCCGCGGACCTCTCGGGCCTGCCGCCGGCCTTCGTCGAGGTCGGCAGCGCGGAGGTCTTCCGGGACGAGGCCGTGGAGCTCGCGAGCCGGATCTGGGCCCACGGCGGCCAGGCCGAGCTGCACGTGTGGTCCGGGGGCGTCCACGGCTTCGGCACCTTCGAGCACACGGTGCTGGCGCAGGGCGCGCTGCACTCCGCCCGCAACTGGCTCGACAGGGTCCTCGGTGTCAGCGGCAGGCCCTGACGGCACGATGGTCCGGTGAGGGTCCGGTGATGCGGCGGTGAAGGAGCTGATCCAGCGGCTCAGCGCCCTCGACGAGGACGCCGGCGCCGCCATGAAGATCATCCTCCACTTCGACACCCTGCTGGGCCGGGGCGCGGGGCTGGAGTCGTTCCTGCGCGGGGCCGCCGTCCTCGCCGGTCACCCCGCCGGGCTCGCGCACCCCCAGCACCGCCTCTACCTGCGGGTGGGCGCCGACGGGCGGCCCACCGAGCCGGTCGTCGCCGCCGACGAGGTGCAGCGCTGGCCCCACCACGCCCTCGACGACGGCTCGGGCGCGGTGGTGTGGGTGGAGCGGCCCGAACCGAGCTCCCTGGACGGCGTGCTGCTGGAGCGGCTCGCGGCCGGGGTGCACCTCACCCTCGAGCGGGTCTCCCCGGCGGCCCTCGACGACGACGCCGGCGCCGTGGAGATCCTGCTGTCGCCCTCCTCGGACGACGCGCGCCGCAAGGCCGCCCGCAGGCTCCGCCTGCCCGACGGCGCCCGCGTGCACGTGGTGGCCTCGGCCGCCGACGCCCCGGCGCCCTTCAGCCGGCGCAGCGCGGTGCTGGCCACGGCCGACGGCGACGTGCGCGCCTCCCTGGTGGAGGCCGTGCGCTTCTCCTCGGCGTGCCTGGCCGGGGTCGGCAGCGCCGTCGGGCTGCACGACCTCCCGTCGTCGTGGTCGCAGGCGCTGGTCGCGCTGCGCCTGGCCTCGCGCATCGCACCGGTGGTGCGCTGGGAGGAGCTGGGCGCGCTGAGCCTGCTGGCCGGCGTGCCGGCCGACGTGCGGACCGTCCACCCCGACGTCGTCGCGCTGAGGGAGGCCGCTCGCGAGCCGTGGGGGCTGGACACGCTCGAGGCGGTGGTCCGCACCGAGAGCAGCCGCGCGGCCTCGGCGGTGCTCGGACTGCACCACTCCACGGTGCAGACCCGGCTGGCGCGGCTGGAGGACCTGCTGGGCTACCGCCTGGCCACCGCCGACGGCCGCACCCGCGCCACCGCCGCGCTGGTGCTGCACCGGCTCACCCCCACCTGAGGGGGACGCCGCGCTCGCCTAGCCTGGGCAGCGTGAGCGCACCCGCGGACACCTGGCCCGGTCGGGGCCTGGGGCTGCCCGAGGCCGGCCCCGGCTCGCTGGCCTCCCCGGGCCGGCGCGTGGTCGCGCTCGTCGTGGACTGGCTGGCCTGCTCGCTCGTCTCCTACGCGTTCTTCCACTACGACCCGGTGGTGACGCTGCTGCTCTTCGTGGCCGAGCAGGTGGTCCTGGTCGCCACGCTGGGCGGCAGCTTCGGGCACGCCCTGGTGGGCCTGCGGGTCCACCGCCTCGTCACCACGACGACGCCCCCGCCGCCGCTCGCGGCGCTGCTGCGCGCCGTCCTGGTCGGGCTGTTCGTGCCCGCTCTGCTGCCCGGCGGTGACGGCCGGCAGCTGCACGACAGGCTCGCCGGCACCGTGCTGCTGCGCCGCCGCTAGCGTCGCCCGCGTGGAGCAGCTGGAGAGCCGGGTCGTCTACGCCAACCCCTGGATCAGCGTCCGGGAGGACCTGGTCCGCCGCGAGGACGGCTCCACCGCCGTCTACGGGGTGGTGGACAAGCCCGACTTCTGCGTGGTGCTGCCCCGCACCACCCCGGCGGACGGACCCGGCGACGGGTGGTGGCTCGTCCAGCAGCACCGCTACCCGGTGGGGGCCCGTCGCTGGGAGTTCCCGCAGGGCAGCTGGTCGCACGGCGCCTCGGGGTCCCTGGAAGAGCTCGCCCGCGCGGAGCTGGCCGAGGAGACGGGCCTGCGCGCCGAGCGCCTCACCCCGCTGGGCGGATTCGACCTGGCGGCCGGCCTCACCTCCCAGCGCGGTCACGCCTGGCTGGCCGAGGGGCTCACCCCGGGGCCGCAGCAGCTGGAGGAGACCGAGGCCGACCTGGTCACCCGCTGGTCCTCCCGCGACGAGGTCGACGCCATGGTGGCCGACGGGCGGCTGGTGGACGCGGTGAGCCTCGCCGCGCTCACGCTGCTCGCGGCGCACGGGCTCCGCTGAGCCCGCGCACCCCGCCGTCGTCGTCCTACTCCTCCAGAGAGGCCATCGGGCGGCGCAGCCCGCGGGTGTAGACCAGCAGGTACACCAGGCCGATCGCGGCCCAGACGCCCCCGGCGACGAGCGCGTCGCTGTGCAGCTGCGTCCACAGCGCGGCCGTCAGCAGCGTCGCCACGGCGGGGACCACCACGTTGCGCAGCACCTCGCGCGGGGTGCGCACCTCGCGGCGGCGGACGGCGAAGTGGGCGATCACCGAGGCGTTGACGAACGTGAACGCCACCAGCGCGCCGAAGTTGATGCAGGCCGAGATGAGCTCGAGGGAGAAGTCCACGGCGAGCAGGCACACGGCGCCGACGATGATGATGTTGATGACCGGGGTGTGCGTGCGCGGGCTGACCCAGCGCAGCCCGCGCCCGGGCAGGGCGCCGTTGCGGCCCATCACCAGCAGCATGCGGGCGACGCTGGCGTGGGAGGCCAGCCCCGAGGCCACGGTCGCCACGAACGCCGCGCCCACGAGCAGCGCCTGGAACAGGGGACCGCCCACGAGGTGGCCGATCTGCGGCAGCGGGTCGTCGGTGAACTCGCCGAAGGGGCCGTTGTCGGGGAAGCGCAGCTGCGTGACGTACGCCGCCACCAGGAAGATCGCCCCGCCCAGCAGCACCGTGAGCATGATCGCCCGCGGCAGTGTCCGGGGGGTCTTGGCCTCCTCGGCGTACATGGTCACCGCGTCGAAGCCGATGAAGGAGAAGCAGACGACCGTCGCGCCGGTGAGGACGAGCGGCAGCGTGGTCTCGGGGCCGGCGAAGGCCCGCGCGCTCACCAGCGTGCCGGCGCCCTCGCCCTGCAGCAGCTGGTAGCTCGCGATGACCACGAACACCGCCATCACCGTGACGGCCGCGGCCAGCAGCACCAGGTTGACCTTGGAGGTGCCGCGCATGGTGACCGCCACGAGCGTGGTGGTGCAGACCGTGTAGACCACCACCACGAGCCAGCTGGGCACCGACGGGAAGACCTGCTCGACGTACAGCTTGACGATCAGGGCGTTGACCATGGGCAGCAGCAGGTAGTCGAGCAGGGACGACCAGCCGACCATGAACCCGACGTTCGGGTGCATCACCTCGCGCACGTAGGTGTACGCCGACCCGGCCGAGGGGAAGACCGCGACGAGCTTGCCGTAGCTGGTGGCGGTCAGCGCCATGACCACCAGCGCCAGGAGGTAGGCGGACGGCACCGCGCCGCCGGTGGTGTCGGAGACGATCCCGAAGGTGTCGAACACCACCGTGGGCGTCATGTAGCCCAGTCCCAGGCCCACCAGCGCGACCAGGCCCAGGCTGCGGGCCAGGCCGCCCCGCGCCGAGGTGGACGTGGACCCCGTGACCGACGTGCCCGTGGCTGTCATCGCTGCTCCTCACCCGCGCAGCGCCCCGACGGTGGAGCGCCCGGGCAACTGTCGGGGTCGCAGCAGCGCCTGTCCAGAGCCTCGCCGGCACATCGGCGATGCTTTCCAGGCACCTTCTCGATGCCTGCAGGGCATCGTCAGGCGTCGAGGGTGTCCAGGAAGACGCGCAGGTCGGCCGCTCCGGTGAAGAGGTGGGCCACCATGCCGGCGGCCTCGGCGCCCGCCACGTGGCGCGGGGAGTCGTCCACGAAGGCGCACGCCGACGTGGGCAGCCCGAGGTCGGCGGCGACGTGCTCGTACACGGCCCGGTCCGGCTTGGCGACGCCGATCCGGTACGTCGCGTAGACGGCGTCCACCTCGTCCTCCACCCCGAGCCGGGCGAGGTCCGCGTCGAGCCTGTCGGTGGCGTTGCTCAGCAGCACCACGCGCCGCCGTGCCCGCTGCTCCCGGACCAGCTGCAGGACCCCCCGGTCCACCTGGCCGGCGGAGGCCGACCAGCTGGCCACGACGTCGCGCGCGGACTCCAGCGGCACGTCGTGCGCCTGCGAGAGCCGCTCGGCCGTGCCCTCGCGCCACTGCGCGTCGGTGGTCCGGCCGGTCACGACGGAGCGCAGGGCCGGCTTGTCGAACGCCGCGCGGTACAGGGCGCCCCGGGGGACGCCCGCGCGGGCCTCCGCGGCCGCCCACTCGTCGGGGTCCCAGCGGCGCAGGACCCCGTCGACGTCGACGACGAGGGCCTCCACGCGCCGGCGGGAGCGCGCGTCCCTGCTCAGCGGCCCCTCACCGCACGCCGGTCGGGGCGGGCGCGGAACGGGTCGATGCCCTTGGGGATGGGCGGCCGCACACCGCCGAGCGCCTTGAGGCGCTTGGTGACCTCGGCGACCTCCTGCTTGGTGAGCTTGCGCTCCAGCCGCTGCACCGCGCGGGGCAGCTTGGGCAGCGGGGTCTGGCCCTCGCCGCGGCCGCACTGGATGGTGTGCAGCGGCACGTCGCGCAGCACGCGCGCGGTCTTGCGGCGCTCGTCCTCCAGCAGGCGCGCCACGCGGGGGGCGGGACCGTCGGAGACGAGGACCACGCCGGGGCGCCCGACCACGCGGAAGACGACGTCACGGGTGCGCGGATCGATGGCGACCGGCTCCTCCTCGACCAGCCAGCCGCGGCGCAGCGTGCGCAGCGCCGCGCCGGCGGCACCGGGCTGGCCCTCGAGGCTCTTGTACGCGGCCGACTCGGCGCGGCGGGCGAGCACGAACAGCGCTGCCAGCACGGCGAACAGCACGCCGATGATGCTGAAGTAGATGGGGTGGCCGGTGAGGACGCCGATGACCACGAAGACCGCGAGCGGGACCAGCAGCGCGCCGAGCATCCACCACGTGATGGACGGGTCGACGCGGGCGGTCATCCGGTAGACCTCGCGCATCTGCGCGATGCGCCCGGGACCGGTGCGGGGCTTGCGGCGGAACAGCCCTCGACGGCGCCCCTCCGCCGGGGCGGACGAGGGCGCGGGGTCGGAGCGGCGGGCCATGGGGAAGATTCTAGGCGCGCTGACGGGCGACGCCCTGACGCCGTGCGGCGACCAGGCGACGCCCGTCCGGGCGGTCAGCGGGAGCGGGCCGTCAGCTGTGGCGGGCGAGGACGGCGGTGGCCTCCTGGCGGGCCGGGCCGGCCGCTGAGGCGGCGCCCAGGTGGGCCAGGTGCTCGGGCAGCTGCCCACCGCGGGCGGCGAGCGCCGCCGCGTACAGCCGTCCCGCGCGGTAGGAGGAGCGCACCAGCGGCCCGGCCAGCACCCCGGTGAACCCGATGTCGCTGGCCTCGGTCTGCAGCGCCACGAACTCCTCCGGCTTGACCCACCGCTCCACGGGGTGGTGGCGCGGGGAGGGCCGCAGGTACTGGGTGATGGTGATGATGTCGCAGCCCGCCGCGTGCAGGTCGCGCAGCGCCTGCACGACCTCCTCGTAGGTCTCCCCCATCCCCAGGATGAGGTTGGACTTGGTCACCAGGCCCGCCTCGCGGGCGTCGGTGATGACCCCCAGGGAGCGTTCGTAGGTGAAGGCGGGGCGGATCCGCTTGAACACCCGCGGGACGGTCTCGACGTTGTGGGCCAGCACCTGCGGGCGGGAGGAGAAGACCTCCGCCAGCTGGGAGGGGTCGCGGTTGAAGTCGGGGATGAGCAGCTCCACCCCCGTCCCAGCACCGTCGACGGTGGGGTTGGCGTGGATGCGTCGGACGGTCTCGGCGTACAGCCACGCTCCGCCGTCGTCCAGGTCGTCGCGGGCGACGCCGGTGATGGTGGCGTAGCGCAGGCCCATGGTGGCCACCGACTCCGCGACGCGGCGGGGTTCGTCGGCGTCGAAGGCGGCGGGCTTGCCGGTGTCGATCTGGCAGAAGTCGCAGCGGCGGGTGCACTGGTCACCGCCGATGAGGAAGGTGGCTTCCCTGTCCTCCCAGCACTCGAAGATGTTGGGGCAGCCGGCTTCCTGGCAGACGGTGTGCAGGCCCTCCCTCTTGACGAGGGCGGTCAGCTTCTGGTGCTCCGGGCCGGTCTTGGCGGTGGTGCGGATCCACTCGGGCTTGCGCTCGATGGGCACGGCGGCGTTGCGGGCCTCCACCCGCAGCATCCGACGTCCCTCAGGTGCCAGCGTCATGCGCTCATCACCCCACCAGGGTAGGTGCCACCGTGGAGAAGGTGCTCGCGTGGAACACCAGGGGTCCGGGCTCGAGCACCCGGTGGGCGTGCACGCGCAGCAGCACCACCAGGTGGTCGCCCCCGGGCAGCTCCTGCTCCACGGAGCACTCCAGCCACGCGGCGGCGCCCTCGACGAAGAGCGCGCCCCCGTCGCCGTCGACCAGCGAGAGCCCGGCGAACCTGTCGGCGGTGCGGGAGGCGAGCTGCCGCGCCGTCCTGTCGTGGGCCTCGCCGAGCACCGAGATCCCCAGCCGCTCAGCGCCGACGAGCGTCGGCCAGGTGGACGACGCCCGGTCGACGCAGACCAGCACCAGGGGCGGGTCGAGCGACACGGAGGTGAACGAGCTCATGGCCATGCCGACGGGGGAGCCGTCCACCCGGGCGCACGCCGAGACCACGCCGCTGGGGAAGCGGCCGAACGCGTCGCGCAGCGCGCGGTGCGCCGTGGCTGCGTCGGGTGCGTCGTCGACGGCGACCAGGCCGGCCGGCGAGCCGGCGCTCACGCCGTCGCCCAGGTGCGCGCCGCGGCGCCGGGGTGGTCGGCGGGCAGGTGCCGGTGGCCGGCGCCGAACATCCGCTCCCGCAGCGTCTCCTCGGTGTACTCGGTGCGGAACCGGCCGGCGGCGCGCAGCCGCGGCACGACGTGCTCGGCGACGTCGACCACCGAGCCGGGCTGCACGAACGGCTCCAGGAGGAACCCGTCCACGCCGGTGGAGTCGACCAGGTCGAGGACCTCCCCGACGACGTCGTCGGGGGAGCCGACGGCCACCATCCCCCGGGAGCCGCGCGTGCGGTGCGCTTCGATCACGTCGCCCACCGTAGGTCCGGGAGCGCCACCGGCCTGCCGCAGGTGCCTGTCGACCTGGCTCTGGCCCATCTCGGTGCGGATCCCCGCGAACGGCGCGTCGGGGTCGTAGGCGCCGAGGTCGATGCCGGTGAACAGCGCGTAGCTGGCGATGGCGCTCTCGCGGGTGTTCAGCGCCAGGTACTCGGCGTACCGGCGCTCGGCCTCCTCGCGGGTGGGGGCGACGACGACGGACAGCCCGACCATCGTCCTCACCGACCCGGGCGCCCGTCCGGCCTCGACGGCGAGCCGGTCCAGCGTCGCCACGTGCTCGGACAGCCGGGCCTTGGTGGAGCCCTGGAGGAAGACGCACTCCGCGTGCCGTGCGCCGACGCCGAGACCCGCCGTCGACGTGCCCGCCTGGAAGAGCACCGGTGTGCGCTGGGGAGAGGCCGCGGTGTTGCTGTACCCGTCCACGGAGAAGTACGGGCCGGTGCGGGTGACGCGGTGGACCTTGGCGGGGTCGGCGTAGGTGCGGCCCGCCTTGTCCGCCAGCACCGCGTCGTCCTCCCAGGAGCCCTCGAGGACGGCGTAGGTGGTGAGCAGGTGGTCCTCGGCCATGGCGTAGCGCTCGTCGTGGGGGACCATCGGCCGGCCGAAGTTGGCCGAGGCGCTCTCCGCGAAGCTCGACGTCACCACGTTCCACCCGACCCGGCCCCGGGTGAGGTGGTCGAGGGTGGAGAAGCGGCGGGCGTTGGCGAACGGCGGCTCGAACACCGTCGAGGCCGTCACCACGAACCCCAGCTGCTGCGCGGCGTGCGCCATGGCGGGCACGAGCAGCATCGGGTCGAGCCGGGGGAGCTCCATCGCCTCGCGGGCGTTGACGTCGGGCCGGGCACCGCCGATCTCCCCGTGGCCGTAGCTGTCAGCGAGGAAGCAGAAGTCGAAGGTGGCGTCCTGCAGGCGCTCGGCGGTCTCCACCCAGTACGACAGGTCGGCGTAGCGGTGGGTCTGGTTGTCGGGGTGGGTCCACGTCGTCATCCCGCCGACGTTGAGGACGGGGGTCTCGAAGAGGCCGAGCTTGACCTGCTTCTCCTCGGTGCTGGGCATGGCTGTGCTCCTGAGCTGGGGGTGGTCACCGGGCCGGGGTGGGTGCGCAGGGCGCGCGGCCGTGCTCAGGGGCGCAGGTCGCCGCGGGTGGTGTCCTCGGCGTACAGGGGCATCTTCCGCGTCACGGCGAGGCAGGCGGGGTGCACCTGCGCGTGACGGGGGGCCATGCGGCGGACGCTAGGTGCGGGCCGCGGGGGCGTCAACGGGGTCGGGCGACATCCGCGGGCGCCTCGTGCTGGGCGAGCCAGTCCCTGAGGATGCGCTCCAGCGCCGCCGCGTCGGCGTCGGGGATCTGCCCGACCAGCCGGTGCTCGTTGGCCACGTGGTCGCTGAAGGCGGCGTCGATGACGCGGTGCCCCTCGGCGGTCAGCGCGACCACGCGGCCGCGGCCGTCGGTGTCGCTGGTGCGGCGGGTGACGAGCCCGGCTCCTTCCAGCCGGTCGAGGCGCTTGGTCGTCCCGCCGGTGGTGACCATGGTGGCGGCGGCCAGCTCGCCGGCGGTCAGGTCGGCACCGGAGCGGCGCAGCGCGGCCAGGACGTCGAAGTCGCCCTCGGACAGCCCGTGCTGGGCGTAGACGGCCTCGAGCTCGCGGGTCAGGGCGGCGGCCAGCCGGTGGAGCCGGCCGATCACGCCGAGGGGGGTGACGTCCAGGTCCGGCCTCTCGGCGCGCCACTGCTCCTGCAGCCGCGCCACGTGGTCGTGGTCGCTCACCCCTGGAACATATCTTCCCGGCAAGGCATTGTGTCTTCCATGGAAGGCAACTGGCGCTGGGTCGCTCTGACGGCCGTGGCCCCGCTCTCCTGGGGCGCCACGTACTGGGTGACGGGCCAAGCCCTGCCGCCGGACCCGCTGTGGGGCGGCGTGCTCCGCGCCCTGCCCGCCGGCCTGGTGCTGCTAGTGCTGCCGCTGCACCAGCGGGGCCGGTTCCTGCGCGGTCCGTGGTGGTGGCGCGCAGCCGTGCTCGGCACCCTCGTCAACGGCGCCTTCTTCTCCCTGGTCTACGCGAGCGCCCAGCTGCTGCCCTCCTCCGTGGCCGCCACGGCCACCGGCCTGAGCCCGCTCGTGGTCTTGGCGCTGTCGTGGCCCCTCCTCGCCCAGCGGCCCCGCCTGGCGTCCGTCGCAGCCGCGCTGGTGGGGCTGCTCGGCGTCGTCCTGCTGGTCGGCGCGGCCACCTCCGGGCTCGACCCGCTGGGCGTGGGCGCCGCGGCAGCGGGCGTGGTCGTCTTCGCCGTCGGCACCGTGCTGTCCCAGCGCTGGGCCCGCCGGGCCACCGCCGCCGGTGAGCCCGTCCCGTCCGCCCTGACGATGACCGCCTGGCAGCTCACCCTCAGCGGGCTGCTGCTCGCACCGGTGGCGGCAGCGGTGGCGGGACCACCTCCCACCCTCGACGGTGCAGCCGTGCTCGCCCTCGCCTTCGTCTCGCTCGTGGCCACCGCGCTCGCGTTCACGGCCTGGTTCGCCGGGCTGGCGCGCCTGGACGCGAGCGCCGTCGCCGTCGTCGGCCTGCTCAACCCGGTGGCCGGCGTGGCCCTGGGCACGGCGCTGGCCGGGGAGCACCTCAGCACCTGGCAGTGGACCGGGCTGCTCCTCGTCGTCGCCGGGGTGGTGCTCGGGCAGGCGCGGCGACGGGCGGTGCGTAGGGTCGTGGTCCGTGAGCCAGCGACCTGACCTGCGGATCTTCACCGAGCCCCAGCAGGGGGCCACGTACTCCCAGCTGCTGGCCGTGGCCCGGCGCACCGAGGAGACGGGCTTCTCCGCCTTCTTCCGGTCCGACCACTACCTCGCGATGTCGGACGACCCCGCGCAGGCGCTTCCCGGCTCGACCGACGCCTGGACCACCCTCGCGGGCCTGGCCCGCGAGACGAGCACGGTGCGCCTGGGCACGCTCGTGTCCTCCGCCACGTTCCGGCACCCCGGCGTGCTCGCGGTGCAGGTGGCGCAGGTCGACGAGATGTCCGGCGGCCGCGTGGAGCTGGGCCTGGGCGCCGGCTGGTTCGAGGCCGAGCACGCCGCCTACGCCATCCCCTTCCCGGCGCTGGGGGAGCGGTTCGACAGGCTCGCCGAGCAGCTCGAGCTCATCACCGGCATGTGGGCCACCCCGGCGGGCACCACGTACGACTTCACCGGCGAGCACTACGCGGTCAAGGACTCCCCGGCGCTGCCCAAGCCCGTGCAGCAGCCGCTGCCCGTGGTGGTCGGCGGGGCGGGCAAGAAGCGCACGCCGGAGCTCGCCGCCCGGTACGCCGCCGACTTCAACGCCGGCTTCTGCACCCCCGAGGACGCCGGCCAGCGCTTCGCCCGCGTCCGGGCCGCCTGCGAGGCGGTCGGGCGCGACCCGGGCAGCATCGAGATGTCGGTGGCGCACCTGCTCGTCCTCGGGAAGGACGACGACGAGGTGGCCCGGCGCGCCACGGCGATCGGCCGTGACCCCCAGCAGGTCCGGGAGCAGGGCTTCTGCGGCACGCCGGGCGAGGTCACCGACCTGCTGGGGCGCTACGTCGAGGCCGGCGCCACCCGGTTCTACCTGCAGGTGCTCGACCTGGCCGACCTCGACCACCTCGACGCCTTCGCGTCCCTGGTGACCCCGCAGCTGTAGCCCTCACGCCGCGGCGCGAGAGCGACCGTGGACGCTGTGTCCCGGTGTGGAGGCCCACACCGGGACACAGCGTCCACAGTCGCGGCGTGGCCGGTCAGGCGTGGCGGCTCGTGCGGGGGGTGGCCGGTCGCGCGGTCGGCCTGCGCCCGAGCAGCGGCTCGATGAGGTCCGCGCCCTTCTCGGAGGCGAAGGCCAGCACGGCCCCGACCACGAGCGAGACCACCGACGCGAGGACCGCGGCCCCGCTGGCGCCCGTGCCGAAGAAGCACGCCGCCCCGACGAAGGCGCCGGGGATGAAGGCCAGCGGCTTCCACGCCGCCTGCACGCACATGCCGAACGCGCCGACGGCCACCGCGACCCCCAGCACGAGGGCGTTGCCGCTCATGGCGGCGGTGGCGGCCTGGATGATCAGCCACCCCCACACCACGCCGGACAGGGTGGAGGCGACGGTCTTGCCGAGCCCTCCGGTGCCGCCGCCGGCGGCGTAGAACAGCGCCCAGGCGGCGAAGCCCACCCAGACCACGAGCACGGCGGCCGTGGTCCCGGCGCTGGGCAGGGAGAACCCGACCCAGGTGAGCACTCCGGCCAGGACGCCGATCGACACTCCGAGCGCGAGAAGACGCTTCATGACTGCTCTCCTTCGAACAGACGCGAGTGGGGTGGGACAGCCCCGTCAGGCGGGGCGGCGGGTGAGCAGCTGCACCGGGACCGGCGCGGTGCCCTCGTCGCGGGGGCCCTGGTCGAGCTCGGCCCCCGGGTAGCGCGTGGCCAGCAGGCCGCGGCAGAAGTGCGCGTTCCCGTCGATGCTGATGCGCGTCGAGCGGGCCTTGCGCAGCCACATCCCCACCACCGACGGCGCCACGGGCGCGCCGTGGTCGTCGACGGCGACGGGTGCGTCGTCGTCGACGGACAGCCCCAGGGCCGAGCGTCGGCGCAGCAGGGCCTGCGTCGCGTCCTCGGGCAGCAGGTCACCCAGCCGCACGGCGTGCACGTCGTGCTCGCCCAGCTCGGGGCGGGCCCGCAGCAGGGCGGTGAGCGCCCGCTCGGCGGCCGCCGTGTGCGCCTTGCGGCGGAAGGTGAGCCGCAGCTCGTCGAGGTCGGACTCGGCCTCGTGCCCGAACGTGCCCCGGTAGCCGGCGTCGGCGGCGAGGCCGCGGTTGATGAGGTCGGAGTCGTGGTGGTCGTCGAGCTCCACCAGCACCCGGCCCACACCGGGCAGCGCCGAGAGCACGTCCTTGGCGTCGGAGCACATGAGGTAGGCGAAGTTCGGCGAGCAGAACGACGTCGGCAGGCGCAGGTGCACCCGCAGCGAGCCCGACCCGTCGTCGTCCTCCTCGAGGCTCCTCACGAAGCCGAGCGACGTGATCGCCTCGTCGAGCTCGGGGTCCATGACCGCCCCGAGCGCGTCCCAGGCCTCCTGCTCGAGCCTGGTCCGCTGCTCGGGACGGGTCTGCAGGGCCGTCACGCCATCCCCGTGAGCAGCTCGGAGTCCGCGGCGCGCGCGTTGTCGGCCTTCACGGCCGGCTCGCGGACGTCGGCCGGCTCGGGCGCCACCTGGAGGTGCTCCGGCACGGGGATGTCGTACAGGGCGGCGGCGTTGAGGCCGAGGATGCGCTTCTTGGAGTCGGTCGTCAGCGGCGCGTACTCCGTCATGTCCTCGGGGATCTGGAAGTCGACGAACTTCTCCACCAGCCACTGGGGCGTCCAGATGGCGTAGTCGGAGGAGAAGAAGATCCGGCTGTCGCCGATCCAGTACATGAGCTCGCCCATGATCTGCGCGAAGTAGCGCGGGCGGGAGTGGATGAACGGCATCGCCACGGCCAGGCCGGCGTACACGTTGGGCTCCTGCGTGGCGATCCAGCAGAAGTCCTCCAGGCGCGGCAGCCCGCAGTGCTCCACCACGAAGTTGAGGTCGGTGAAGTCGGAGGCCACGGCGTCGATGTCGGCGACGTCGAAGGCGTCGCGGTCCAGCGGGCGGATGGTGGGGCCCTTGTGCACGTGGATGTTCGTGATGCCCAGCTCCTGGCAGGCCTCCAGGTAGCGGTAGCTCCACGGGTCGGTGAGCTTGTAGCCGCGCGACTCGCCCTGCCACTCCGCGGTGTAGAGCTTCACGCCCTTGAGGTGCATCCGCTCGGCGTCGCGGCGCAGCTGCTCCAGGCCCCGCTCGCCGAAGCGCGGGTCGAACGCGTGGTTGTAGGTGAGCTTGTCGGGGTGGGCCTGCGCGAGGGCGAAGGCCTCTTCGGTCTGCCCGAAGCCGTTCTTGTAGAACTCCGACAGGATCGCCGGCTGGAAGATCGCGTGGTCGACGTACCCGTCCTCGAAGAGGTCCTTCATGAGGCGCGCGCCGCCCTGGTACAGGTACTCCTCGTAGCTCCACTGCTCGCTCTCGGGCGAGAGGTTGCGGTGGTAGTCGTAGAAGCAGTCGATGAACTGCTTGCCGTGGACGTTGCGCAGGTTCTCCGGGCGGGCGTCCCACAGCGCGACGTGCGCGTCGAGGATGAAGTAGTCGGTGCCGTCCTTGCTGTACACGGTGCCTCCTCGTCGAGGTGGTGCGTCGTTGCTCCTCGACCACGGTCGCACCCGGGCGGGCCGTCCCACAGGGGGCGGACGTCTCACTGTGAGACGCCACGCGGTCACGGCGTTACGCTGACCGGCACCCGGGGGCGGCGCTGCCTCCGGCCGCGGGGGTGGGGGATGGCACCGGAGGCGCTGGCGGGCACGTCGGCGGAGTCGTCGCTGCGGCTGCGCGCGTCGTGGGAGCGCAGCCGGCACCTGGAGGTGCCGCCGGACGAGGTCCCACCCGTCTACAGCGGCGCCGTGGACGTCGACCCGCTGTTCGTGGAGTCGGGCCGCACCGTCCTCGCGGAGCTCCGCTCGACGCTGGCCGGCGAACCGGTCGGGGTGATGCTCACCGACGCCACCGGCCTGGTGCTGCAGCGCTTCCTCGACGACGCCGCCATGCACCGCTCCCTCGACCGCGTGCACCTGGCCCCGGGCTTCTCCTACGCCGAGGCCCACGCCGGCACCAACGGCCTCGGCCTGGCCCTGGCCGACCGCGCGCCCAGCCTCGTGCGCGGCCCGGAGCACTACGTGGAGAGCCTGCGCGAGTACACGTGCGCCGCCGCGCCCGTGCTCGACCCGCGCACCGGTGACGTCGCCGGCACCGTCAACCTCACCACCTGGTCGCGCTCGTCCTCGGGCCTGCTGCTCGCCCTCGCCACCACCGCGGCCCGCAGCACCTCCGCCCTCATGCTCGCCCGCACCGGAGGCGCCCCCGCGCTCGGGCAGAGCAGGACGACGACGGTCGCGCCCACCTCACCGCGCGGTCAGGTGTACCGCGTGGTGCCCGCCCGCGCCGCCGGTCCCGCGGACCCCTGCACCTCCCGCCCCTGGCGCGCGGCGGTGGAGCAGGCCGAGCGCGCGCTGCTCGCCGGGCGCGTCGTGGCGCTCGCGGGGGAGCCGGGTGCGGGCAAGACCGCCCTGGTGGCCTCCGCGCGCCGGCGCGCGGAGCTGCGCGGCACCCTGCTGGCCGCCCGCACCCCGGGCGCGGACGAGGTCGGCGCGTGGCTGGCCGCCTGGACGCCGGTGCTCCACGAGGACGGCGCCTGCACCGTGGTGTCGGGCAGCTCCGGGCTGCCCGCGTGGGCCGTCGACCAGCTGGCGGGGCTGCTCGCCGCAGCCCGGCGCGGCGACGGCTCGCCGCAGCCGTTCGTGCTCACCGAGCACGAGGCGTCGTCCCTGCCCGAGGCGCTGGCCGCGCTGGTCGACGTCGTCGTCGAGGTGCCGTCGCTGCGCGACCGGCCCGAGGACGTGGTGCCGCTGGCCGAGCACTTCGCCCGGGTGCACCGCCACCGCGACGTGGCGATCACGCCGGCCGCCGCCCACGCGCTGCGCAGCGCGGCGTGGCCCGGTGGTGCCACCCAGCTGCGACAGGTGGTGCAGACCGCCTCGGCGCGCACCGACGTCATCGAGGTCCGCCACCTGCCGGCCGACCTCGCCGGCAGGACCCGGCGCAGCCTCAGCCGGCTCGAGGCCCTCGAGCGCGACGAGATCGTCAAGGCGCTCAGCGTCCCGGGGACGACGGTGGCGCGGGCCGCCGAGAGGCTCGGCATCTCCCGCGCCACCGTCTACCGCCGCATCAGCGCGTACGGCATCGAGGTGCCGCGCGCCCAGCTCAGGGGATGAGGATCCCGCGGCCCCGGATGGCTCCGGCCTCCAGGTCGTGGATGGCGTCGAGCGCCGCCTCCAGCGGGTACTCCCGGGTGTGCAGCGTGACCCGGCCCTGCGCGGTGAGGGCCATGAGCTCCACGAGGTCCTGGTAGGTGCCCACGAGGTTGCCGACCACGCTGATCTCGCGGATGACGGCCTCGATGGTGGGGACCCGCACCTCGCCGCCGTAGCCGATGACGTAGTGCTGGCCGCGGTTGCGGAGCAGCTTCGGCGCGAGCAGCTCGGCCCCGTGCTCGCCGACGTAGTCGAACAGCACGTGGGCGCCGCCGTCGGTGGCGTCGAGCACCGCCTTCTCCACCTCGGCGTCGCTGGTGGCCAGCACGGTGTGGTGGGCGCCGATGCCCTTCGCCAGCTCCAGCGCGGCCTCGTTGCGGTCCACCACGGTGATCTGGGCGCTGGTGATGGCCGCGAGGGTCTGGATGCCGATGTGCCCCAGCCCGCCGGCGCCGACGACGACGGCGTGGGTGCCCGGGAAGAGGACCCCCGCGGCCTTGCGCACCGCGTGGTAGGCGGTGACGCCGGCGTCAGCCAGCGCCGCGACGGCCGCGGGCTGCAGCCCTGCGTCGAGCTTCACCACGGAGCGCGCGTTCGTGAGCATCTGCTCGGCCATGCCCCCGTCGACGTTGAGGCCCGGGAACGTCGCGCTCTCGCAGTGGGCGTCCTGCCCGTTGCGGCACGGCAGGCACAGGCCGCAGGTGACCAGCGGGTGCATGATCACCAGGTCGCCGGGGGCGACGTTGCTCACCGCTGAGCCCACCTCACGCACCGTGCCGGCGTTCTCGTGACCGAGGACGTAGGGCAGCGGCGGGTGCTGGATCGCCTCCCACTGCCCCTCGAGGACGTGCAGGTCCGTGCGGCACAGCCCGGCGGCGCCGACGTCGACCACCACGTCCCAGGGACCCTTGACCTCCGGCTCGGCCACCTCGTCCAGCGTCGGCGGCTGGTGGTACTCGTGCACGCGCAGGGCCTTCACGGCGCTCCTCCTCGTCGAGGCCCCGCCGGCCCGGTCGCCGGAGGGGGTCGGGCACCACCCAACCCAGGCGCGGCGGGCCGCGCCAGCGCGCGTCTCACCCTGAGACGCGCGCAGCCCCGTCCGGTTCGCGCGCGGGGTCCAGGAGCGCGGCGCGGGCCTCCACCAGCGGCAGCACCTCCGCCACGGTGACGGTCCTGCCGAGCTCGGCGGACAGCGTGGTCACGCTGGCGTCGGCGATGCCGCACGGCACGATCGCGCCGTAGGCACCGAGGTCGTTGTCGCAGTTCAGGGCGAAGCCGTGCATCGTGACGCTCTGCGCCACGCGGATGCCGATCGCGCCCACCTTGCGCCCGGCGACCCACACGCCGCTGCGGCCCCTGACCCGCTCGGCGCTCACGCCGAGGTCGGCGCAGACGGCGATGAGCAGCTCCTCCACGCGCCGCACGTGCTTGACCACGTCGATGCGGCCGGTCAGCGAGACGATCGGGTAGCCCACCAGCTGGCCCGGGCCGTGCCACGTGATCCGGCCGCCCCGGTCGACGTCGACGACGGGGATCCCCCCGCCCGCGAGGGGCCTGTCGGCGGGCTCGGTGAGCTTGCCGGCCGTGAAGACCGGCGGGTGCTCGAGCAGCAGGAGCGCGTCGCCGCGGCGCCCGGCCACCACGTCGGCGTGCACGGCGCGCTGCAGCTCCCACGCTTCGAGGTAGTCCACGAGGCCACCGGCGCCGACGCCGCTCACGCGCTCCACGGAAGGGCCCTGCTGCACCGGCCTAGGGTAGGCGGGTGCGCGTGGGCCTCGTCGGGTACGGCGACTCCGGTCGCTCCTTCCACGTCCCGCTGCTGCGGGCCGCGGGCGCGGAGGTGGCGGTGGTGGCCACGCGCGACGCCGTCCGCAGCGCCGCGGTCCGCTCGGACCTGCCGGGTGCGCGCGTGGTGCCCGACCTCGACGCCGTGCTTGAGGCGGCCTCCGCCGGCGCCGTCGACGCGGTGGTCCTGGCCTCCCCGTCGGGCGTCCACGCCGAGCAGGCACTGGCCTGCACCGCCGCGGGTCTCGCCGTCGTCGTCGACAAGCCCCTCGCGGTGGACGCGGCGCAGGCGCAGCGGGTGGTGGAGGCCGCGGAGGCGGCCGGGACGGTGCTGACCACGTTCCAGAACCGCCGGCACTCCGACGAGCACCGCACCCTGCGCCGGCTCCTGCGCACCGGTGAGGTGGGACGGCCGTTCCGCTTCGAGCGCCGCTGGGAGCGGTGGCGCCCGGTGCCCAAGCAGCGCTGGCGCGAGAACGCCCCGGCGTCCGAGGGCGGGGGCCTCCTGCTCGACCTGGGCAGCCACGTGGTGGACGCCGCCGTCGACCTGTTCGGGCCGGTCAGCGCCGTCTACGCCGAGCTGGCCGCCCGCACCACGCCGTCGGAGGACGACGCCGTGCTCGCCCTCACCCACGCCAGCGGCGTCCGGTCGCACCTCGCGGTCGGCTCCCTGGTGGGAGCGCCCGGCCCCCGCACCCGGCTCCTCGGGACCTCCGGCGCGTACGTCGTCACCGACTTCGAGGGCGAGCCCGCCGCGTTCACGGGCTTCACCGACGAGCCCCGCTGCACCGGCTGGGTGGTGGCCGGCGCGGAGCGGCGGCCGGTGCCCACGGCGCCGGGGGAGCCCGCCGACTTCTACCGCGCCGTCGCCGCCGCGGTCCGCGCGGGCGACCCCGGCGCGGTGCCGGTGCCCCCGCGCGAGACGCTGCACGTGGCGCAGGTGCTCGACGCCGCCCGCACCAGCGCCGCGCAGCTGCGGGTGGTCACGCCCGTGCCGGCAGGCCCAGCCGGCTGAGCGCCGCGCCGGCCGCGCGCCGTCCCGAGGTCAGCGCGCCCTGCTGGCTGGCGGTGTCGCGGTGGTCACCGGCCACGAGCACGCCCTCACCGAGGTCGGGGTCCTGCCGGGCGCGCAGCGGCGGCAGCAGCGCGGGCAGGGCGTGCGGCACGGCGCTGGTGCTCACCAGCTCCCAGTCCGCCGTCCCCTGCCCCCACACGTGCTCCAGCTGGCGGCGCACCACCGGCTCGAGCCCGGGCGCGGCGCCCGGCTCCGCTCCCAGCACCGTGCTGGCCACGAGGTGCCGCCCCGTGGGCGCGTAGCCGGGCGCCACGGCCGTCATGACCGCGCTGTTCACCACCGGGCCGCGCCGGTCGCCGTCGAGGTGGAGCAGCCGGGCCCGGGACCCGCGGGCCGGCTGCTCGGGCGCCTCGTGCCAGAAGGTGGTGAGGCCGCGGGGGGCGGGCACGTCGAGCCCGGGCAGCAGCCGGGCCGCCGTCCACGGGTCGGTGGCGACGACGACGGCGCGCGCGCCCAGCTCGCCGTCCGCCGTGCGCACGCGCACGCCGTCGCCGGTGCGCCGGACCTCCTCCACGGGCGTCCGCGTCCGCAGCTCCGCGCCCGGCAGGGCGGCCAGCCGCCCGGCGAGCAGGTCGGGCAGGCGCTGCACGCCGTCCGGGGGGACCCCCGGGGTGCCCAGCACGAACGAGCGGACCACGAGGCGCGCGAACGACGCGGACGTGCGTCCCTCGCCGTCCCCGAGCACCCCGGCGAGGAAGGGGTCGACCACGCCCGTGCGCAGCCGCCCCCGCACCCCAGCCCGGTCCAGCGCGCTCGCGAGCGGCTCGTCGGCCCCGTCGCGGACGCTGCGGGGGTCGGCCGTGGCCGCGCGCAGCGCCCACGCGAGGAACGCCGCCTTCTCCACCGGCGAGCCCAGCGGCGCCAGCAGCGACGGCAGAGCCGCCGAGGGCAGGCGGCGCGGGTCGCCCAGCACGTGGTGGCGCCGGCCCGCGGCCACGGCGGCGCCCGCGCCGAACGGCTGGAGGGCCAGGTCGGCCATCCCGTCCTCGCCGAGCACGCGGCGCAGCGCCGGGTAGGCGGGGTTGACCAGCTGGAAGCCGCGGTCCACCCGGAACCCGCCCGCGTCGTCGGTGCGGACCCGCCCGCCCGGGCCGTCGTCGGACTCCAGCACCAGCACCTGCGCGCCGGCCGCGGCCAGCCGCAGCGCGCACGCCAGGCCCGCCAGGCCCGCACCCACCACCACCACGTCGACCCCGTGATCCACGGGGACCAGTTGTCCACAGGCGGGCCGCCGGCGCCAGCGGGAGGCGCGGCGGCACGGGCAGGGTGTGCCGGTGCCCCGATCCGCGACCGCCCCCGCCGTGCCGTCGGCCCCGCAGGTGCCCGGCCTGCTCGTGGGGGCGCTGCTCGCGCCCCCGGTGCCCGGTCGCCCCGCCGCGTGGTGGGCCGTGGACGAGGACGGGCGCGACGTCGTGGTGCAGCGGGTGCGCCCGGCGGGCGGCACGGGCTCGCTGACGGGCCTGGACGAGGCCTCGCTGCGGCGCCGCCTGGCCCACCCGCACGTGCTGCCGCTGGTGCGGGTGGTGCGCTGCCGCGAGGGAGCGGTCCAGGTGCTGGGGCCCGCCTCCGGGACCACCCTCGCCGACCTGCTCGCCGAGCGGTCGCCGCTGGCCCCCGGGGAGGTCGCGGTGCTCGTGGCGGGCGTGGGCAGCGCCCTGGCGGCGCTGCACGAGGTGGGGCTCGTGCACGGCGAGGTCTGCGCCGAGGGGGTCCTGCTCGACCACGCCGGCCTGCCGCTGCTGCTCGGCTGGGGAGGGGCCCGCTCCGCCGTGCCCGAGGGCCTGCGCCGCCGCGAGCTGCGCCACCGCGCCTCCGGGGCCCGGCCGCGCCAGCCGGCCCACCGCCCCGGGGACGACGTGCGGGACCTCGCGCGGCTCGCCCTCGGCGCGCTCGGCACCGACGCCCGCGCCTGTCACGCCGTTGCGGACTCCGAGGACCGGCGCGCCGTGGAGGCGCTGCTGCGCGCCGCGCTGGCCGTGGAGGCGCCGGCGGCCCCGCGCGCCGAGGACCTGGCGCGCTCATGCTGGGAGGCGGTGCGGCCGGTGCCGGTCGCCCTGCCCGCCGGGCCGGCCGGCGCGCCCACCGTCACGCAGCGGATCCGGCGCGCCGCCGCCGCGGCTCCTGACCGCCCGCCGGGGCGCCGCCGGGTGGGGGCCCGCCTGGCGCGCCACCCGCTGCGGTGGGCGGGCGGGCTGCTCGTGCTGTCCCTGCTCACCGGGGGCGCTGCCGCCCTGGGGGCCGCGCAGCGCCCGGACGCGCGCCTCACCTCCGAAGACCCCGCGGCCGCCGTGCCCGCCCTGGCGCAGCTGCGGGTCCGCGCGGTGGCCGAGCACCGCCCGTCGCTGGTCGACGGGGCCGACGGGGTCGACGTGCCGGGCTCCGCGCCCGCCCGAGCGGACGCGGCGCTGGTCGCGTCGATGGCGGGCAGCGAGCTGGAGGGCGCCCAGACCCGCGTGCTGTCCGCGCAGGTGGAGCGGCGGGACGGCGAGCGCGCCTGGGTCCGGGTGGTGACGCAGGTCAGCGCCCACCGCGTCACCACCGGAGACCGCTCCGTCGACGTCCCGGACAGCGGTCCCGTCACCTCGCGGCTGCTGCTGCAGCGCGTGGACGGCCGCTGGCGGGTCGCCGAGACGGCGTGAGGATCAGTGCGCGAGCGTCCACCGCACCGCGGACGCCAGGTCCGGGTGGCTGAAGCGGAAGCCGCTGCCGAGCAGCGCCGTCGGGGCCAGCCGGCGGCTGGCGAGGACCTCCTCGGCGAACCCGCCGAGCGCGGCGCGCAGCGCCAGCGCGGGCACCGGGAGCACGGCCGGCCGGTGCAGCGCCGCCGCGAGCTCCTTGATGATCTCGCCGCTGGGCCGCGGGTCGGGGGCCACGAGGTTCACCGGACCGGAGACGTCGGCGTGCAGGAGGTGGTCGATGGCCCGCAGCTCGTCCTCGAGGGTGATCCAGGACCACCAGTCGCGCCCGGAGCCGAGCGGTCCGCCCAGCCCGAGGCGCACGAGGGGCAGCACCTGCCCGAAGGCACCGCCGCTGGAGGCCATGACCAGGCCGGTGCGCAGCGAGACGGTGCGGATGCCGGCGGCGCGGGCGGGGGCGGCCGCCGCCTCCCACGCCACGCAGCAGCGGGCGAGGAACTCGTCCCCCGCGGTGGAGGACTCGTCCAGGGGCTCCCCGCCGCGGTCCCCGTAGTAGCCGATGGCGCTGCCCTGCAGCAGCACCCGCGGCGGGTCGTCGAGAGCGGCGAGCGCCCGCGCGAGGGTGGCGGTGGACGACGTGCGCGACTCCACCACCGTCCGCTTGTAGGACTCGGTCCACCGGTGGTCGCCCACGCCCGCGCCCGCGAGGTTGACGGCGGCGTCCACCCGCCCGAGCAGGGCCGGGTCGAGCCGACCCGACGCCGGGTCCCACCGCACCTCACCGGGTGCGGTGGGAGCCCGGCGCACGAGCGTGACGACGTCGTGGCCGGCGCTGCGCCACCAGCGGACCAGCGGCGCGCCGATCATGCCGGACGCACCGGCCGCGACGATCCTCACAGACCGAGCTCGGCCTCGAAGGCGCCCTCCTCGAGGCGCGTCTTCAGCGCCACCAGGAAGCGAGCGGCGTCCGCCCCGTCCACCAGGCGGTGGTCGTAGGAGAGCGCCAGGTACATCATCGAGCGGACGGCGATCACGTCGTCCCCGTCGGGCCCGGTCACCACGGCGGGCCGCTTGACGACCGCGCCGGTGCCGAGGATGCCCACCTGCGGCTGGTTGATGATCGGGGTGTCGAACAGGGCGCCGCGGCTGCCGGTGTTCGTGATGGTGAAGGTGCCGCCGCCGAGCTCGTCGGGCGTCACCTTGTTGTCGCGGGTGCGCTTGGCGAGGTCACCGATCTTGCGGGCGATCCCGGCCAGGTTGAGGTCACCGGCGTCCTTGACCACCGGCACGAGCAGGCCGCGCTCGGTGTCCACGGCGATGCCGATGTTCTCCTGCGGGTGGTAGACGATCGACTCGCCCTCGATGCTGGCGTTGACCTGCGGGTACTGCTTCAGCGCCTCGACCGTGGCCAGGGTGATGAAGGGCAGGTAGCTCAGCGAGGCGCCCTCGCGGGCCTTGAAGGCGTCCTTGGCGCGCTCGCGCAGCTTGGCGATGCGCGTCACGTCCACCTCGACCACGGTGGTCAGCTGCGCGGAGATCTGCAGCGACTCGACCATGCGCTGCGCGATGACCTTGCGCAGGCGGGTCATCTTCTCCGTGGTGCCGCGCTTGGCGGAGATGCTCGGCGCGGCCGGGGCCTTCGGGGCCGAGGACGACGGCGCGGCGGCGGGGGCCGGCTGCGACGACGGGGCGGCCTTCGCCTTCGCGGCCTCAGCGGCCTTGAGGACGTCCTCCTTGCGGATGCGGCCGCCCACGCCGGTGCCCGTGACCGTGGACAGGTCCACGCCCTCGGCGGCGGCGAGCTTGCGCACCAGCGGGGTGACGTACGCGGACACGTCGGCGGGGGCCTTCGGAGCCGTGCTGCTCGGCGCGACCGGCGGCGTCACGCCACCACCGGTCTGCGGGGCCGGGCTGTTGTAGTCCTCGCTGGCCTGCTCGGCGCCGCTGGCGCTGGCGGGGGCCTCGGGGGCGACCTGCCGGTCCGGCACGTCGTCCTGGGACGGCTTCGAGGAGGAGCCGGACTCGGCGTCCATGGCCTGCTGCTCGGCCTTCTCGCGCTCGACGACCTCGTCGGCCAGCGAGCCGGAGGCCCGGTCCTCGTCCTCGGAGCTGGAGCCGCCGGAGCCGCCGATGAGCGCGAGCTTCGCGCCGACCTCGGCGGTCTCGTCCTCGGGCACGAGGATCTCGGTCAGCGTCCCCGCGAAGGGCGAGGGGATCTCGGTGTCGACCTTGTCGGTCGAGACCTCCAGCAGGGGCTCGTCGACCTCGACGGTGTCGCCGACGCCCTTGAGCCAGCGGGTGACGGTGCCCTCGGTGACGGACTCGCCCAGAGCGGGCATCGTCACGGCCTGGGCCTCGCCGCCCGAGCCGCTGCCCGAGCCGCTGGAGCTCTTCGGCGTCGAGGGAGCGGGCGCCTCGGCCTCGGCGGGCGCGGGGGCCGCCTCGGGCTCGGCCTTCGCCGGCTCGGGCTCCGGCTCGGACGCGGTCCCGGAGTCGGTCCCGGAGGCGTCACCGATGACGGCGAGCTTCGCGCCGACCTCGGCGGTCTCGTCCTCGGGCACGAGGATCTCGGTCAGCGTCCCCGCGAAGGGCGAGGGGATCTCGGTGTCGACCTTGTCGGTCGAGACCTCCAGCAGGGGCTCGTCGACCTCGACGGTGTCGCCGACGTTCTTGAGCCAGCGGGTGACGGTGCCTTCGGTGACGCTCTCGCCGAGCGCCGGCATCTCCACGGAGGGCATGTGTTCTGGGTCTCCTCAGGGCTCAGGCGTGCGAGTGGAGCGGCTTGCCGGCCAGCGCGAGGTGCGCCTCGCCGAGCGACTCGTTCTGGGTGGGGTGGGCGTGCACGAGCTGCGCGACCTCCTCGGGCAGCGCCTCCCAGTTGACGATCAGCTGGGCCTCGCCCACCTGCTCGCCCATGCGGGCGCCGACGGCGACGAAGCCGACGACCGGGCCGTCCTTGCGGCGGATGAGCTTGACGAAGCCCTGGGTGCCGAGGATCTGGCTCTTGCCGTTGCCGGCGAGGTTGTACTCCAGGGACTCGACCTGGTCGGCGCCGTAGGCCTCCTCGGCCTGCTTCTGGGACAGGCCCACGGAGGCGATCTCGGGGTCGCAGTAGGTGACGCGGGGGATCCCGGAGTCGACCACGGGCACCGGGTTGAGCCCAGCGATCTGCTCGGCCACGAACATGCCGTGGGCGAAGCCCCGGTGGGCCAGCTGCAGGCCGGGCACGATGTCGCCCACGGCGTAGAGGCCCTCGACGCCGGTGCGCAGGCGCTCGTCGGTGATGACGAACCCGCGCTCGACCTTCACGCCCTGCTCCTCGTACCCGAGGCCGGCCGTCACCGGGCCGCGGCCGACGGCCACGAGCAGGTAGTCGGCCGTGAGCTGCTCGCCGGACTCCAGCGAGACGGTGACCCCGGAGTCGTCCTGGGTGACGCCGGAGAACCGCACGCCGGTCTTGAAGGCGATCTTGCGCTTGCGGAACGCGCGCTCCAGGGCCTTGCTGGCGGCCTCGTCCTCCACCGGCACGAGGCGCGGGAGCGCCTCGACGATGGTGACGTCGGCGCCGAAGGACTTCCAGGCGCTGGCGAACTCCACGCCGATGACGCCGCCGCCCAGGATGATCACGCTGTCCGGCACGTGGTCGAGCTGGAGGGCGTTCTCACTGGTGATGACGCGCCCGCCGAGCTCGAGGCCCGGCAGCGAGCGGGAGTAGGAGCCGGTGGCCAGCACCACGTTCTTGCCGGTGTACCTCTGCCCGTCCACCTCGACCGTGTCGCGGGCGACGAGCTTGCCCTCGCCCTCGACGAGGGTGAGCTTGTGGGCCTTCGCCAGGCCCTGCAGGCCCTTGTACAGGCGGCCGATGGTGGCGTCCTTGTACTTGTTCACCGCGGGCATGTCGATGCCCTCGAAGGTCGCCTTGACGCCGAACTGCTCGCTCTCGCGGGTGGCGTCGGCCACCTCGGCGGCGTGCAGCAGCGCCTTGGTGGGGATGCACCCCTTGTGGAGGCAGGTCCCGCCGAGCTTGTCCTTCTCGACCAGGGCGACGCTCAGCCCGAGCTCCGCCGCCCGGAAGGCCGCCGCGTACCCACCGCTGCCACCGCCCAGGACGACGACGTCGTAGACAGACTCGGCCACCAGACCCTCCTCCACTCGCGTGTCGGCGGCACGGCGGCATCCCTGCCGCGCCGCGCTCACCGGCCATGCTCCCAGACGCCGTTACCGTGTGCCGCGTGGGTCTGTTTTCGCGCCTGGGCCTGGGACGCTCGTCGTCCCGGGCGTCCTCCCGTGCCGCCGGTCGTGGAGGACGCCGCGCCGGCGGCCCGGACTCCGCGCACCTGGCGGAGTTCGCCGCCACGCGCACGGGCGTCGAGGCGTACGTGGAGCCCGCGACCAACGTGACGCCCACCACGGTGGTGCTGGTCGCGCAGGACGGCGAGTGGACGCGGCGGCGCGTGCCGGACCCCGCCACGGCGCGCGACTTCGCGCGCCGCACCGGCATCCCCGTCTACGACGTCAACCTCACCGGCTACCCGCAGCGGATGCGGGAGTGGACGGCTCGCAAGCGCCGCGAGGAGGGGACCTCCTAGCTCACCGGGCGCCGAGGTCCTCGGCGAGGGCGACCAGGGTCCGCACGGCGTGGCCCGTGCCCCCCTTGCCGGTGTAGCCGTGCGGGCCGTGCTCGTTGAACGCGGGCCCGGCGATGTCCAGGTGCGCCCACGGGATCCGCTCACCGTCGGCGCCGTCCGGCACGAACTCGCGCAGGAACAGGCCCGCCACGAGCATCCCGCCGTTGCGGTCGCCGATGTTGGCGATGTCGGCCACGGGGGAGTCCAGCGAGGCGCGCAGCTCCTCCGGCAGCGGCATCGGCCAGAACTGCTCCCCGGCGCGCTCGGCGGCGGCCAGCACGGACGCGCGCAGCGCGTCGTCGCCCATGACGGCGCTGACCCGGGAGCCGAGCGCCACCACCTGGGCGCCGGTGAGGGTGGCGACGTCGACCAGCGCGTCGGGCTGCTCCTCCCCGGCGGCGACGAGGGCGTCGGCCATGACCAGGCGGCCCTCGGCGTCGGTGTTGAGCACCTCCACGGTGCGGCCGCCGTAGGTGGTGAGCACGTCGGAGGGGCGCTGCGCGGTGCCCGAGGGCATGTTCTCGGCCAGCGCGAGCCAGCCCGTGACGCGCACGGGCAGGTCGAGCCGGGCGGCGGCCACGACGGCGGCGAGGACGGCGGCGGCGCCGGCCATGTCGCACTTCATCGTGACCATGCCGGTCGGCGGCTTGAGCGACAGGCCGCCGGAGTCGAAGGTGATGCCCTTGCCGACCAGGGCCAGGTGGGCCGTCGGGCGCCTCGGGGCGTGCTCGACGCGCACCAGCCGCGGCGGGCGCTCGGAGCCCTGGCCCACGCCGAGGATGCCGCCGTAGCCCCCGGCGGCGAGCGACTCCTCGTCGAGCACGGTGATCCCGGCCCCGGTGCCCTTGACGGCGTCGCGCGCGAACGCGGCGAAGGTCTCCGGGTAGAGCTCGTTCGGCGGGGCGTTGACGAGGTCGCGCACGCTGTAGACCGCATCGGCGAGGACGGCGGCGCGCCGCAGGCGCGCGCCGAGCCCCTTGTCGCGGGCCAGCGGGGTCAGCAGCTCCAGCGACGCGACAGGGGCCTTCGAGCCCTCGGCGGTGCGGGCCCGCTGCGCGCGGTAGGCGTAGGCGCCGAGCAGAGCGCCCTCGGCCACGGCCGCGGCGCTCTCGACGTCGTCGGCGGGCAGGGCGAGCGCGGCGGAGCCCACGCCGGCCAGCGAGCGCGTCGCCGCCCCGGCGGCCCGGCGCAGCTGCTCCGCCGTCACCTCGCCCCCGGGCAGCGGACCGGTGCCCGTGAGGACCACCACGCCGGCCCTCACGGACTCGCCGGCGGGCAGGCGCACCACCTCGTCGGCCTTCCCGCTGACGCCGAGGGCCGTCAGGGCCTCCGGCGACAGGGAGGCGCGCAGCGGGCGGGGGAGCGCCTCGGCACCCAGCACCTGCGGCCCGGGGGCCACGGCGATCACGAGCGCGTCGGCCTTCGCGCGGGCGGGAGCGGTGGTCGAGGCCTGCAGGTCCGTCACGCGGTCCGAGGTTAGCCCGGCACCCCCAGGAGCAGCGACCCGCCCCACACGGCGGCCGCAGCCACCACCAGCGCGAACACGCCCACCCAGACCGCTCCGGGCACCCCGGTGAGGCGGGCCAGCTGGTCGGCGTCGCTGCCGCGGCCCCGCCCGCCGCGCCGCGAGCGCGCCAGCTCGGCCACGCCGCGCGGGGCGCCCAGGAGCAACCCCCAGGCCAGCAGCGCCGCCACCGACTGCAGCACCGGAGCCGGGGCCCACCAGGTCACGGCCGCGGTGGGCAGGGCCGTGGCGGCCAGGGCGCCCACGGCCCGCCAGCCGCGCACCTGCACCGCGAGCAGGGCGAGGGCCAGCAGCACCGCCCACAGCACGGCCGCGGGACGTCCGGCGGCCAGCAGCGCCGCGGCGCCCAGGCCGACCAGCGCGGGCGCCGGGTAGCCGGCCAGCAGCACGGCCACCACGCCCGGCCCGCGCGCGGGCCCCACGGACACCGTCACGGCGGAGGCGTCGGGGTGCAGCCGGATGCCGCGCAGGCGGCGGCCGGCGAGGGCGGCGACCAGCCCGTGCCCGCCCTCGTGCGCCAGCACCAGCGCGGTGCGCCAGGCCCGCCAGCTGGGGTGCCAGGCCACCACGGCGAGCGCCACCAGGCCGGTGGCCGCGGCCGTGAGGAGCGGCAGCGGCGGCGCGAGGGCGGTGGCCCTCGCCCACGCCTCCACCAGCCAGCTCACCGGCGGGTCACTCCTCGGTGAGCCGGCCGGCCTCGACGCGCCAGCGGCGCGTGAGGCGCACCGCCTCGAGCAGCCGGCGGTCGTGGCTGACGAGCAGCAGCGTCCCGGTGTAGGCCTCCAGCGCCTCCTCCAGCTGCTCGATGGCGGGCAGGTCGAGGTGGTTGGTGGGCTCGTCCAGCACGAGCAGGTTCACGCCCCGCGCCTGGAGCACCGCCAGGGCCGCGCGGGTCCGCTCACCCGGCGAGAGCGTCGCCGCCGGCCGCAGCGCCGCGTCGCCCCTGAGCCCGAACTTCGCCAGCAGCGTGCGCACCTCGGCCGGGGGCGGGTCGTCGGGCAGCTGGGCCCGCACGGCCTCGAGCAGCGGGCCGCGCCGGCCGCCGTCAGCGTCGTCGTCAGCGTCGTCGTCCAGGGACCTGCGGGCCTGGTCGACCTCGCCCACCCGGGTGCTCGCACCGAGGGCGGAGGTCCCGGCCGCCAGCTCGGCGCGGCCGAGCAGCGCGGCGAGCAGCGTGGTCTTGCCGGCCCCGTTGGGCCCGGTGATGCCGATCCGGTCGCCGGCGTCCACCTGGGCGCTCACCGGTCCGAGCTCGAAGCCCCCGCGGCGCACCACCGCGCCGGACAGCACCGCGGCCACCGAGGACCCGCGGGGCGCCGCGGCGATGGAGTAGCGCAGCTCCCACTCCTTGCGGGGCTCGGCCACCACCTCCAGGCGCTCGATGCGCCGCTCGGTCTGGCGGGCCTTGGCGGCCTGCTTCTCGGTGGACTCGCGCTTGAACGCCTTGGAGACCTTGTCCGGGTCCTTCGCCTTGCGGACGGCGTTCTTGACGCCCTTGTCCATCCACGCCCGCTGCGTGCGGGCGCGCTCCTCCAGGCCGGCCTTCGTGCCGGCGTACTCCTCGTACGCCTCGCGCGCGTGCCGTCGCGCTACGGCCCGCTCCTCGAGGTAGGACTCGTAGCCGCCGCCGTAGACGCCCACCTGCTGCTGGGCCAGGTCGAGCTCCACCACGGTGGTCACCGTGCGGGTGAGGAACTCCCGGTCGTGGCTGACGACGACGACGCCGGCGCGCTGCTCGGCCACGAACCGCTCCAGCCGGGCGAGGCCGGCGAGGTCGAGGTCGTTGGTGGGCTCGTCGAGCAGGAGCAGGTCGAAGCGCGACAGCAGCAGCGCCGCCAGTCCCGCCCGCGCCGCCTGGCCGCCCGAGAGCGAGGTCATGAGGGCGTCGGTGGGCACGTCCAGGCCCAGGTCGGCCAGCACCGCCGGCGTGCGGTCCTCGAGGTCGGCGGCGCCGAGGGCCATCCAGCGGTCGAAGGCGCTCGCGTAGGCGTCGTCGGCGCCGGCCTCGCCGCGCTCGAGGGCCGCCAGGGAGGCGTCGAGCCCCTCCTGCGCGGCGCTCACGCCGGTGCGCCGCGCCAGGTGCCCGGCCACGGTCTCGCCGGGGCGCCGGTCGACCTCCTGCGGGAGCCAGCCGACGGCCGCGTCCGGCGGGGACAGGGCCACGGAGCCGGCCGCGGGGTCGTCGGCGCCCGCGAGCAGCCGCAGCAGGGTGGACTTGCCGGCACCGTTCGCGCCCACCAGGCCGATGACGTCACCGGGGGCCACCACCAGGTCGAGCCCGCTGAACAGGCTGCGGTCGGCGTGACCCGCGGCGAGCCCCCGGGCGACGAGGGTGGCGCTCACGCGTCGGACATGACGTCTGCCTCGAGCCCCGACAGGTCCAGGACGTCGGTGGCGGCGTCGTCGAGGCGGTCGGACAGGGCGTCGACGCCGGGGGACAGCACGAGCAGCGGACCGGTCTCGGCGAGCGCGGCGAAGATGCCGTCGTTGCTGACCACGAGCACCTGCGGACCGTCCTCGCCGGCCTCGAGGGCGGCGCGGGCGTCGGCGGCCGCGGCCTCGAGCAGGACGTGGTCGGCCACGTCGGAGCCGTCGGCGACGGGCACGGCGCTGCTCGCGAACTCGGCCAGGTGCGGGCGGGCGCGCTCCACGGCGCCCGCCTGCCCGGCCAGGTGGGCGGAGTCGGCCTGGCGGGCCAGCGTCACGACGGCGGCCATCCGGGCGCGCCAGCGGGCGGGCCCGGCGCGCAGGTTGTCCAGGTCGACCAGCAGCACGCGGCGCACCGGCAGCGACAGCCAGAGCGGCCTGTCGGTGAGCAGGGCGCACAGCGCGTCGGCCAGGGGGTCCGGCGGCGGGACCGCCGGTGGGACCGCCGGTGGGGACTGCGCGGGGGCCGTCCGCCGCGGCCTGCGGGCGCGCAGCACCGCGAGGTCGACCCACTCGTAGTCGTCGGCCTCGCTCGGCCCGCCTCCCAGCCCCACGCGCGACATCCTCGCAGGGAGATCTAGCGTGGCCGCATGAGCGCCGCACCAGCGACGGCCCAGAGCCGGTGGACGTGGTCCTTCGAGGACGCCGACGGCGCAGCGGTGGACCCCGCCGACGTCGTCCAGCCCGAGGCCGGCTTCAGCGCCCAGGCGGACGCCGAGTCCTGGGTGGGGCTGCAGTGGCGGGCGCTGCTCGCCGGCGGCGCCGAGGGGGCCGTGCTGCTGCGCGACGGCGCCCGGGTCTACGGCCCGATGCCGCTGCGGCCGGCCGAGTAGGCCGCCGGCTCAGCCGACGGCGTCCCCGCGCCGGACCTGCGGCTTGGGGATGCGGCTGCGGCGCAGCTGCAGCGCGCGCATGACGGCGTAGCCCACCACGCCGGTGCGGACCAGGGCGTCGGCGCCGAACTTCGCCGTCACGCGGCGGCGCACCGTGCGGCGCAGCAGCAGGGAGTCGACGACCACGGCGATGAGGCCCACGTACAGCAGCGCGTAGGAGGCCAGGAACAGCACGCTGTTCCCCGAGCTGCTCACGGCCAGCTGGACCAGCAGCAGCACCAGGACGAACGGCAGGAAGAACTCCCCGAGGTTGCGCCGGGAGTCCACGACGTCGCGGACGTACCGCTTCACGGGCCCGCGGTCGCGCAGCGCGAGGTACTTCTCCTCGCCGTTGATGCGGCCCAGCTGCACGCGGCGGCGCTCGGCGCGCAGCGCGTCCTTGGAGCTGGCCGTGGCGGCCTTGCGGTCCGCCGGGACGAGCGGACGGCGGTTGGCCGCCTCGCGCTCGGCGCGCGACGGCGTGGGCCGCCCCTTCCCCGCACCGGGCGCCGCCGTGGGCCGCCCCTCCGGCGCAGCGGGGGCAGCAGGCTCCTTCGTCCGTCCGAACACGGGTCAAGAGTAGGTCAAGCGCGACCTCAGGGGCGGCTGGCCTCGTGGACCATGTACTCCGCCAGCCGGTCGCCGTAGCGGGACCTCACCCGTTCGCGCACGCCCTGGTCGTGGCGGGGCACCGGCTCCAGGAACACCTCGGCGACGTCGCCGAAGGTGTCCTTGAGCCCGTCGCCGATCCGGACCATGGCTCGCTCGACCTCCGCGGCGCCCAGCGCGTCGTCCAGGTCCAGGCGGGCGCAGACCAGCACCGCGTCCGTGCCGAGGGTGAGGGTGAGCAGGTCGACCACGGCCTCCACCTCCGGCTCGTCGCCGAGGTGCTCGAGCACCGCCCGCACCAGGCGCGGGTCGGCCTGGACGTCGGTGAGCAGGCGCTTGTTGGCCAGGCCCAGCCGCAGCGCCACGGCGGCCAGCACCGCGGCGATGAGCAGCGAGGCGATGCCGTCCCAGAAGGTGTGCCCGGTGACCTGGTGCAGCACGTTGCCGGCCGCGGCCAGCACCAGGCCGGTGAGGGCGGCGGAGTCCTCGAAGACCACGGTGGTGGCCGTAGGGTCGTCGCTGGTGCGCAGGAAGTCCCGGAAGCCCAGCCGGTGCTGGCGGGCCTCGTCGCGGGTCTGCTGCAGGCCCCGCACCAGCGAGATCCCCTCGAGCACGAACGCGATGCCGAGGACCACGTAGTTGATGAGCGGCGACTCGATGTCGTGCTCGCCCGACGTCAGCGCGTGCACGCCCTCGTAGGCGGAGTACAGGGCGCCGGTGACGAAGATCGACCCGGCGGCCAGCAGGGCCCAGAAGTAGCGCACCCGGCCGTAGCCGAAGGGGTGGGCGCGGTCGGCGGGCTTGGCGCTGCCCTTCAGGGCGATGAGCAGGAAGATCTGGTTCAGGGTGTCCGCGAAGGAGTGGGCCGTCTCCGCCGCCATCGACGCCGAGCCGGTCAGCACGGCCGCCACGCCCTTGGCCACGGCCACGGCGAGGTTCGCGCCGAGCGCCACGAGCACGGTGAGCTTGCTCTCGCCCCCGGAGCCCTGGGTCTGGTCCGCTCCGGCCGGGGGAGCGGCGGTCTGCTGGGTCACGGGCAGAGAGTGCTCCACCCGGGCCCCGTCCGCGCGCTGAGCCGGGACCGCCGTACGGTCGGGAGCCATGACGAGCACCCCGCCGAGTCCCGTGGAAGACGCCGTCCGCTCCGTCCTGCCGGCGGTGCGCGCCGACCTCGAGGCCCTGGTGAGGATCCCCAGCGTCTCGGCGACCTCCCCGGAGGAGGTGGGCCGCAGCGCCGCCGCCGTGGTCGAGCTGCTCCGATCCGCGGGGCTGGACGACGTGCGCGTCCTGACGTCGGCCCGCCCCGACGGCAGCGCCGGCATGCCCGCGGTCGTGGGCCGTCGTCCCGCCCCCGCCGGCGCGCCCACCGTCCTGCTCTACGCCCACCACGACGTCCAGCCCCCGGGCACCCCCGAGGGCTGGACCAGCCCCGCCTTCGAGCCGGTCGAGCGCGAGGGGCGCCTGTACGCCCGCGGCGCCGCGGACGACAAGGCCGGCGTGCTGGTCCACGTCGGGGCGCTGCGGGCGCTCCTGCCCGCCTGGGGCGCCGACGGCGGCGTCGGCGTCGTCGTCTTCGTCGAGGGGGAGGAGGAGGTCGGCTCGCCGTCCTTCTCCGCGTTCCTCGCCGAGCACCGCGAGCTGCTGGCCGCCGACGTCGTCGTCGTGGCCGACTCCGACAACTGGTCGGTCGACACGCCCTCCCTCACCACCAGCCTGCGGGGACTGGTCGACGCCACGGTCACGGTGCGCACGCTCGACCACGCCGTGCACTCCGGCATGTACGGCGGTCCCGCGCTGGACGCCACCACGGCGCTCGTCCGGCTGCTGGACCGCCTGCGCGACGCCGACGGCGCCGTCGCCGTGCCCGGTCTGCGCCCCACCGACGGCCCGGAGCCCGCCGGGCTGCCGGAGGTCACCGAGGAGCGGTTCCGCGCCGACGCCGGGGTGCTCGACGGCGTGCAGCTGCTGGGCTCCGGCCCGCTGGCGCAGCGCCTGTGGCACCGGGCGGCGCTGACGGTGATCGGGGTGGACGTCACCCCGATCGAGCGGGCCTCCAACACCCTGGCCGCCTCCGCCCGCGCCCGCCTGTCGCTGCGGGTGCCGCCGGGCCTCGCGCCGTCGCAGGCCTTCGGGATGCTGCGCGACCACCTGCTCGCCACCGCGCCGCACGGCGCGCACGTGGAGGTGGAGCTGGACGAGTCCGGCCAGCCCTTCGCCGGGGACGTGGACGGGCCCGTCTACGACGCCGCCCGCGCCGCCCTCGCCCGGGCCTGGGGCCTGCCGTCTCCCGACGACGTCGTCCACGCCGGCGTGGGCGGGTCCATCCCGTTCATCGCCGAGCTGGTCGAGGCCTTCCCCGGCGCCACGGTGCTGGTCACGGGCGTGGAGGACCCGGACACCCGCGCCCACGGACACGACGAGTCCCTCTCGCTGGCCGTCTTCGAGCGCGCCCTCCTGGCGGAGGCGCTGCTGCTCGACTCGCTCGCGTGAGGGCCGCGTGAAGGTCCTCGTCGCCCCGGACGGGTTCACCGGCACCCTCACCGCCTCGGAGGCGGCGCGGTCGATGGCCGACGGGTGGCTCGCGGCGCGACCGGGCGACGAGGTCGACCTGTGCCCGCTGTCCGACGGCGGTCCCGGCTTCCTCGACGCCCTCGAGGCCGCGTCGCCGGCCTCCCGGCGCCTGCCGGTCACCACCACGGGCCCGCTGGGGGAGCCCGTCACCGCGCCGGTCCTCCTCCTCGACGGCCCGACGACGACGGCGGCCGTCGAGTCCGCGCTGGCCTGCGGCACCGCGCTGCTGCCACCGGGACCGGCCGTCGAGCGCGACGCCCTCGCCGCGAGCACCGCCGGCGTGGGCCCCCTGCTGGCCGCGGCGCTCGCCGGGCTGGGCGTCTCCGGGACCGGTCGCGTGCTGGTGGGGCTGGGCGGCAGCGCCACCACCGACGGCGGCGCCGGGGCGCTCGCGGCGCTCGCGGGTGTGGACGACGCCCGCCTGACCCGCGGCGGCGGCGCCCTGCGGGGGGTGCGCGCCGAGGACCTGCCGTGGCTCCCGGCGCTGCGCGCGGCCTGGGCCGGCGTCGACCTGGTCGCGGCCACCGACGTCGACGTCCCCCTCCTCGGCGCCCACGGGGCCGCGCGCGGCTTCGGCCCTCAGAAGGGCGCCTCGCCCGCCGACGCCGACCTGCTCGAGGAGGCGCTGACCGCCTGGCGGGACGCCGTCGAGGGCGCCGAGCCCGCCGCGCGGGGGCTCGCCGGGACGGCGGGCGCCGGGGCCGCCGGGGGCCTCGGCCTCGGGCTGCTCGTCCTCGGCGGGCGGCGCGAGGCGGGCGCCCTCGCGGTGGCGGAGGCGCTGGGCCTGCAGCGGCGCGCCGCGGCCGCCGACCTCGTGCTGACGGGGGAGGGGTGCCTGGACTGGCAGTCCCTGCGGGGTAAGGTGGTGGCGCGGGCCGCGGAGGTGGGCCGGCGGGCGGGCGTCCCCGTCGTCGTCGTCGCCGGGCAGGTCCGCCTGGGCCCGGCGCAGGTGGCCGGGGCCGGGCTGGCCCTGGCCCGCGCGGTGGTCGAGCGCCCCGAGGAGCTGGCGGCGTCGCTGGCGTCAGCGGGACCGGCGCTGGCGGCCCGGACCGCCCAGGTGGCCCAGCGGTGGCCACAGCGGGCGTAGCCTCCTGTCGGACCCGCCGGGGAAGAGCAGCGCCCCACCCGGCGTTGCACCCCGCAGACACGCTCGTGACGAGCACCCGCGCCGAGGAGGACCCGTGACCGAACTGGCTGACACGCCCACCACCAAGGAGCACGGCGTCGAGCTGACCGACGTCGCCGCGGACAAGGTGCGCAGCCTGCTCGAGCAGGAGGGTCGTGACGACCTCCGCCTGCGCGTGGCCGTGCAGCCCGGCGGCTGCTCCGGCCTCATCTACCAGCTGTACTTCGACGAGCGCTTCCTCGACGGGGACGCCGCGCGCGACTTCGGCGGGGTGGAGGTCATCGTCGACAAGATGAGCCGCCCCTACCTCGAGGGCGCCGTCATCGACTTCGCCGACTCGATCGAGAAGCAGGGCTTCACCATCGACAACCCCAACGCGCAGAGCAGCTGCGCCTGCGGCGACTCCTTCCACTGAGCCGCTCGCTCCCGCTGGAGCCGCCGCCGTCCCCGTTCGCCGCGGGGCTGGCGGCGGCTCTCGCGCGTCTGGAGGCCGCCGCCCGCGCCGGTGACGCCGTCGGGGAGGTGGCGGCCACCGGGGGCGACCTCGAGCCCGGGACGCTGCTGGCCGCCTACCGGCTGGGGATGTTCCCCATGGGCGTGGGCGGTGCCGGCGCCGGGCCCCTGGGCTGGTGGACCCCCGACCCGCGCGGCGTGCTGCCGCTCGACGGGCTGCGCGTCTCCCGCTCCCTGCGGCGCTCGGCGGCGCGGCTGCCGACCACCGTGGACACCGCCTTCGACGCGGTGGTGGAGGGCTGCGCGGACCCGACCCGGCCCCACCGCTGGATCACCCCCGAGGTGGCGGCCGCCTACGGGCGCCTGCACCGCCTCGGGTGGGCGCACTCGGTGGAGGTCTGGGACGGGGAGCCGGGGGACCGGCTGGTCGGGGGGCTGTACGGGGTGGGCGTGGGCGGCCTGTTCGCGGGGGAGTCGATGTTCTCGCGGACCTCGGACGCCTCCAAGGTCGCGCTGGTGCGGCTGGTCTCCGTGCTGTCCGCCGACGGCGACCCGCGCCGGCTCCTGGACGTCCAGTGGCGCACCGACCACCTGGCGTCGCTGGGGGTGGTGGAGGTCTCCCGGGCGGAGTACGGGGCACGGCTGCGGACGGCGCTGGGGGCCCCACCGCCGGTGTGGTGAGCGGGGCGGCGAGTGGGGCAGGTCACAGGTGCGTCGCGGGGGCGCCCCAGCCGGGGCTGCGACGGTGCCCGCGCGGTACTGTGCCGTCGATCCGGGTCCTCGCCGCGGCGCCCCTCGCGGCGGGTGGCACCAGGGCCTCCAGACGAGCAGGAGCGCACGTGTCGCAGCAGCACCGCACGCGGACCACGCGGAGCAGGTCGGGGACCGCCAGGGCGGCCGTCGCCTGGGCCGTCGTAGCCGCTTCGGCCACCTTCGTGACCACCGGCTGCACCGCCGCCGTCAACGACGACGTCAAGCGGGGCTGGCTGCCGCCGGCCTCGGAGGGCGCCACCACGACGACCGCCCTCTCCCAGAACCTGTGGGTGGGCTCGTGGATCGCCGCCCTGGTGGTCGGCGTCATCACCTGGGGCCTGATCATCTACGCGATCGTCAGGTTCCGCCGTCGCCGCGGCGAGGCGGGCCTGCCCCCGCAGCTGCGCTACAACGTGCCGGTCGAGATGCTCTTCACGATCATGCCGCTGTTCATGGTGGGCGTGCTCTTCTACTTCACCGCGCGCGACCAGCACATCCTCGAGAACCGCTACGAGCAGCCCGCGGTCAACATCGAGGTCGTCGGCAAGCGCTGGGCGTGGGACTTCAACTACACCGACGCGAACGTCTACGACGCGGGCATCCAGGCGCAGGAGACCCCGAACGGGCTGGACCTGGAAGCCCCGGGCACCATCCCCACGCTGTACCTGCCCGTGAACGAGAAGGTGGAGCTGACGCTCACCTCCCGTGACGTCATCCACGACTTCTACGTGCCGGCCTTCTCCTACAAGAAGGACGTCATCCCGGGTCGCACCAACTACATGAGCGTCACCCCCACCAAGGAGGGCACGTTCATCGGCCGGTGCGCCGAGCTCTGCGGCGAGGGGCACAGCCGCATGCTCTTCAAGGTCAAGGTGGTCTCCGCCGAGGAGTACCAGCAGCGCCTCGAGGAGCTCCGCGCCGCCGGCAACGTGGGCGAGCTCGGGCCGAACATCGGCCCGGCGCACAGCCTGGGTGAGGGCAGCACCGCGGGCAACCAGCAGGTCGAGGACCAGCAGGGCGAGAACGCCGGCGGTCAGAACGCGCAGGGGAGCAACGGATGACCACCTACTACGAGGCCGGCGGCGTCGCCGCCGCCTCGCGGTCGCGCTCCATCAGCGACCGCGAGTCGATGGGCCGCATCGTCGTCAAGTGGATCACGAGCACCGACCACAAGGTCATCGGTGCGATGTACATGATCTCCAGCTTCATCTTCTTCCTGCTGGGCGGCGTCATGGCGCTGCTCATCCGGGCCGAGCTGTTCGAGCCCGGCCTCCAGGTCGTGCAGACGGGGGAGCAGTACAACCAGCTCTTCACCATGCACGGCACGGTGATGCTCCTGCTCTTCGCGACGCCGCTGTTCGCGGGGTTCGCCAACGCGATCATGCCGCTGCAGATCGGCTCGCCGGACGTGGCGTTCCCGCGCCTGAACATGCTGTCGTTCTGGCTGTTCCTGTTCGGCTCGCTCATCGTCATGGCGGGCTTCCTCGCACCCTCCGGTGCGGCGAGCTTCGGCTGGTTCGCCTACAGCCCGCTCTCGGACGACTCCTTCACCCCCGGCATCGGCGGTGACCTGTGGGTGCTCGGCCTCGCGATGAGCGGTTTCGGCACCATCCTCGGCGCCGTCAACTTCATCACCACGATCATCTGCATGCGGGCCCCCGGCATGACCATGTGGCGCATGTCGCTGTTCACCTGGACCGTGCTCATCACGAGCGTCCTGGTGATCATGGCCTTCCCGGCGCTGGCCGCCGCGCTGTTCGCGCTCGCCGCGGACCGCATCTTCCAGGCCCAGGTGTTCAACCCCGAGAACGGCGGCGCCATCCTCTGGCAGCACCTGTTCTGGTTCTTCGGGCACCCCGAGGTCTACATCATCGCGCTGCCGTTCTTCGGCATCATCAGCGAGGTCCTGCCGGTCTTCAGCCGCAAGCCGCTCTTCGGCTACAAGTCGCTCGTGTACGCGACCATCGCGATCGCCGGCCTGTCGGTGGCCGTGTGGGCCCACCACATGTACGTGACGGGCGCGGTGCTGCTGCCGTTCTTCGCCTTCACCACGATGCTCATCGCGGTGCCGACGGGCGTGAAGTTCGTGAACTGGATCGGCACCATGTGGGGCGGCTCCATCACGTTCGAGACGCCCATGCTGTGGTCGATCGGCTTCCTCATCACGTTCCTCTTCGGCGGCCTGACCGGCATCATCCTGTCGAGCCCGCCCCTGGACTTCATCGTCTCGGACAGCTACTTCGTGGTGGCGCACTTCCACTACGTGGTCTTCGGCACCGTGGTGTTCGCCATGTTCGCGGGGTTCTACTTCTGGTGGCCGAAGTGGACCGGCCGCATGCTCGACGAGAAGCTCGGGAAGATCCACTTCTGGATGCTCTTCGTGGGCTTCCACGGCACGTTCCTCATCCAGCACTGGCTGGGCGTGCGCGGCTTCCCGCGCCGCTACGCCGACTACTCGGCCGCTGACGACTTCACGTGGATGAACCAGCTGTCGACCATCGCCTCCTTCGTCCTGGCGGCCTCCTTCATCCCGTTCCTGTGGGCGGTCTACAAGGCGGTCCGCTCGCCCAAGGTCGAGGTGGACGACCCGTGGGGCTTCGGCCGCTCGCTGGAGTGGGCCACGGCCTGCCCGGTGCCGCGCCACAACTTCACGTCGCTGCCGCGCATCCGCAGCGAGTCGCCCGCGTTCGACCTGCACCACCCCGAGGTGGCCGCGGCTGACCGCGCCACGCCGGACCAGAACCTGCTCGACAAGCTGGTCGGCGAGCCCGACCTCCGCGGGAAGTGAGACGCGCGTGAAGACCGAGTTCTGGACCTTCGGTGGCGGCGCGTTCTTCTTCCTGCCGCTGGCCGTGGTGTACGGCGTCCTGTCGAGCTGGGAGCCCGTGGGCACCGTCTGCCTGTTCCTCACGGGCGGCCTGGCCAGCCTCATGGGTGCCTACCTGTGGCTGACCTCGCGGCGCATCGACCCGCGCCCTGAGGACGACGCCTTCGGTGAGATCGCCGACGGCGCCGGTGAGCAGGGCGTGTTCCCGCCCCACTCGTGGTGGCCGCTGGCCATCGGCCTGTGCATCGCGCTGGTCATCTGCGGCCTCGCCGTGGGGTGGTGGATGTCGGTGCTGGGTGGCCTGCTGGCGCTCGTCTGCCTCGTGGGCTGGCTCTTCGAGTTCTACCGCGGGGCGCACGCCCACTGACGCACCCGACCTGACGACGAGGGGCCCCGGAGCACACGCTCCGGGGCCCCTCGTCGTTCGCGTGCCCACGTACCGCGCAGGTCGCGCTCGTCGGAGAGCACGCGCAGAGCGGGTCCGAGGGCAGCCGCGGGAGCTGCGATCAGGGACCTCGGAGGATGTGCCCCTTCAGCGTGACCAGCCGATCACGCGCAAGGGGCCGATCCTCCGAGGCGGCGGGACACCACCTCCCTGGACCGGCGGGTCAGCGACGGTCCACAGTGAGTGGTGCGACGGCCTACACCGAGGCCATCGATATGCAGTGCGGGTCAGTGTGCCCGCTCGGCGCGCACCGAGGGCAGGGTGGAGACCAGCTGGAAGAGGAGGTCGGCGGCCTGGGCTTCGACGGGTGAGCAGCCGACCTCATCGACGATGACCAGGTCGTGGCGACGCAGCCCGGCCACCTCGTCGGTGGCCGTGGTGGGCGGCGATGACGCCCCGGGCGATGGCCAGCAGGGCGATCTTGGCGTGGGTGGCGGGTTGGGCGTCGACGTCGAAGTCCTCCGGTCCTTGACCCCGGGGGGAGCCGGCGGCGCGGATGCGCAACTGCGCTGCCTGACGGTGTCGCTGATCGCCGCGGAGGAGGACTCACGCGCACTGCGGGCGCTGGCCTCGGCTGGTGGGGTCAGCAGCGCTGCCCGCCACGCGGCGGCGGTGGACACGTGGGCGGGGTCGGTGATGATGGCCGGGTCCACGGAGCAGTCGTTGGCGGCTTCGTCGTCCTGCAGCAGCCGCCGCCGCAGCGCCCCCGAGTCGAAGAGCAGCTGCCACTCCCCGCACAGCAGGTCAGCAACCGCGCGTGAGGGCAGGACAGGGAAGACCGCCGTGCGCACCTGCCCGCTGGCCACCACGCCGGTGTGGATACGGGTGGCGCAGATCGGGGCGAGCTGTCCGCGGAACCTGGTGATCGACCCGGTCCACCCGACGCGTTCAGCCAGCAGCGCCCACCCCTCATGGTTCGGGATGGCCTCGTTCTCTACCGTCGTCGACACCTCATCCTGCGGGAGCTGGAGCGGGGCTGGAACGCCGTGAGGGGCGGGCCCCGGACTCCGGGACCCGCCCCTCACGGAGACGGCGTCTGTGACGCTCAGGCGACCTCAGTGGCCGTGGCTCGACTCGTGGCCCGCACCTGCCGCGCTGACCGCACGCGGCTCGGTGCCGCCCTCCAGGGCCTGGCCGTGACCGTCGTCGTGGCCGTGGGCGGCCTCGAGCTCGGCGGGGGTCACGGTGGCCACGTGGTCCTCGAAGAAGAACGCCGACATGCGGGCGCGCAGCTTGTCCAGACCGGAGGCCTTGCCCTGGGGGAGCGGCACGAGGAGGTCGTCCTCGTGCTGGACCAGGTTCCAGCGCTCGTAGACGTCGAGGGGCTCGTGCACCTCGAAGTACTCACCGTCAGCGGTGCGGACGATGCGTCCGGTCTCGCGCCCGTGGAGCGCGAGCTCGCGGTCGCGGCGCTGCAGGCCCAGGCAGATCCGCTTGGTGACCCAGAAGGCCATCGGCGGGCCCACGAAGAACAGCGTGCGCAGCACGTACGTCATGTCGTTGATGGAGATGTGGAAGTGCGTCGCCACGAGGTCGTTGGTGGCCGCGAGCGCCATGACGACGTAGAAGACGAGCGCCGCCACGCCCAGGCCGGTGCGGGTGGGCTTGTTGCGCGGCCTGTCGAGCAGGTGGTGCTCCCGGGTGTCGCCCGTCAGCCACGCCTCGATCCAGGGGTAGGCGAACAGCGCGAGGATCATGATGCCCGGCACCACGGCGCCCGGGAGAAGGATGTTCAGCGACCACACGTAGCCGAAGGTCGAGAACTCCGTCGGGATGGGCCCGAGCCAGCCCGGCATGAGCCGGAGGGCGCCGTCCACGAAGAGGATGTACCAGTCGGGCTGCGTGCCGGCGCTGATCGGCGACGGGTCGTACGGGCCGTAGTTCCAGATCGGGTTGATCGTCACCGTGGCCGCCATGAGCACCACGACGCCGAACACGATGAAGAAGAAGCCGCCGGCCTTCGCCGCGTACACCGGCAGCACCGGGTAGCCCACGACGTTGGTGTTGGTGCGGCCCGGGCCGGGGAACTGCATGTGCTTGTGCAGCACCAGCAGTCCCAGGTGGATGCCGATCATCGCGAGCAGCGCGGCCGGGATGAGCATCACGTGCAGGATGAACAGCCGGGGGATGATCACCTCGCCCGGGAACTCCCCGCCGAACAGGAAGAACGAGATGTAGGTGCCGACCACGGGGATGGCCTGGATGACACCGGAGATGATGCGCAGGCCGTTGCCGGACAGCAGGTCGTCCGGGAGCGAGTAGCCGGTGAAGCCGGCGGCCAGGGCGAGGATCGCCAGGACGCTGCCGACCACCCAGTTCAGCTCGCGCGGCTTGCGGAAGGCTCCGGTCACGAAGACGCGGGCCATGTGCGCGAGGATCGCCGCCACGAAGAGCAGCGCCGCCCAGTGGTGGACCTGGCGGATGAGCAGGCCGCCGCGGATGTCGAAGCTCAGGTGCAGCGTCGACTCGTAGGCCTTCGAGACCGTCTGGCCCACCACGGGGGCGTAGCTGCCCTCGTAGGTGGTCAGCGCCATGCTCGGGTCGTACCAGAACGTCAGGAACGTGCCGGAGATGAGCAGGACGACGAACGTGTAGAGGGCGACCTCGCCCAGCATGAAGGACCAGTGGTCCGGGAAGATCTTGCGGGCGAAGGTCTTGACGATCTTCGACGCGCCGACGCGGTCGTCGACGTACCCCGCGAGCGTCGCGGTCCTCTTGTCGGTGAGGATCGAGCTCATTCTGATGCGCCTCGCTCCCAGTAGCTCGGGCCGGGCGGCTCGGCGAACCCGGCCTTGGCGACCAGGTACCCCTCGCTGTCCACCGTGATCGGAAGTTGCGGCAGCGGCCGCTTGGCCGGGCCGAAGATCACCTTGCAGTGCTGCGTCAGGTCGAAGGTCGACTGGTGGCACGGGCAGAGAAGGTGGTGGGTCTGCTGCTCGTACAGGGCGACGGGGCAGCCGACGTGCGTGCAGATCTTGGAGTACGCGTAGATGCCGCCGTAGTCCCAGTCGTTGCGGTACGCCTGGTCGCCCTCGAGGGGCTGGACGTCCTGGGGCTGGATGCGGATGAGGAGGACGGCGGCCTTGGCCTTCTCCTCGATCGGGTGCTCGGAGTCGGCCAGGCCGTCGGGGATGACGTGGAAGACCGACCCGAAGGTGACGTCGGCGGCGCGGATGGGGGTGCCGTCCGGGTCGCGGGTGAGGCGGACGCCCTCCTCCCACAGCGTCTCCCGCAGCACCGTGCCGGGCAGGGGGCCGAGGTCGCGGAAGAGGACCACCGCGGGGATCGGCAGGATGCCGAGCGCTGCGATGAGCGAGTTGCGGATGACCGTGCGCCGCATGACGCCGCTCTCCTCGACGCCGTCGAGGACGATGTTGGCCGCGTCGCGGCGCTCCTCGTCGGTGCCGCGGATGTCGTGGCGGAGCTCGACCTGCTCGTGGTCGGGCATGAGGGTCTTGGCCCAGTGGACCAGCCCGATGCCGATGCAGAAGATCGCGAAGCCCAGCCCGAGGCCCAGGACGAGCGTGGACAGCTGGAGCCGGGACTGGCTCTTGTCCTGGTCGATCGGCAGGGCGAAGTACCCGACGAGGAAGACCACGGTCCCGATCGCGGAGATCAGGAAGATCGTGGAGACCTGGCGCTCGGCGCGCTTGGCCGCCTTGGGGTCGGTGTCCGTCACCCGGAAGCGGTGGGCGGGCAGACCGGGGTTGGCGAAGCGGTTCTCGAGGGCGGTGCCCTCGGGGGCCGCGAGGTCGGTCCCGGTGCCGCCGTGGCTGGGGCCGGCGTCGTGGTGACCCGTGGTGGGGGAGTCCTTCACAGCTGGTCCTCCCGGACGTCAGTGCTGGTGGTGGAGGGCCGGGGCGAGCGGGTCACGAGGACTTCGCCCCGAGCCAGATGGCGCAGCCGACGAGGGCGAGGATGCCGCCGACCCAGGCGAACAGGCCCTCCGAGACCGGGCCCAGCGAACCGAGGGACAGGCCGCCCGGGGACGGCTCCGAGCCGACGTAGTGCAGGTAGCTGGCGATGTCCTGCTTCTCCTGCGGCGTGATGTTCGCGTCGTTGAAGACGGGCATCGACTGCGGGCCGGTCAGCATGGCCTCGTAGACGTGTTTGGCGGACACCTGCTGGAGGTTGGGGGCCCACTTGCCGTGGGTGAGGGCGCCGCCCGCGCCGACGGCGTTGTGGCACATCGCGCAGTTGGTGCGGAAGAGCTCGTTGCCCTTGGAGATGCGCTCCGGGTCGTCCGTCCAGGTCTGGAACTCGGCGGCCGGGATGGCCGGGCCGGGCGCCAGCGAGGCCACGTAGGCGGCCATCTGGGCGATCTGCTCGTCGTTGAACTGCACCGGCTTCTCGATGGCCTGCGGCAGGTTGGCCGACAGCGGCATGCGGCCGGTGCCCACCTGGAAGTCGACCGAGGCCGCGCCCACGCCGATGAGGGTGGGGCCCTGGCCGGTGCCCTGGGCCTGCAGCCCGTGGCAGTTGGAGCAGTTGGCGAGGAAGAGCTCCTTGCCCTTCTGCACGTCCTCCGTGCTGGCCCCGGCGGCGGAGGCCGGGGACGGGGTCAGCACCGAGTAGGCGCCGCCCACGACGAGCAGCGCCAGCAGCATCACGACCACTCCGCCCAGCGGGTGGCGGCGGCGGGCGGCGAGAGCCTTCACAGCCTTCACAGGGACATCCTCAACGTTGCGGTGGAAAGCGCGACAGGGCGCGCCAGGGAGGTGACGAGGCTCACGCTGCAGGTCATGGCGCTCACCGGAGGATGTAGATGATGAAGAACAGGCCGATCCACACCACGTCCACGAAGTGCCAGTAGTAGCTGGTCACGACGGCGCTGGTGGCCTCCTGGTGCCCGAACCTGCGGGCCGCGAAGCTGCGGCCGATGACCAGCAGGAAGGCCAGGAGGCCGGCGGTGACGTGCAGGCCGTGGAACCCGGTGGCCAGGAAGAAGACCGAGCCGTACGGCGTCGAGGAGATGGTCAGGCCGTCGTGCGCCAGCTCGGCGTACTCGAAGACCTGGCCCGAGACGAAGTAGGCCCCCATGAGGTACGTGAGCACGTACCACTCGCGCATGCCCCAGCGGTTGGCCTGCCACAGGGACCCCGTGCGCGCCTTCTGGTAGCGCTCAGCGGCGAAGACGCCCATCTGGCACGTGAAGGAGCTCAGCACGAGGATGGTCGTGTTGGTGATGGCCAGGGGCATGTTGAAGAGCTTCGGCTCCACCTGCCACAGCTCGGGGACCACCGCGCGCACCGTGAAGTACATGGCGAACAGCCCGGCGAAGAACATGAGCTCGCTGGAGAGCCAGACGATGGTCCCGACCGACACGGGGTCGGGCCTGTTGACGGCCGCCGGAGCGTGCGGCAGGGCTGCTGTGCTCGACACGGCGCCATTATGGCGTCCGCCCCCCGGCGCGCGACGGTCGGGACCCGCCGCACGGACACGATGCGGTCACGATCACACCAGCCGCGGCTGGGTGGCGGCTGGGCCCGCCCTGCCGGATCCCCGTCTCCACCTGGCAGGGTGGCGCCGTGGCAGCCCTCGGATCACCCGGTGCGCGGACCTGGCCGTCCCTGATCTCGGCGCTGGTCGCCGGGCGCGACCTCACCTCCGAGGACTGCGCGTGGGCCATGGCGCGGGTCATGGCGGGGGAGGCGCCCGCGGTGCCGCTGGCGGGCTTCCTCGTGGCGCTGCGCGCCAAGGGGGAGACGGTGGCCGAGCTGGGCGGCCTGGCGGACGAGATGCTCGCGCACGCCGTGCCGCTGCGCGTCCCCGAGGCGGCCGGGCCGCTCGCCGGCGCCGTCGACGTGGTGGGCACCGGCGGGGACCGGTCGGTCACCGGGACGAGCACCGTGAACATCTCCACCATGGCCGCGCTCGTCGTGGCCGGCGCCGGGCGCACCGTGGTCAAGCACGGCAACCGCGCCGCGTCCTCGCAGTGCGGCTCGGCCGACCTGCTCGAGGAGCTGGGCGTGCGCCTGGACCTGCCGCCGCAGCGCGTCGGCGAGGTGGCCGGGGAGGTGGGCATCACCTTCGCCTTCGCGCGCGTCTTCCACCCCGCGTTCCGCCACGCCGCCGAGGCCCGCACCGGCCTGGGCGTGCCGACCGCCTTCAACATCCTCGGCCCGCTGACCAACCCCGGGCGGCCGGGGGCGGCGGCCGTCGGAGTGGCCGACGCCCGCCTCGCCCCGCTCGTGGCCGGGGTGCTGGCGCGGCGCGGCACGCGGGCGCTGGTCTTCCGGGGCGACGACGGCCTGGACGAGCTGACGACGTCCGGCCCCTCCTCGGCGTGGCGCGTCTCCGGGGGGGCCGTGGAGGAGGTCGAGGTCGACCCGCGGGCGCTCGACCTGCCGCCCTCCACCCTCGCCGACCTCGCCGGCGGTGACGCCCCCCGCAACGCGGCCGTGGCGCGCGAGGTGCTGGCCGGCGCCCCGGGGCCGGTGCGCGACGCCGTGCTGCTCAACGCCGCGGCCGCGCTGGTCGCGGCCGAGGGCACCGCCGGGGACCTCCACGACGCGCTGCGCCACCAGCTGGCCGTGGCGGCGGCCTCGGTGGACAGCGGCGCCGCCGCCTCGGTGCTCGAGCGCTGGGTGGCCGCGACCTCGAGCTGACGGGCTACTCGTCGGCGCCGATGGCGAACGCCGCCTCCAGGTCGTGCCGGGAGTAGGCCCGGAACGCCAGGTAGGTGCGGGTGGCCCGGACGCCGGGGACCTTGCCGATGCGGTCGGCGATGACGTCGGCCAGGGCCTCCTGCTGGGCGACCCTGACCATGACGACGAGGTCGGTGTCGCCGGTGACGGAGTACACCTCGCTGACGCCGTCGACGTCGGCGATGGCGGCAGCCGCCTCCGGCACCTGGGAGACCTCGACGTCGACGTGGACGATGGCGGTGATCACCCCTCCATCCCACCACTCATGCCAGCGCCGCGCCCAGCGCCGACCGCACGGGGCAGGCCCACGTCCCCTGCACGCCCACCAGGCGCACACCGTCCCCCTCCAGCCACGCGAGCACGCGCTCGGCCTCCTCGGCCGAGCAGGCCGGCGCCGGCGGCACCGGGGCGGGGACCACCTCGGCGGTGGCGCGCAGGGCCTCCACCGCCGGCCGGGGGTCGGCACCGGGGGGCGTGGTGGTGGTGCCGGCCAGGCGCCCGTGGCGCACCACCACCAGCTCCCAGCCGCCGCCGGGCCGGCGCCGCGCCGCCACCACCTCCGCGGCCGCGGCCAGCGGCGCCAGGCGCTGCGCCCGGGCCGCGCCGCGCAGGAACGCCAGCGACCGGTCCCTCACGAGACCGGCCTCCTCGTACCGCTCGGCCGCCGCCAGCTCGGCCAGGCGGGCGCGGGCCGAGGCCAGCACGGCGGCCGGGTCCGCCAGCAGGGCCGTGCGCGCCCGCCGGGCGACCTCCGCGTACTCCTCGGGTGACTGCGCGCCCGTGCACGGGGCGCCGCACCTGCCGATCTCGTGGAGGGCGCAGGCCGAGGCCCCGGCCGCGGGGGCCAGCGGCAGCCGCCCGGAGCAGCGCCTCAGCGGCAGGGCGTCCTGCACGGCCTCCACCGCTGCCTGCGCCGAGCGCGAGGAGGAGAACGGGCCCAGGTAGGCGGCGCCGGCGGCGGCGTCGTCCCGGACCTCGCGCACCACGGACATCCGCGGGTAGGGCTCGGCGGTCAGCTTGACCCACGGCAGCCGCTCCGGCCGGCGCGAGCGGCGGTTGTAGTGGGGGTCGTGCTCGGCGATGAGCCGCAGCTCGCGCACCTGCGCCTCCAGCGGGGTGGCGCACACCACGGGCGTCACCGACGCCGCCAGCTGCACCATCTCGGCCATCCGGGTGCGCTTCTCCGCGGCCGTGAAGTAGCTGCGGACCCGGGCCCGCAGGTCCCCGCTGGTGCCGACGTACAGCACCCGGCCCTGGGCGTCCTTGAAGAGGTAGACGCCCGGCGCCGAGGGGAGGCCGTCGGCCAGGGTCCGCTTGCGCCGCACCTGCTCCGGCACCGCCGGCGCCACCTGGGCCAGGTCCCCCAGGGTGGTGACGCCGAGGGACCCGACCCGGGCGAGCAGCGCGTGCAGCACGTCCACGGTGGCCCGCGCGTCGTCCAGGGCGCGGTGGGTGGGGGTGGTGCGCGCGGACAGGTGCCGCGCCAGGGTGCCGAGCTTGTGGTCGCGCACCTCGCCGCGGGCCAGCACCGCGCGGGCCAGCCGCAGGGTGTCGACGACGGCGGGCGCGGGCCGGTCGCGGCCCGTCGCCGCGCACGCGGCGCGCAGGAAGGACACGTCGAACGGGGCGTTGTGGGCGACGAGGACGGCGCCGCGCAGCATCTCGAGCAGGGGCGCGAGCACCTGCCCGATGCTGGGGGCGTCCGCGACCATGGCGTCGGAGATGCCGGTCAGCGCGGTGATCTCGCGCGGGATCGGGCCGGGCGGTCGCACCAGCGTGCCGAGCTCGCCCACCACCTCCCCGCCCCGCACCCGCACCGCGCCCACCTCGGTGATGGCGCAGGTGGCGGCCGACGCCCCGGTGGTCTCGAAGTCGAGCACCAGGAAGTCGACCTCGTGCAGCGGCGTGGCCGGGTCGAGGCCGCCGAGCCGGTCAGCGGCTGCGTCGTCAGCGGCGTCGTCGGGGTCGTCGGGCCAGAGCGGGAGCGTGGAGGGAGCGGGAAGCACCACCCGCCGGACGCTAGGCGCCCCCACCGACAGCCCCGCGCGACAGCCCCGCGCGCCGGCGGTCGCCCCCGTAGCATCGGGCGCGTGGGGGGACGGCACAGCGCGGCCGACGCGCCACCCCGCCGGCGGGACCGGCGCCGCAGGGCCCTGCGCCGCCGCTCCACCGCCGCGCGCCTGCTGAGCGGGGTGCTGGTGCTGGCGGCGGCCGCGGTGCTGGGCACCGCGGCGGTGCGCCTGCTCGACCCGCCGGCCCGGGTCTCCGCCGCGACCACCGCGGCCAGCGCGCCGCCGCAGGCCACGGCCACCCGCGGGGACTCCACCGCCGGGGCGCCGTCCTCGCTGCGGGCCGTGCAGGCCCTGCTGGACGCCCGCGCCGCCGCGCTGCTGCGCCGCGACCAGGGCGCCTGGGACGCCGCGGTGGCGCCGGAGGCGGCGGTGACAGCGGCCGCCCGCCCCGCCCTGGACGCCTACCGGTCCCGCACGCGGGAGGTCTTCGACAGGCTGGCCCCGGTGCCGCTGGGCACCTGGTCCTGGCAGGTGACGGGCAGCGGGCCGGCCCTGTCCGCCGAGCGCGGCCAGCAGCTGCCCGCCGGCAGCTGGGTGGCCCGCACCACGCTCGTGTGGTCGGTCACGGGCGCCGGGGAGGACCCGGTGCGGCGCCAGCAGGACCTCACGGTGGTGCCCAGCGGCGACGGCTGGGCGGTGGCCGACGACGCCGACGGCCAGACCGTGCCGGACCTGTGGGACCTCGCCCCGGTGCAGGTGGTGACCTCGCCGCGCGCCGTGGTGGTGGGCACCGCCAGCCGCGCCGAGCTGGACCGCGCCGCCCAGCTGACCACCACGGCGGCGCGCGCGGTGGACGCGGTGTGGGGCACGGCGTGGCCGCGCAGCACCGTGGTGGAGGTGCCGGCCGACCAGGCCCAGGTGGCCCGGCTGCTGGGGCGCTCCGACGACGCCGGGCTGGACCAGATCGCCGCCGTCACCACCGGTGAGCTGGTCGGCGGGTCGGGGGCCACCCGCGGCGACCACGTGGTGGTCAACCCCCGCGGCTTCGGCCAGCTGGCCCCGCTGGGCCAGCAGGTGGTGCTCACCCACGAGCTCACGCACGTGGCCACCCGCTCCAGCGCGACCCGCGCGGTGCCGCTGTGGCTCTCGGAGGGCTTCGCGGACTGGGTGGGCTACCGCGGGACCGGCCTGTCGGAGCAGTCCGTGGCCGCCGACCTCGCGGCCCGGGTGCGGGCGGGCAGGGCGCCGCAGGCGCTGCCCACCGCCGACGACTTCGACCCCACGAAGACCTCCGACGTGGGTCCCGCCTACTCCAGCGCCTGGCTCGCGGTCACCGCGCTGGCGGGGCGCTACGGCGACGACAGCGTGGTGGCGCTCTACCGCGCCGCCTCCACCGAGCCCGGCGACGGCGACGCCGACACCGCCCTGGACGCCGCGCTCGCCTCGGTGCTCGGCACCGACCGCGCCGCGGTGCTCCGCCTGTGGCGCGCCGAGCTGGCCGGGCTCGCCGGGTGAGCGCCACCCTCGTCGTCACCAACGACTTCCCCCCGCGCGCGGGCGGCATCGAGTCCTTCGTGGAGAGCGTCGTGCGGCGCCTGCCGGGCCGCGTGGTGGTCCACACCCGCCGCCACCCCGCCCTGGCGGACGCGCAGCGCGCGATGGACGCCGAGCTGGGCGCCCTCGGCGTCGTCGTCGTCCGCGACCCCCGGACCCTCCTCCTGCCGACCCCGGCCCTCGCCCGCCGCGTCAGCGCCACGGCCCGCGCGCACGGCTGCGACCGCGCGTGGTTCGGCGCCGCGGCCCCCCTGGGCCTGCTCGCCCCGGCGCTGCGGCGCGCGGGGGTGCGCCGCACGGTGGCGACCACCCACGGCCACGAGGTCTGGTGGGCGCGCCTGCCCGGGTCGCGGGCGGCGCTGCGCGCCGTCGCCGCGCGCAACGACGCGGTCACCGTGCTCGGTCCCGCCACCGGCGCGCCCATCGCCGCCGCCCTCCCGCCCCCCCTGCGCGGACGCCTCACCACGCTGTCCCCCGGGGTGGACCCCGCCGCGTTCGGCAGGCCCCAGGACGACGACGCCGGCCGCGCCCTGCGCGAGCGGTGGGGCCTGGCGGCCCGGCCCCTGGTCCTGTGCGTCTCCCGGCTGGTGGCCCGCAAGGGCCAGGACGTGCTGCTGCGCGCCCTGCCGCAGGTGCAGCGGGCCGTCCCCGGGGCCGCGCTGGTGCTGGTGGGGGAGGGGCCGCGCCGCCGGCACCTCGAGCGCCTGGCGGACTCCCTCGGCCTGCGCCGCGGCCCGGGCGGCGACGTGGTGCTGACCGGCCGGCTGCCGGGTGGCCAGCTGGCGGCGGCGCTGGCGGCGGCGGACGTCTTCGCGATGCCCTGCCGCGACCGGCTCGGCGGGCTCGAGACGGAGGGGCTCGGCATCTGCTTCCTGGAGGCCGCCGCCAGCGGCCGCCCCGTGGTGGTCGGGCGCTCCGGCGGGGCGCCGGACGCCGTCCGGGACGGCGAGACGGGGCTGCTGGTGGACGGCACCGACGTCGGCGCGGTCGCGGGCGCCGTGGCGTCGCTGCTGGCCGACCCGGCCCGCGCCCGCGCCCTGGGGGCGGCGGGCCGGGCCTGGGTCCGCGAGGCGTGGGGCTGGGACGAGCGCGCCGCGGCGCTGGCTCAGCTCCTGGAGCTGTAGAGCTCGTCCACGGCGTCGGCGTGGGCGGCCATCACCTGGCGCCGGCGCAGCTTCAGCGACGGCGTCAGCAGGCCGTTGGCCTCGGTGAAGTCGTCCTGCAGCACCGCGAACCGCTTGATGCCCTCGGCGCGGGACACCGCGGCGTTGGCCTGGTCGACGGCCTCGGCGAGCACGGCCCGCACGCCCTCGTCCCGCGCGGCCGCCGCGACGTCGAGCACCGGCATGCCGCGGGCGCGCAGCCAGCCGGGCAGGACGTCGGCGTCGAGGGTGAGCAGGCACCCGACGTAGGGGCGCCCGTCTCCGACCACGAGGGCCTGGCTGATGAGCGGGTGGGCGCGCAGCCGGTCCTCCAGGACCGCGGGGGCGACGTTCTTGCCGCCGGCGGTGACGATGATCTCCTTCTTGCGCCCGGTGATGGACAGGAAGCCCTCGTCGTCCAGGGAGCCCAGGTCACCGGTGCGGAACCAGCCGTCGGCGTCGAAGGCCTCGGCGTCGGCGGCGGGGTTGTTCCAGTAGCCCGTGCACACGTGCGGGCCCTTGACCAGCACCTCCCCGTCGGTGTCGATGCGCACCGAGCAGCCGGGCAGCGGGCGTCCCACCGAGGCGACCTTGACCCGCTCGGGCCGGCTCACCGTGGTGGGGGCGGTGGTCTCGGTGAGGCCGTACCCCTGCAGCACGGTCACCCCCACGCCCTTGAAGAAGTGCCCCAGCCGCTCGCCGAGCGGCCCGCCGCCGGAGACGGCGTACTGCGCCCGGCCGCCCAGGGCGGCGCGCAGCTTGGCGTAGACGAGCCTGTCGAAGACCGCGTGCTGCGCCCGCAGCGCCAGCCCGGGGCCGCGGCCGCCGTCGCGGGCGGAGTCCTGGGCGCGGCTGAAGGCCTCGGCGACGGCGGCGGCCCTGGCGAAGACCTTGCCCTTCCCGCCCTCGATGGCCTTCTGCTCGGCGCTGGCGTAGACCTTCTCGAAGACGCGCGGCACCGCCAGCACGTACGTGGGCCGGAAGGTCGCCAGGTCGCGGGTGAGGTCCTTCGCGTCGGGCGTGTGCGCCAGCGTGGAGCGCCCCGCCAGGCACAGCACCTGGACGAAGCGGGCGAAGACGTGCGCCAGCGGCAGGAACAGGAGCGTGGAAGCGCCCGCGGCGAACACGTCGGGGATGGCGGCCACGGCGTTGCGCGAGAGCACCACGAAGTTGGCGTGCGTGAGCTGGCAGCCCTTGGGGCGGCCCGTGGTCCCGGAGGTGTAGATGATCGTGGCGAGGTCCGCCCCCGTCACCGCGGCCCGGCGCCGCTCCAGCTCCGCCTCGTCCACCGCCAGCGACGCGTCGCGCCCGAGCGCCTCGACGGCCTCGAGGCCGCCGTCGTCGATGACCCAGACCCGCGCCGGGTCGAGGTCGGGGGTCTCGGAGGCCACGGACGCCAGCAGGTCCCGGTGGCGGGGCTGCTCGACCACCGCGGCGGTGCAGCCGGAGTCGGAGACGATCCACGCGGCCTGCTCGGCCGAGGACGTCTCGTACACCGGCACCGTCACCGCGCCGGCCCACCAGATGGCGTAGTCGGTGAGGGTCCACTCCAGCCGGGTCCGGCTGAGCAGCGCCACCCGGTCCCCGGGGGCCACGCCCGCGGCGGCCAGCCCGGCGGCGATCGCCCTGACCCGGCGCACCACCTCGGCCGCCCCCAGCTCCTCCCACCGCTCGCCCACCGGGCGCGCCAGCAGCGGCAGGTCCGGGGACTCGGCGGCCACCTCCACCAGCAGGTCGGTGACGGACTGGGAGGGGTCGACCTGGACGGCCAGGGGCTCGGCTCGCTCGATCACAGCACTCCCTCGATCCTGCGTGGTCCTGCACAGCCTCGGGCGGGTCAGCGGGTCCAGCGGACTCTACCCAGCCGGGTAGCGTCCAGAGCCGTGAGCACCCCTTCCGGAGCACCCCGGGACGACCTGGCCGGCGCACTGACCGTCGGCGTGGACATCGGCGGCACCAAGATCGCAGCAGGGGTGGTGGACCCCTCCGGCCGCGTCGTGGCCCGCACCCGCCGCGAGACCCCGGCCCGCGACGTCGGCGCCATCGCCGCGGCCGTGGTGGACGCCGTCGGCGAGCTGCGGCGAGCCCACGACGTCGCCGCGGTGGGCGTGGCCGCCGCCGGCTTCGTGGACGCCAGCCGCTCGGTGGTCACCTTCGCGCCCAACCTGGCCTGGCGCGACGAGCCGGTCCGCGCGGACCTGGAGCGCGCCCTCGGGCTGCCGGTGGTGGTGGAGAACGACGCCAACGCCGCCGCGTGGGGCGAGTTCGCCCACGGCACCGGGCGCAGCGCCAGCAGCGCCGAGCACGAGGTGCACGACATGGTGCTGCTGACCATCGGCACCGGCCTGGGCGGCGGCATCGTCGTCGGGGACCGCCTCCTGCGCGGCGCCAGCGGCTTCGCCGGGGAGCTCGGCCACGTGCGGGTGGTGCCCGACGGCCACCCCTGCGGCTGCGGCAACCGCGGCTGCTGGGAGCAGTACGCCTCGGGCCGGGCGCTGGTGCGCGAGGCCCGCGCGATGGCGCGCACCGGCTCGCCGCTGGCGGCGCACCTGCTGGAGCTGGTCGGGGACGACCCCGAGGCGATCCAGGGGCCCACGGTCACCAGGGCAGCGCTGGAGGGCGACACGGCGGCCGTCGAGCTGCTCGCCGACCTGGGCCGCTGGATCGGGGAGGGCGCCGCCAGCGTGGTCGCCGCGCTCGACCCGTCGCTCGTGGTGGTCGGCGGCGGCGTCTCCGAGGCCGGTGACCTCCTGCTCGCCCCGGCCCGCGCCGCCTTCGCCCGCCAGCTCACCGCGCGCGGCCACCGCCCCCCGATCCCCGTGGAGCTCGCCTCGCTCGGGAACGACGCGGGGATGATCGGCGTGGCCGACCTCGCCCGCACCGCCTGAGCCCCGCCTGAGCGCCGCCTAGAGGCGGGCGCCGTCGTCGCCGTCGTCCTCGCGGTGGCTGGGCAGCCGCAGGACGAGGGTGACGAACCCCGCCACGAAGCCCAGCACCGCCGCGAGGACGACGACCGGCGGCAGCGGCGGCCTCACGACCACCACGACCACGAAGAAGAACGGCACGCCGAGCACGCCCAGCCACGGCAGCCAGGTGCGCCAGGCCCGCCAGCTGCCGCGCGGCAGCGGCGGGGGCTCCGGCGGGGTCCAGTGCTCCTCGGCCAGCGGGTCCGCCTCGGTGCCGCCCCGGGCGTCGGGCAGCTGCGGGCCCACCGGCTCCGCGGGCGGGTCGGTGCGCCGGCGCCGCATCTCCGCGGGCGGGACCGGCGGGACCGGCGGGACCGAGGACGCCGGCGGCACCGGCGGCAGCGGCGGCCTGTCGGGCTCGGCGGCCGGGTCGTCCCAGTGGGCGAGGATCTGCGCCCACGCGGCGTCGACGTCGACGCCGTCCGGGTCCGAGCCCCCGGGCGGGGGAGCGGCGGTCACAGCCGGCCCACCAGCTCGAGGGTGGCCGCGCTGATGCGGGGCGCGTCGTGGTCGAGCGTGGCCACGTGGAAGCTGCGGGCCAGCACCTCCTCGCGCACGTCGGCCGAGCCGACCCGCTCCAGCACGAGCGCGCTGGAGGAGGCGGGCACCACGTGGTCGACGGCGGAGCGCAGCAGCACCAGCGGCTGGTGCACGAGGGGGAGGTCCCGCTGGACCCCGCGCAGGCCCCGGACCAGCTCGGCGGCCGCCGTCAGCGGCACCCGGTCGTAGGCGACCTCCACGGCGCCCGGCTTCGCGACGTCACCGCCGACCGCCGGTGCGGTGCGCTCGCGGCCGGGACGCCCCAGCAGCCCGAGCCGGTCCAGCAGCGGCAGCGCGGCCATCCGCACGCCCTCCAGGCGCACCGCGGGGTTGACGAGCACCAGCCCGGCGACGTCGGCGGGGTGGTCCGCTGCGAGGCGCAGCGCCAGGCCCCCGCCCATCGACAGCCCGCCGACGACGACGCGGTGCCCGGCCGCCCGCAGCTGCTCCAGCTCCGCCTCCAGAGCGCCGAGCCAGTCCGCCCAGCCCGTCCGGGCCATCTCCTGCCAGCGGGTGCCGTGCCCGGGCAGCCGGGGCAGGCGCACCGCGACGCCGGCGGCGGCGAGGTCCTCCGCCCACCCGCGCAGGCCCTGGGGGCTGCCGGTGAAACCGTGGCACAGCAGGACCGCAGGCGCGCCCGCGGTCCCGGCCGCAGCGCGCGACGGGCCGGACGAGAAGGCCTCAGCGCCGGCCAGCACACCCACGCCACCATGGTCGCACGCTGCAGGCGGGTGAGGGCCGCCCCTATGGTGGGGCCAGGACCGCGTGAGTGAGGGGGACGGGTGCTCTACTGGCTGTTCAAGGCGGTGCTCTACCCCGTCCTGACGTCGCTGTTCCGGCCGGAGGTCAAGGGCCTGGAGCACGTGCCGCTCACCGGGCCGGCGGTGCTCGCGAGCAACCACCTGTCCGTGTCGGACTCCTTCTTCCTCCCGCTCATGGTCCCGCGGCGGGTGAGCTTCATGGCCAAGGCCGAGTACTTCACCGGCCGCGGCGTCAAGGGCCGCCTCACCGCGGGCTTCTTCAAGGGCATCGGACAGCTCCCCGTGGACCGCTCGGGCGGCAAGGCCAGCCAGGCGGCCATCGACCTCGCCCTCGCCGTCCTGGACCGCGGCGAGCTGTTCGGCATCTACCCCGAGGGCACGCGCAGCCCCGACGGCCGCCTCTACCGCGGCAAGACCGGTGTGGCGCGCGTCGCTCTGACCAGCGGCGTCCCGGTGCTCCCGGTCGCCATGCACGGCACCGCCGAGGTGCAGCCGATCGGCCGCCGCATCCCGCGCATCCGCCGGGTCGGCATCACCATCGGCGCCCCGCTGGACTTCTCCCGCTACGAGGGCATGGAGAACGACAGGTTCGTGCTGCGCTCGGTGACCGACGAGATCACCTACGAGATCATGCGCCTGTCCGGCCAGGAGTACGTGGACGTCTACGCCACCACCATGAAGGACAAGCTGGCCGCCTCCGCGCGGGAGCGCCGGGCCGCCGCGAAGGCCCCGCGGGCGGAGGCCGCCGGCCCGGAGGTCCTGGGTGCCGGACCCGGTGCCGACTCCACCACCCGCCGCGCCCACGAGCCCGAGCTGGGCCCGGAGGAGCTGGGCGACGTGGGCACGGCGCTGCCCTCGGACCCCGCAGAGCCCCCGCGCACCGACCGGTAGCCTTCCCCGGTGCCCGACGCGACCGCCCCCGCTGTCCACCGGCCGTTCGGGGCGGTGCTCACCGCGATGGCGACGCCCTTCACCGCTGACGGCGCGCTGGACCTGCCGGCCGCGCAGGCGCTCGCGGAGCGCCTCGTGGACGAGGGGAACGACGGCCTCGTGGTGGCCGGGACGACGGGGGAGTCCCCGACCCTCGCCGAGCACGAGCACGACGCCCTGCTCGCCGCCGTCGTCGAGGCGGTGGGCTCGCGGGCCCACGTCGTCGCCGGGTGCGGCAACAACGACACCGACCACACCCTGCGCCGCGCCCGCGCCGCCGAGAAGACCGGCGTGGACGGCCTGCTCGTGGTCACGCCGTACTACAGCAAGCCGCCGCAGGAGGGCCTGTACCGGCACTTCCTGGCCGTGGCCGACGCCACGGGCCTGCCGGTGATGCTCTACGACATCCCCGGCCGCACCGGCACCGCCGTCTCCACCGAGGTGCTGCTGCGCCTCGCGGGCCACCCGCGGGTGGTGGCCGTCAAGGACGCCAAGGACGACCTGTTCGCCTCGTCGCAGGTCATGGCCGCCGCCGGCGGCGAGGGCGGCCTGGCCTACTACTCCGGCAGCGACCAGCTCAACCTCGCGCACCTCGCGCAGGGAGCGGCCGGCGTCGTCTCCGTGGTCGCCCACGTGGCGGCCGGTCCCTACGCGGCCATGGTCGCCGCCGTCGACGCGGGCGACCTGCCCGCCGCCCGTCAGATCCACACCCGGCTGCTCCCCGCCGTCACCGCGATCATGACCCGCACCCAGGGCGCGATCATGGTGAAGGCGGCGCTGGAGCTGACCGGAGCCATCCCCAACCGCCACGTGCGCCTGCCCCTCGTGGAGGCCACCGACGAGCAGGTCGAGCAGCTCAGCTCCGACCTGCGAGGAGCAGACCTTCTGTGACAGCCCCCACCACCGCACCGACCACCCAGACGTCCGGCCAGACGCCCGGCCAGCCCCTCGGGCTGCCGCCGAAGCTCGCCCGCGGCACCCTGCGCGTGGTGCCGCTCGGCGGCCTGGGCGAGGTCGGCCGCAACATGGCCGTGCTCGAGATCGACGGCAAGCTGCTCATCATCGACTGCGGCGTCCTCTTCCCCGAGGACCACCAGCCCGGCGTCGACCTGATCCTGCCCGACTTCAGCTACATCGCCGACCGCCTCGACGACGTCGTCGCGGTGGTCCTCACGCACGGCCACGAGGACCACATCGGCGCGGTGCCGTTCCTGCTGCGCCTGCGGCCCGACATCCCGCTGGTGGGCTCCACCCTGACGCTGGCCTTCGTGGAGGCCAAGCTCAAGGAGCACCGGATCCAGCCCTACACGCTCGCGGTGCGCGAGGGCCAGGTCGAGCAGCTCGGCCCGTTCGAGTGCGAGTTCGTGGCCGTCAACCACTCGATCCCGGACGCGCTGGCCGTCGCCGTGCGCACCAGCGCCGGCACCGTCCTGCACACCGGCGACTTCAAGATGGACCAGCTGCCGCTGGACGGCCGCATCACCGACCTGCGAGCCTTCGCGCGCCTCGGCGAGCGCGGCGTGGACCTGTTCATGGTCGACTCCACCAACGCGGAGGTCCCCGGCTTCACCACCGCCGAGCGCGAGATCACCCCCGTGCTCGACAGGGTCTTCGCCACCGCCCAGCGCCGCCTCATCGTGGCGAGCTTCGCCTCCCACGTGCACCGCGTGCAGCAGGTGCTCGACACCGCCCACAAGCACGGCCGCAAGGTGGCGTTCGTGGGCCGGTCGATGGTCCGGAACATGGGCGTCGCCGCCGACCTCGGCTACCTCGAGGTGCCCAAGGGGGTCCTGGTCGACCTCAAGCAGGTGGACGACCTGCCCGACGCCAAGGTCGTGCTCATGTGCACCGGCTCCCAGGGCGAGCCGATGGCCGCGCTGAGCCGGATGGCCAACCACGACCACCGGGTGCAGGTGGGCCCCGGTGACACCGTGGTCCTGGCCTCCTCGCTCATCCCGGGCAACGAGAACGCCGTCTACCGCGTCATCAACGGGCTCATGCGCCTGGGCGCCACGGTGGTCCACTCCGGCAACGCCCGCGTGCACGTCTCCGGCCACGCGAGCGCCGGTGAGCTCCTGTACTGCTACAACATCGTCAAGCCGAAGAACGCCATGCCGGTGCACGGCGAGGTGCGCCACCTGCACGCCAACGCCGACCTGGCCGTCAAGACGGGCGTGCCGCGCGAGCGCGTGCTCATCACCGACTGCGGCACCGTGGTGGACCTGCGGGACGGCCGCGCGAAGATCGCCGGCCAGGTGCCGTGCGGGTACGTCTACGTGGACGGCTCCTCGGTCGGCTCCATCACCGACGCCGACCTCAAGGACCGCCGGATCCTCGGCGACGAGGGCTTCATCTCCGTCTTCGCCGTCATCGACTCCTCCACCGGCAAGGTGGTGGCGGGACCCGAGGTGCACGCCCGCGGCGTGGCCGAGGACACGAGCACCCTGCAGTCGATCGTGCCGCGGGTGGCCGACGCGCTCGCGCAGGCGGTCGCGCAGGCGTCCCAGGGCGGCGGCGGGGTCGACACCCACCAGCTCCAGCAGGTGGTGCGCCGCGTGGTGGGCCGCTGGGCGGGCACCTCGCTGCGCCGCCGTCCGATGATCATCCCGGTGGTCGTCGAGGCGTAGTTCCTCCCGGCGTGGGGCGTGTGTGAGGGATGTGACGAGCGGATAGCGTGGCCGCATGGCCACCCGTTCGCCCTCTCGCGCCCCCGCGAAGCCTCGCGCCGCCGCGAAGAAGCCGCGGGCGGCCGCCGCGGCCCACGCGCGCCCTCGTGCGCCGTGGCCCGTGCGGGCCGTCCGCGGCACCTGGATGGGCCTCGCCCACGCCGTGGGCGGCAGCGCCCGCAAGGGGCGTCCCGACAGCTCCGAGCTCGACCCGGACGTCCGCCGCGACGGCATCGGCCTGGCGCTCGTGGCGGCCGCCATCGTGGTGGCCGCCCGCGAGTGGTGGGGGATGCCGGGCACGTTCGGCGACGTCGTCCACGCGGTGGTGGCCGGCACGGTCGGCAAGGTCGGCCTGGCCCTGCCCCTCGCGCTCGGCCTGCTGGCCCTGCGGCTGCTGCTGCGCCCGGACGCGGGCAGCGAGAACAGCCGCGTCCTCGTCGGGCTGTCGGCCATCGCGGTGGCCGTGGCGGGCATGCTGCACCTCGGCGGTGCGATCGGGGAGAGCCCGGTCACCGACCTCGCGGCGATCCGGGAGGCGGGTGGGGTGCTCGGCTACCTGGTGGCCACGCCCGTGCACGCCGCGGTGGGGGAGGCCCTCACCTACGTCCTCCTCGCGATCCTCGCCGTGTTCGGCGTGCTGGTGACCACCGCGACGCCCGTGCACCTGGTGCCGCACCGCCTCGGCCAGCTCTACCGCACGCTCACGGGCGGCGACGACGTGCACGGTCGCGGCTGGGCGGACGGCGAGGAGGACCCCGACGGCGAGCTCGAGCGCCGCCAGCTGGGCCGCGCCCGCGGCGAGCGCCGCGGCGACGAGGCCTACGAGCAGGCCATGGAGCGCGAGGCGGAGGTCAAGCCGAAGCGCCGCAGGCGGGGGGCCGTCGAGGACGAGCGGCCCGCCTTCGAGGAGCAGGCCGCTGCCGCCCCCGCGGCGGCGGAGGAGGTCTTCGACCCCTTCAAGGACTTCGGCGGCGAGCCCACCGCGGCGGTCGCCGTCGAGGAGCCCGAGGACCGGCCCGAACCCGAGCAGCCGCGCGTGTCCAGCGCGGCGGGCGTCACCTCCCACGCCCGGGGCTCGGCTCAGGGGCTGCAGGCGCCGCCGACCACGCAGCTGCCCCACCGCGTGGAGCAGATGGCGCTGGCGTTCACCGGCAGCTACGAGATGCCGCCGGACGACGTCCTCAAGCACGGCGAGGGGCACGCGACCCGCACCGAGGCCAACGACCGGGTGGTGGACGCCCTCACCGCCGTGCTGGACAACTTCTCCATCGACGCGCGCGTCGCCGACTTCACCCGCGGGCCCACGGTCACGCGCTACGAGGTGGAGCTGGGCACGGGCGTGAAGGTGGAGAAGGTCACGGCCCTGTCCAAGAACATCGCCTACGCCGTGGCCAGCGCCGACGTGCGCATCCTGTCCCCGATCCCCGGCAAGTCCGCGATCGGCGTGGAGATCCCCAACACCGACCGCGAGATCGTCGTCCTCGGTGACGTGCTGCGCTCCGACGTGGCGCAGCGCAACACCCACCCGATGGTCATGGGCATCGGCAAGGACGTCGAGGGCGGGTACGTCATCACCAACCTCGCCAAGACGCCCCACCTGCTCGTCGCGGGCGCCACCGGCGCCGGCAAGTCGAGCTTCATCAACTCGATGATCACGTCGATCCTCATGCGGGCCACGCCCGACCAGGTGCGCATGATCCTCGTGGACCCCAAGCGCGTGGAGCTCACCGCCTACGAGGGCATCCCGCACCTGCTGAGCCCGATCATCACCAACGCCAAGAAGGCCGCCGAGGCGCTCGACTGGGTCACCCAGGAGATGGACCGCCGCTACGACGACCTCGCGATGTACGGCTTCAAGCACGTCGACGACTTCAACGCCGCCATCGACGAGGGCCGCGTCGAGCCGATCGAGGGCAGCGAGCGCCAGCTGCGCCGCTACCCGTACCTGCTCGTCGTCGTCGACGAGCTGGCCGACCTCATGATGGTCGCCCCGCGCGACGTCGAGGCCTCCATCGTCCGCATCACGCAGCTGGCGCGGGCCGCCGGCATCCACCTGGTGCTCGCCACGCAGCGGCCCTCGGTCGACGTGGTCACCGGCCTCATCAAGGCCAACGTGCCCTCGCGCCTGGCCTTCGCGACGTCCTCGCTCGCCGACTCCCGCGTGGTCCTGGACCAGCCGGGCGCGGAGAAGCTCATCGGCCAGGGCGACGCCCTGTTCCTGCCGATGGGCTCCTCCAAGCCGGCCCGCGTGCAGGGCGCCTGGGTCAGCGAGTCCGAGGTGGAGCGGGTGGTCGAGCACGTCAAGGCGCAGGCCGCGCCCGAGTACGTGCAGGACGTCGTCGCCCCCAGCAACGCCCAGAAGATCGCCGAGGACGTCGGTGACGACCTCGAGCTCATGCTGGCGGCCGCCGAGCACATCATCACCACGCAGTTCGGCTCCACGTCGATGCTGCAGCGCAAGCTGCGCGTGGGGTTCGCCAAGGCGGGCCGCCTCATGGACCTGCTGGAGCAGCGCGGCGTGGTGGGCCCCTCGGAGGGCTCCAAGGCGCGCGACGTCTACGTCAAGCCCGACGACATGGACGAGGCCCTGGCGCGCCTGCGCGGCGACGCCGCCCGCGAGCCGGTCCACGTCCCCGACGGCGCCACGCAGGTGGTGGACCTGGCGGAGGGCGAGGGCTGGGACGACGGCGTGGACGAGCCCAGCGAGGGCTCCGAGGACGCGTGGGAGCTCACCGACAGGTACTGACCTACCCTGATCGGCGTGAGGTCGGTAGCTCTGGTCACCCTCGGGTGCGTCCGCAACGAGGTCGACTCCGAGGAGCTCGCCGGCCGCCTGGCCGCCGCCGGCTGGCGCCTCGAGGACGACCCGGCCGCGGCGGACGTCGCCGTCGTCAACACCTGCGGGTTCGTGGAGCAGGCGAAGAAGGACTCCGTGGACGTCCTGCTCGACGTCGCCGAGCTCCGCGACGACGAGGCCTCGCGCACGCAGGCCGTGGTGGCCGTGGGCTGCATGTCCGAGCGCTACGGCAAGGACCTGGCCGAGGAGCTGCCCGAGGTCGACGCGGTGCTCGGCTTCGACTCCTACGCCGACCTGTCCTCCCACCTCGACGGCATCCTCCACGGCGCCCGGCCGGAGTCCCACGTCCCGCGCGACCGCCGCACCCTGCTGCCGGTCAGCCCCGCGAAGCGCCAGGCCGCCGCGCGCAGCGGCGCCGTCTCCCTCCCCGGGCTGGGCGAGCTCAGCGACGCCAGCCTCGCCAAGGTGCCCGAGTCCGGCCCGCCCGTGGTCCGCGCCCGCCTCGGGTCCGCGCCCTGGGCGCCGCTGAAGCTCGCGTCAGGCTGCGACCGGCGCTGCTCGTTCTGCGCCATCCCCGCCTTCCGCGGCTCGTTCGTGTCCCGGCCCCCGGCCGACGTGCTCACCGAGGCGCGCTGGCTGGCCGAGCAGGGCGTCAAGGAGGTGTTCCTCGTCAGCGAGAACTCCACCTCCTACGGCAAGGACCTCGGGGACCTGCGCGCCCTGGAGTCCCTGCTGCCGCAGCTGGCGGCCGTGGACGGCCTGGAGCGGGTGCGGGTGAGCTACCTGCAGCCGGCAGAGGTGCGCCCGGGGCTGCTCGAGGCGATCGCGGGCACGCCCGGCGTCACCCCCTACTTCGACCTGTCGTTCCAGCACTCCGCGCCGGCCCTGCTGCGCCGCATGCGCCGCTTCGGCGGGACCGACGAGTTCCTCGCGCTGCTCGACCGGGTGCGCGCGCTGGCCCCCGAGGCGGGCGTGCGCTCCAACGTCATCGTGGGCTTCCCCGGGGAGACCGAGGACGACGTCGACGAGCTGCAGCGCTTCCTCGAGGCCGCCCGCCTGGACGTGGTCGGGGTCTTCGGCTACTCCGACGAGGACGGCACCGAGGCCGCGCGGCTGGACGGCAAGCTCGACGAGGACGTCGTCGCCGAGCGCGTCGACAGGGTCTCCCGGCTCGTGGAGGCCCTCGTGGACGAGCGGGCCGCGCAGCGCGTCGGCAGCCGCGACACGGTGCTCGTGGAGGAGCACGACGAGGGGGCCGCCGTCGGGCGCACCGGCTTCCAGGGCCCCGACGTCGACGGCACCACGCGCCTGGAGCTCGCCGACGGCGCGCCGCTGCCCCCGGTGGGAGCGCTCGTCCCCGTCGAGGTCACGGGCAGCGAGGGCGTCGACCTGGTCGCCCGGCCCCGATGACCACCCAGCCGGCGCAGCCCGCGCGCGTCTCGCCCTGGAACATCGCCAACTACCTCACGGTGCTGCGCATCGTGCTGGTGCCGCTGGTGGTGTGGCTGCTGCTGGCGCGCGGCGGTGACGACGCGTGGTTCCGCCTCGGAGCTTTCGCGGCCTTTGCGGCGGCGAGCATCACCGACAAGATCGACGGTGACATCGCCCGCGCGCGGGGCCTGGTGACGGACTTCGGCAAGATCGCGGACCCCATCGCCGACAAGCTGCTGCTGGGCGCGGTCTTCGTGTGCCTGTCGCTGCTGGGCGAGGTGTGGTGGTGGGTGACGGTGGTCATCCTCGTGCGCGAGGTGGGCATCACCCTGCTGCGGTTCGTGGTGATCCGCTACGGCGTCATCGCCGCCTCCCCGGGAGGCAAGCTCAAGACCGCCCTCCAGGTCGCGGCGGCGGGGCTGCTGCTGCTGCCGTGGGCGTCCTGGCTGTCCGGCACCGCGCTGGCCGTGGTGGACGGGTTCCTGCTGGTGCTCGTGCTGGCCGCGACGGCCGTGACGCTGGTCACGGGCGTGGACTACCTCGTGCGCGCGTACCGGCTGGTGCAGCGTGGCCGCTGAGGGCGTGGACGCCGAGCGCGTGGTGGCGCTGCTGCGCGAGGCCGACCTCACGGTGGCCACCGCCGAGTCGCTCACGGCCGGGCTGGTCAGCGCGAGGATCGCCGACGTGCCCGGGGCCTCGGACGTGCTGCGCGGGGGAGTGGTCTCCTACGCCACCGACGCCAAGGCCTCGGTGCTGGGCGTGCCGGCCGACCTGCTCGAGCGCACCGGACCCGTGCACCGCGCCGTCGCGGAGGCGATGGCCGCGGGCGCCGCCCGCCTGCTCGGGGCCGACGTGGGGGTGGCCACCACGGGCGTCGCGGGCCCCGGCCCGCACGACGGGCACCCGGCCGGCACGGTCGTCGTCGCCGTCAGCGGCCCGGACGGGCTCGCGGCGGAGGTGCTGCGGCTGCCCGGTGACCGCGCCGCCGTCCGCGAGGGCGCCGTGCGCGGCGCGCTCGACCTCCTCGCCCGGGTGCTGGCGCAGCACCAGGAACGAGACGGGTCCTCCCGGCGTTGGGAGGAGTGATGACCAGCACCTCGGTCCGCCGCCCTCCGACCCGCCGTCCCTCCTCCAGCCGCCCGCCGTCCGCTCCGACGGGGTACCGTGGTCTCTCGGCGTCACCGCCGACGACGGACGGGAGGCGCCAGGTGCCACTGCTGCGACGCGAGATCGGCGACGTGCTGCGCTCCGCCCGCCAGCAGCAGGGCCGCACCCTGCGCGAGGTCTCCGGTGCCGCCCGCGTCTCCCTGGGCTACCTGTCCGAGGTGGAGCGGGGTCAGAAGGAGGCCTCCTCCGAGCTGCTGTCGTCCATCTGCGACGCGCTGGCGGTGCCCATGTCCACGGTGCTGCGGGCCGTCAGCGACCGCGTGGCCGCCGCCGAGGGCCTGACCATCCCCGCCGCCGCTGCGGCCACCGTCCCCGCCTCGCCCGTGGGGGACCTCGGCATCCCGCCGGTGGTCATCACGCGCGACGGGCTCGTCAGCGCCGCCTGATCTCCCGGCTGACCTCCCGGCAGGCGCCGAGCGGCGCCTGCGGTGCGCCGTCGTCGGTCGGGGTCGGGCCCGGCTGGCAGTGCGGGCAGTAGAAGGCCGACCGCGCCTGCGGCGTCTGGCCGATCGGCGCCACCCGCACGGTGGTGCCGCACCGCCGGCAGGGCAGCCCGGACCTGGCGTGCACGTGCCCGAGAGACCCGTGGGCGACGTCCTTCGTCCCCGCCAGCAGCATCCGGCGCTCCAGCTCCACGAGGACGCGCAGGGCCTCCTCGCCCACGGCCCCCACGGGGGACCAGGGGGACAGCCCCCGCAGGAACAGCGCCTCGGCCATGAAGTAGGTGCCGACGCCGGCGAGCACGCGCTGGTCGAGCAGCGCCTCCCCGACGGCGCGCTGCGGCTGGGCCAGCAGCGCGGCCACGACCGCCTCCACCGCCGCCGGGCCCCAGCCCGGACCGAGCACGTCGGGTCCCAGGTGGCCGACCAGCCGCGCCTCCTCGCCGGTGGGGACGAGGTCGAGCATCCCCAGCCGGTGGCCCACCGCTGTCCACTCCGCGTTCGCGAGCACCGCCCTCACCCCGTGCGACGCCCGTGCTGTGCGCCACGGCTGCCCGGTGGCGTGCACGTGCCAGGAGCCCTCCATCCGCAGGTGGCTGTGCAGGGTCAGCCCCTCGGCGCGCACGAGCAGGTGCTTGCCGCGGCTGACCACCTCGTCCACCACGCGCCCCCGCAGGTCGACGGTCGCCAGCGACGGCCAGCGCAGGTCGGAGCGGACCAGGGGACGGCCTGCCAGCGCCGCGTGGAGGCGCTGCGCGGAGCGCCAGACGACGTCCCCCTCAGGCACGCACGTCGCCGCACTGCCGCAGCGTCGTGACCAGCTCGGCCGTCAGGGCGTCCAGGACGGCGGCCACGCCGTCGGCGCCGCGCGCGGCCAGCCCCCACCAGGCCGGCCGGCCCACGAAGACGGCGCGGGCTCCCTGCGCCAGGGCCCACGCCACCGCCGCGCCGCTGCGGACGCCGGAGTCCGCGTACACCTCGACGGCGGGGTCCACCGAGCGCACCGCCGCGACGACCCCGGGCAGCGCCGCGGCCGAGGTCACCGACTCCCCGAGACGGCGCCCGCCGTGGGTGCTGACGACGACGCCGGCGGCGCCGGCCTGCGCGCAGGCGCGCGCGTCGTCGGGGTGCAGCACGCCCTTGACCACCACCGGCAGGCCGGTGCGCTCGGCGAGCCACCCGATGGTGGCCAGGTCCACGTCGAGCGCCGGCGTCGCAGCCCCCGCGTCCCGGTCGGCGAGGTCGGCGCCGGTGAGCGCGGTGAGCCGCTCGCGGCCCGGCCCGGGCGGCCACGCGGTGGGCTCGATGCTGGCCGCGGCGGGGTCGACCTGCGTCAGCGCGGTCGTGTCCACGGTGAGCACCAGCGCGCTGGCCCCCGCCGCGGCGGCGCGGTCGACGAGGAGGCCCGTCAGCGACCTGTCCCGCAGCACGTACACCTGGTACCACCACGGGGCGCCGGCCTGCGCGACCGCGTCGAAGGGGACGGCGGTGTTGGTGGAGACCCCCAGCAGCGACCCCGCTGCCGCCACCGCCCTGGCGGCCTCGGCCTCCCCGCGCGGGTGGGCAGCCACCTGCTGCGCCATCGGCGCCAGGAGCACGGGGGTCCGCAGGGGCGTCCCCAGCACCGTCGTCGCCGCGAGCTGCTCGTCCGTGCGGGAGACGCCCTGCAGCACGCGCGGCACCAGGCGGGCGGCCGCCCAGTCCCGCAGCCCCTCGGCGTGGCACTGGCCCGCGCCGGCGGTGGCCGCGACGTACCCCGCCACGTGGGCCGGCAGCCCCGCCCGCGCCTCCGCCTCGAGCTGCTCGAACAGCGCCGTCGTCGTCATCCCAGGACCTCCTCGCAGACGCGGAGCAGCCGCTCCCTCAGCGGTGCCGCGGCGGCCGCCAGCTCGCGCTGCGCGGCGGCGTAGGCCACCTTGCCGTCCCTGGTCTCCACCCGGATCGGGGACAGGCCCGTGCCGTCGGGGCCCGACACGTCGTAGGGGGAGGCGCGCATGTCGACCTCGCGCGCCGCCCGCGCCGCCTCGAAGCAGTCCAGCAGCAGCTCACCGGGGCAGGCGGGCCCCAGCGCGACCGCGTGCCGCAGCACGTCCATGGAGACGTGGACGCAGCCGGGCTGGTCGGACTGCGCCTGCGTCTCCCGCGTCAGCACGGCGGAGTTCCTCGGCGCGGCGTCCGGGGTGAAGAACCGGAACGCGTCGACGTGGCTGCAGCGCAGGGGGTGGCCCTCCACGACGGCGTCGGTGCCGGCCTGGCCCAGCCGCAGCGGCAGCGCGTGCCGGCGCCCCCTCGGCGACGCCCCACCGGTGCTCGGGCCGCCCACGGCGTCCCCGGCCCGGTAGACCATGGCCCACTCGTGCATCCCGAAGCAGCCCAGGTGGGGCGCCCGGCCCCGCAGCGCGCCCAGCAGCCGGTGCGACGTCGCGACGGCGCGGCCGCGGTCGGCCCGGAACGCCGCGACGTCCAGGGCCACGGCGCCGTCCGGCTCGCGCGCGGCGTACCAGCGCCACTCCCGGTGGGGAGCGTCGGCGGCGTCGAGGAGCACCGCTCCGGCCCCGGGGTGCCAGCGCCTCAGCTGGCCGGGCCGCAGGGAGTAGTAGTCGTAGAGGAAGTCGTCGACGGGGTCCGCTGCTCCCTGGCGGGAGCGGCGCTCGCGGCGGCCGGCGGTCAGGGCGTCGGCGCGGGCCGCGTGCGCCGCGGCGCGCTCGCGCCAGTCGCCCACCCCGCTGCTCCCGACCGTCCCGCCCACGGGTCCAGGATCGCTGACGTGCGCACCGTGGACCTCAGCCACCCCGTCACCACCGGCATGCCGGTCTTCCCCGGAGACCCCGTGGTGGCGCTCGCCCCCGCGCTCGACCTCGCCGCTGACGGCTGCGCCGTCACCGCGCTGCACCTCGGCTCGCACAGCGGCACCCACGTCGACGCGCCCTCGCACGTGGTGCCCGGCGGGGCGACGCTCGGCCAGCTGGACCTGGCCCTGTTCACCGGGCCCGCCCTCGTGGTGGACGCCACCGGCCGGGAGCCCGGCGCGACCGTCGGGTGGGAGGCGTTCGCGCCGCACGCCGGGGCGCTGGCCGCCGGCGTGGTCGTCCTGGTCCGGACCGGGTGGGACCAGCGCTGGGGCAGCGCCGCCTACGAGCAGCACCCCCACCTCGCCCCCTCCGTCGCCGAGCGGCTCCTCGACACCGGCGTGCGCACGGTGGGGGTGGACACCCTGAGCCCGGACCCGGTCGGCCAGCTCGCGTTCCACCGGGTGTGGCTGGGGGCGGGCGGCGTCATCGCCGAGAACCTCACGCGCCTCGCGGACCTGGCCGCCGTGCGCGAGCCCCACGTGCACCTGTTCCCGCTGCGCTTGAACGACGCCGACGGAGCACCGGTGCGCGCCGTCGCTACCGGCCGCTGAGCAGCGTCTCCTGCGACGCCGCCAGGTGCTCGTGCACCGCCACGGGACCTCGCTCGCGGACCGCGGTGAGGTAGGTGCGGTGCTGCGCGGCCAGCCCCGCGGGGGCCCGGTGCAGCTGCAGGTGCGCGGTGAACAGGCGCACCTCGGCGCCCAGCGCGGCCGCGGCCTCCGTCAGCCGCGGGCTGCCGGCGGCGGCCACCAGCGCCTCGTGCAGCGCCGCGTGCTCGCGCAGCACCGCGAGGGGGTCCGAGTCCGCGCCCGCCTCCGCCCGCTCGAGGGCGTCGACCCGCTCTCCCAGCGCGGCCGCGACGTCGACGGGCCAGGCCCGTCCGTGCCGGGCGTGCAGCAGCCTCACCGCCTCGCTCTCCACGGCGCGGCGCAGGTCCTGGAGCGACCTCACGTCGTCGTCGTCGAGCAGGGCCACCCGGACCCCGGCGAACGGCGCTGAACTGGCCAGCCGCTCCGCCACCAGCTGCGCCAGGGCGGTGCGCACGGTGTGCCGGCTGGCCGCGTGCTCGGCGGCCAGCGCCTCCTCGCGCAGGGGTGTGCCCGGGGGCAGCTCGCCGCAGAGCACGCGGTCCCGCAGGACGGCGTGGAGGTCGTCGGCGCGGCGGGGGCTCACGCGGTGACAGTGCCACGGCGGCGGGCCGGCACGGCCAGCACCGCCAGGCCCGTGGCCAGCAGCAGCAGGGCCAGTGCCTGCAGGGCGCTGAGGTGCTCGCCGAGGAGCACCAGCCCGAGCACGGTGGCGGTGAGCGGCTCGGCGAGCGTCAGCGTGGCGACGGTGGGCGCGCCGAGGTGCCGCAGCCCGGTGGAGAAGAGCACGTACGCCAGCGCGGTGGTCACCAGGCCCAGCCACAGGACGGCGGCGAGCGCGCCCGGCCCGGCCGGGACCCCCGCGACCAGCAGGAGCGGCAGGCTCAGGGCGGCGGCACCGCCGAAGACGGCGCCGACGGAGCCCGTGGGGCTCCACCCCGCCGCGAGGAGCCGCTCGGTGGCCAGGGCGAACACCGAGTAGCTGGCGCCGGCGCCCACCGAGGCGGCCAGGCCCAGCGGCGAGGCGCCCGGGCCCAGCGGTGAGGCGCCGCCGGAGCTGACCGCCAGGACGGCGAGACCGACGACGGCGACGGCGGTCGCGACGGCCCAGCGCCGGCTCGGCCGCACGCCGGTGAGCAGCCACGAGAGCAGGCCGGTGACCAGCGGCGCGGACCCGAGGGCGACCACCGCGCCCACGGCGACGCCGTTGGCGCGGGTGCCGGCGAAGAACAGCGGCTGGTAGGCCACCACCCCGAGCGCCCCGACGGCCACGACGCCGAGCAGGCGCGGGGAGGGCGCCGGCGGCCGGGCGGACCTGCGGGCACCGACCAGGGCGAGCACCGCCCCGCCGACGACGATGCGCGCCGCCCCCACCGCCAGGGGAGAGGCGTCCGGGGCGCCCAGGGCCACCGCCGTGCCCGTGGAGCCGAAGCAGACGGCCGAGAGCAGTACCAGGACCACCGCGCGCACCGACGTCGTCACGGCCAGATTGTTACACAATTTCTCCGCCGGCGGAGATGCCCCGGCCGCGGCGGACGCGCAGCACTGCCACCAGGGCGACGGCGGCCACGAGCGCCAGCACGACCAGCACGAGCACCGGAGCGAGCAGCGCGGCCAGGGACAGGGCGAGGCTGGCGCCGTCCTCCAGCGTCGAGGCCACGGGCGCACCGGTGCCGACGGTGGTGGCGTTGACGGCGGCGCGGCCCGCCGACTTGGCCACGGTCACCACGAGGGCGAGGACGGCGCCGAGGGCGACCGTCCACCAGTGGCCGTCACCGGCGGTGCTCGCGGTGCCCGCGCCGACGGCGATGCCGCCGGCGGCTGGCCGGACGACGGCGCCCAGGACGTCGTTGAGGTGGTCGACGCCGGGGACCTTGTCGGCCACCACCTCCACCAGCAGGAGGACGGCGAGGACGGCGAGCGCGACCGGGTCCGACAGCCACGCCCACGCGGCAGGGAGCGGGACCAGGTCCGTGGACCGGGCGAGGGCGCCGAGCAGCAGCAGCGGCAGGTAGGCGTTCAGCCCCGCCGCCGACGCGAGGCCCAGGCCGACGAGCACCTCCACGGCTCCATCCTGCGCGCCTCAGAAGGGCGGTGGCTCGGTGAACCGCAGGGCCGGATCGCGGGGTGCCGGCGGGCGGGGCGGTAGCACCGGTGGCGGTGGTGCCCACGCGCGGTAGCGCGGGATCGGGTCGGTGTACCGGCGGGGGCGGGTGACGTGGTCCAGGCCGAGGGGGGAGCGCCAGTGGGCGTGCCCGGCGCTGCACCGCCAGTGCTGCCAGCGCGCGCTCCACGCCACGCCGGCGGCGGTGCGGGCATCCCCGGCGTGCTTGCGGCGGTGGGCGCGGCGGGACTTGGGGTCCAGGTTGCACGCGCACGTCGGACCGCCCTGGCCGGGCAGCTGCCCCCAGGGGGTGACGTGGTCCAGGTCCGCCTGGTGGGCGGGCAGGCGCTCCCCGGGACCGGTGGAGGTGCCCCACAAAGCGGTGACGTGGCGGCGCAGCGCCTCGGGTGGGTCGTGAGGGCCACCACCGATGGCTCCCAGGGGGCAGGTGGTGGGGTCGACCGGCTCACAGGTCCCCGCCTGGCAGGGATCGGCAGGCTCGCCAGCGTCACCGACGTCGGGATGGGTGTCGAGATCTGGTGGCCGCGGGAGCTGCTGGATCGGTCGGCCCTTGAAGAACCCGGCCTGCCTGCCACCGGTTGTCGGAGCTGGCGGTGGCTGCTGCGGTGGTGGGCCGCCGTCGCCGCCCAGACCTTCGGGGCCGGGGCCGGGGCCGGGGCCGGGACCGGGGGTGTCGGGGCCGGGGTCGGTGAGCCAGGAGGCGGGGTAGGTGTGCCCGTCCACCGCGATGAGGTCACCGGTGAAGGGATCGGTCAGCACCCGCCGCAACCGGCACCGTCCCCAGCCCAGCGCGGTGCGCACCAGCCACGCCGGCACCCACCCGTACCCCTCGACGTAGCCGGGGTCGTCATCGACCCCGACCAGCGCGGGCAGGCTGATGCGGATCTCCACGCTCGTGCCGGCGGCCCACCCCGCGCTGGAGGCGTCCAACGCGTCCGGGCGCACCGACCCCAGCGCGGTCACGGCGGCGTCGAAGGCGTGCGCGCCCAGGGGCCGCTGGTCGCGTGGCTGCTCACCGGTGCTGGTGGGCTCGGCGTAGGGGTCCCCGCCCCCGGGGGCGGGCTCACCGGCGCGGGCGGCGGCGCGGGCGGCGGCCAGGTTCGCCCTCGCCGCCGCTCGCACCTTCCCCGCCACCGCCGCCAGGGCGGTGACCGGCCCGACCAGGCTCAGCCTGGCCTGCCCATCGCCCAGCGCGGTGTAGCAGACCCGCCGTGCACTGGTCTTGGTCCGCGCCCGCTGGGTCGCGGCCTGCGGGTCGTGCAGCTGGACCTGGTGGTCGACCTCCTCGCGCAGGCTCGCCAGGGTCAACCCGACCCCGACCGCCTCCGCGCCGAACAGGTGCTCATCGATGGTGCCCGCGGCCACGTCATCGACCTCGGACAACCGGTTCACCGTCGCGGTCAGCCCCGCCATGGACAGCTGCCCCGCCGCCAGACGGTCCAACGCGTGCGGCATCACCGCCACCACCCGCGCGGCCAGCAGCACCTGCGCGCGGGCGGTGTACTCCGTCCACCCCAGCGCCGGAGCCAGCTCAGCGACCAGATCCTCCAGGCCCGCCGCAGCCACCGCCTGCGCTTGGGCGGCGAACGCCGCGCCCACGCCACCAGCACCAGCACCAGCACCAGCACCAGCACCAGCACCAGCACCGTCGTCGTCGGGGAGGGCGGGACCGCGGCGGGCGCGGCGGTACAGCGGCGCCAGCGCGGCGAGGTCTTCGATCCGCCCGGCCTGGATCGACCCGATGAGGGCTTCCTTGGTGCGCATCCGGGTCAGCACCCGCGCGGCGGTAGCCACGTCCTCGCGCTCGGCGCGCACCGCCGCGACCACCGCCCGGCCGGCCTGGTCCTGCTCGGCCAGCCAGCAGCAGAAGGCGAACACGACGGCGTCGGTGGCCTCGTCAGGACCAGGCACGGCGCACAGGTCCGCGTCGAGGTGGTCGTAGGCGCAGCGCAGCTCGCTCTCGCTCAGCTGCGCGGGGCCGGGCAGGCGCCCGGCAGCGGCGATCGCGTCGCGCGCGGGACGGTGGCGCTCCGGGCGCGGTCCCCGCACCGGACCCGGGGCCAGCACCCCCGGCACCCGACGCCGCCGACGACGCCGCGGCAGGGGCAGCGGGACCCCAGTGGCGTCGGCAGCACCGGCGGTACCGGTGACGTGGGCAGGTGGGGGCGTCTCCTCGGGGCGCCCGTCCACCTGGCTCATGGCGGTGATCTTACCGTACAGGTGTTCGGGTGGGCAAGTCAGAAAGGGCTTCTGAACTGCACCTCAGCGCCCTCAGGCGCGCACGCGCAGCCCTCTCGGGGTGGCCGTGAACCCTGCTGCCTCCAGGGCCGTGGCGAGCGGTGAGGAGCCCGGGGTGAGGACCCCCGCGCCGTCGGCCTTCTCCACGGTCAGCCGTCCCAGCGCTCCGTCGCGCACGGCGAGCGCGAGCGCGTCAGCGCCGGCCTGCAGCGCGTCGACCTCCTCGGTGAACGACAGGAGCGTCCGGCCGCCGCGCTCGACGTAGAGCACGAGCTCGCCGTCGAGCAGCACCACCAGGGCACCTGCCTTGCGACCCGGTCGGTGCCCGGTGCCGCCCGCTTCGGCGCGCTCCCCGCGCTCCGGCCAGGGCAGCGCCGCGCCGTAGGGGTTGGCGGGGTCGGCCGCGGCGAGCACCACGGTGCGAGGGCGGTCGGCCTCCGAGGAGCCGGGGGCCCCGGGGGCGACCGAGCGGCCCTGCCAGTCGCCACGGCCGATGGTGGACAGCGGCCGGGAGGCCGCCCGCAGGCGGTCGACCGCACCGGTCGAGGCGAACTGCGAGGCGCCCAGCCCCTCCACGAAGTAGCCCCGGCGCACGCGCCCGGCCTCCTCCATGGCGGCGAGCACCCGGTAGACGGCGGCGAACCCGCCGGGCAGCCGCTCGGAGGCGACGGCTCCGCGGGTCAGCACGCCGTGCCGGTCGAGCAGCACCTCCGCGGTCACCGAGGCGCGCACGGTCGGGTCGGGCTCCAGCTCCGGCAGCAGCGACCAGCGGCCCACCGTGCTCGGCGGTCCGGTCCGCGGGGCGCCGCCGAAGCCGCCGCCGGCGCTCCCGGGACGCCCCAGCCCGCCGCCGGCACGGCCCAGGCCGCCGTAGCGCGAGCCCGTCCGCCCGTAGCGCGACCTCGGCGCCGCCCGCGGTCCCTTGTGGGCGGTCTTCCCCCCGGCCAGGCGTGCGCGCAGCGGGGCGAGGGTGTCGTTGGTGGCGTACCCGCCCCAGGCGAGGTCCCACAGGACCCGCTCGAGGGTGGCGTCGTCGACACCGCCCTCCTCGGTGGCGTCCAGCGCGGACGCCACCGACCGGAAGAAGTGCGCCCCGCCGTTCCCCAGCACGTCGAGCACGGCGCGGTGCACGTCGGTGAGCTCCAGGGACTCGTCGGGCAGCGCCAGGGTGACCGGCGCGGCGTCGGCGGTGTGCAGCGAGACCCAGCCGTCGTCGCCAGGCAGCGACCCGTGGCCCTGCCAGACCACCTCGCCGGCGGCGGTGAGCTCGTCGAGCAGCGAGCGCGAGTACCGCTCCACCCGCACCGGCAGCACGAGGGACTCCAGAGCGCTGGCCGGCACGACGGCGCCGGCCAGCTGCTCCACGGCGCGCAGCACGCCGTCGGCACCGCGCAGCCGCGAGCCCACCTGCTGCCAGCCGGGCAGGAAGCGCGCGAGGTCGCGCGGGGGCACCGGCTCCACCTCGGAGCGCAGCGCCGCGAGCGACCGGCGGCGCAGCAGCCGCAGCACCTCGGCGTCGCACCAGTCCGGCGTCCCGCCGGGGTCGGTGGTCAGGGCGCCGTCCAGCGCGAGCCGCACCTCCGAGGGCAGCAGGTCGCCCGAGACCACGCGCCCGGAGGCGGACAACCGCCGCAGGGCGTCGACGACGACGGCCACGCCCGTCCCCAGCCGCTTCGCCACCGTCGCCGCGGTGAAGGGCACGTGCGAGCGGGCCCAGCGCGAGACGAGGTCCGCGACGGGGTCGGGCACCGGAGCGGTAAACGCCTCCGGCACGCCCACCGGCAGGGCAGCGCCGAGCGCGTCGCGCAGCCGGCCGGCGTCCTCCACGGCGGCCCACCGCTCCTCCCCGGCGATCCGCACGCGGATGACGCGGCGCGAGCCCTCCAGCTCCACGAGCCACGCGCCGGCCTCGTCCGGAGCGCCGGACCGGGCGGACACCTCCGCCGTCGTCAGCGGGCCGAGCACCCGCAGCAGGTCGGCGACGTCCTCGGCGTCGCGGGCGCGGCGGTCTTCCGCGAGGCGCTGCAGCTCGGCCTGCGTGCGGGTGAGCTGCTCGGGGTCGAGCAGGTCGGCCAGGGAGGCGCCGTCGCCGCGGCCCAGCAGCTCGGCGAGGAGGGTCGGGTCGAGCGAGAGCGCGGCCGCGCGCTTCTCCGCCAGCGGCGTGTCGCCCTCGTAGAGGAACTGCGCCACGTACCCGAACAGCAGCGACCGTGCGAACGGCGACGGCTGCTCCGTGGTCACCTGCACCACGCGCACCGCCCCGGAGCGCAGGTCGCGCAGGAGCGCCTCGAGCCCGGGCACGTCGAAGACGTCGGAGAGCACCTCGCGCGCGGTCTCCAGCACCACGGGGAAGGACGGGTAGCGGCTGGCGACCTCCAGCAGCTGGGCGGCCCGCTGCCGCTGCTGCCACAGCGGCGTGCGCCGGTCAGGACGACGACGGGGGAGCAGCAGGGAGCGGGCCGCGCACTCGCGGAACCGGCTCGCGAACAGGGCGGATCCGCCCAGCTCGGCGGTGACGAGCGCCTCGACGTCCTCCGGCTCGACCAGCACGGCCTCCAGGACGTCCGGTGGCTCGCTGCGAGCGGTGAGGTCGCCGTCCCAGTCGGGGGAGAGGAGGTCGAGGTCGGGCAGGCGCAGCACGATGCCGTCGTCGGAGGACATCGCCTGGGCGTCGAGCCCGAACCGCTCCCGCAGCCGGGCCGCCAGGGCCAGCGCCCACGGCGCGTGCAGCTGGGCGCCGAAGGGGGAGTGGACCACCACCCGCCAGTCGCCCAGCTCGTCGCGGAACCGCTCCACGACGATCGTGCGGTCGTCGGGGAGGTGCCCGGTGGCCTCGCGCTGCTCGGTCAGGTAGGCGTGGAGGTTGTCGGCGGCCCACTCGTCCAGGCCCGCGGCCAGCGCGCGCTGGCGGCCGGCGTCGTCGTCGCCCCCGTCGCCGAGCAGGGAGCCCATCTCGCGGGTGAAGGCGCCGATGGCGCGGCCCAGCTCGTAGGGCCGGCCGACGGCCTCGCCGTGCCAGAACGGCAGCTTGCCGGGCACGCCGGGGGCGGGGGTGACCAGCACGCGGTCGTGGGTGATGTCCTCGATGCGCCACGTGGAGGTGCCGAGGGTGAAGACGTCGCCCACGCGGGACTCGTAGACCATCTCCTCGTCGAGCTCGCCGACGCGGCGTCCGGGGCCCTCGCCGGAGGCGAGGAAGACGCCGTACAGGCCGCGGTCGGGGATGGTGCCGCCGCTCGTGACCGCCAGGCGCTGCGCACCGGGGCGGCCGGTGAGGACGCCGGTGGTGCGGTCCCACACGATGCGCGGCCGCAGCTCGGCGAACTCCTCGCTGGGGTAGCGCCCCGCGAGCATGTCGAGCACGGCCTCCAGCACGCCGCGGGTCAGCCCCGAGAAGGGCGCGGCGCGGCGGACGAGGCGCTCGAGCTCGTCGACGGTGACCTCGTCGAGGGCGGTGATCGCCACCACCTGCTGGGCCAGGACGTCGAGCGGGCTGGCGGGGACGCGCAGGGCCTCGATGCCGCCGGTGCGCATGCGCTCGGTGACGACGGCGGTCTGCACGAGGTCGCTGCGGTGCTGGGGGAAGAGGACCCCGCGGCTCGTGGCACCCACCTGGTGGCCCGCGCGGCCGACGCGCTGCAGCCCCGAAGCCACCGACGGTGGGGAGCCGACCTGGACGACGAGGTCGACCGCGCCCATGTCGATGCCCAGCTCCAGGCTGGAGGTCGCGACGACGGCGGGCAGGCGACCGGCCTTGAGGTCCTCCTCGATGAGGGTCCGCTGCTCCCGGCTGACCGACCCGTGGTGGGCGCGCGCGAGCACCGGCGCGTCGGCCGGCAGGCCCTGGGACTGACCGGCCTGGGCCATGACCTCGGCGGGCGTCCTTCGACCAGTGAGCCGCTGACCTGCGTCGTCGTCGGAAGTCTCACCCTCACCCTCTGCTTCAGGGTCAGGGGCGTGGCGCTCTGCCCACACCTCGTTGAGGCGGGTGGTGAGGCGCTCGGCCACGCGGCGGGAGTTGGCGAAGACGATGGTCGAGCGGTGGGCGGCCACGAGGTCGACGACGCGCTCCTCGACCGCCGGCCAGATGGACCGCCGCTGCGGCTCGCCGGCGGCCAGACCCGTGAGGTCCTCCTCCGACCTCTGGCCGAGCTCGCCCATGTCCGGGACGGCGACCACCACCGACAGGTCCCACGACTTGGCCGAGGCCGGCTGGACGATGGTCACCGGGCGGCCGCCGGCCCCCGGCTCCGCGCCGATCGGCCGCGCGCCGGAGAGGAACCGCGCGACCTCCTCCACCGGCCGCACCGTGGCCGACAGGCCGATCCGCTGGGCGGGGGAGCCGCCGCCGGCCTCGAGCAGCGCGTCGAGCCGCTCCAGGGTCAGGGCCAGGTGCGCGCCGCGCTTGGTGCCCGCCACCGCGTGCACCTCGTCGAGGATCACCGTCTCCACGCCGCCCAGCACCTCGCGCGCCTTGGACGTCAGGAGGAGGAAGAGGGACTCGGGCGTCGTGATGAGCACGTCCGGCGGGCGCCGCGTGAAGGCGCGGCGCTCGTCGGCGGGGGTGTCCCCGGAGCGGATGGACACGCTCACCTCGGGCACGGGGGCGCCCAGGCGCTGCGCGGCGTAGCCGATGCCGAGCAGCGGGGAGCGCAGGTTGCGCTCGACGTCCGTGGCGAGCGCCTTCAGCGGCGAGACGTAGATGACGCGGGTGCGCCGCAGCGGGTCTTCTGGACGCCCCTGCACCGCCAGCCGGTCGAGGGCCCACAGGAACGCCGACAGCGTCTTGCCCGAGCCGGTGGGGGCGACGACGAGCGCGTGGTCACCGCTGGAGACCGCTCGCCACGCGCCCTCCTGCGCGGCCGTCGGCCTCTCGAACGCGCCGCGGAACCAGTCCCGCGTGGGCGCGGAGAAGCGCTCCAGCACGTCGTCCACCGGCGCTGCACCCATGTCCGGGATCGTCGCACCGACCACCGACATCGGCCCGGCGGTCGCGCTCGGACGGAGGCTGCCGACGGGGGTTGATCCGGAGGTCTGCGCGGGGGCACAGTGCGGGCACCCGGAGCACGGCGCGGAGCGAGGGATGACCGTGATCGTCGACGTCGAGACCGCCAAGACCGCCGCCCGGGCGCTGCGCAAGGACCTGGCCGCCCGCGGGGTGGACCTGACGCACTCCGCGGCGCTGGAGCTGGTGGCCCACCAGCTCGGGCACCGCGACTGGAACACCGCCTCGGCGCTCCTGGACCGCGACCGGCGGGAACCGCCGCAGCTCGGCGCGCCCGTGCCCGTCCTGCGGGTGCTGGACGGCGCCGTGGGCAGGGAGTTCTACGCGTCGCTGGGCTTCGAGCTGCTCTGGGAGCACCGCTTCGAGCCGGACCTGCCCCTCTACCAGCGGCTGCGCCGCGACGAGGTGACCGTGGACCTGTCCGAGCACTACGGGGACGGCGTCCCCGGCGCGGTGCTGTGGGTCCCGGTCCGCGACGTCCGGGCGCTGCACGCCGAGCTGCGCCCGAAGCTGTGGGCCCACCAGCGCCCCGGTCTGGAGGAGGACGCCCCCGGCGGCCCGACCTTCACCGTGGGCGACCCGTACGGCAACCACCTGCGCTTCTGCCAGCCGCCCCGCGGCCAGGGGGCCTAGCGGGGCGGGGGCAGCAGCCCGCGCGACATCGCCACGGTGACGGCCGCGGTCCGGTCGTCCACGCCGAGCTTGCTGAAGACGCGCAGCAGGTGGCTCTTCACCGTCGCCTCGCCGATGAACAGCTCGGCCGCGATCGCGGGGTTGCTCAGCCCGCGCGCCACGCACGCCAGCACCTCCGTCTCGCGGGCGGTGAGGCGCTCGGCGGCGGGCTCGCGCATCCTCGTCAGCAGCTTCGCGGCCACCGGCGGCGCCAGCACCGTCTCCCCGCGGGCGGCCCTGCGGACGGCGTCCGTCAGCGCCGCCCGCGGGGCGTCCTTGAGCAGGTAGCCGGTGGCGCCGGCCTCCACGGCGCGCAGGATGTCCGCGTCGGTGTCGTACGTGGTGAGCACGAGCACCCGGGACGCCGGGTGCGCGGCCCTGAGGCGGGCGGTGGCCGTCACCCCGTCCACCCCGGGCATGCGCAGGTCCATGAGCACCACGTCGGGGCGGTGCTGCTCCCAGGCGGCGAGCACGCCGTCGCCGTCGTCGACCTCCGCGACGACGGCGAGGTCGGCCTCCGCGGACAGCAGCGCCACGATGCCGGCGCGGACCACCGGGTGGTCGTCGACGACGACGAGGCGCAGCGGCTGCTGCCCAGCGGCGGAGGTCATGCGGGCACCCTGACGCGCAGGACGCACCCGGCGCCACCGCCGGTGCGCTGCTCCAGCACGGCGGACCCGCCCACCTGGGCGGCGCGGGCGGCCATCGCGGCCAGCCCGTAGCCGGTGTTCGTGCTGGTGGGGGGCGCGGCGAGCCCGGTCCCGTCGTCGGTGACGGTCAGCTCCACGCCCTCGACGTCCACCGCGAGCGCGAGGACCACCCGCGCGGCGGCGCCGTGGCGGCGGGCGTTGCCGAGGCCCTCCTGCGCCGCGCGCAGGAGCACGACCTCCGCCTCGCTGGTCAGCGGCGGTAGGACGCCGGGCAGGTCGAGCTCGACCGCGGTGCCGTCGGTGGCGGTGGTGCGGGCGGCGAGGCGCTCCAGCGCGCCGACGAGCCGGTGGGGGGACAGGCCCGCGGCGAGGTCCGGTGGGGTGTGGGCGGCGACGATGGCCCGCGCCTCGGCGAGGTTGGCGCGGGCCGTGGCCTCGATGAGGTCGAGGCGCTGGTGGGTCTGCCCGTCGTGGGCGGCCTGCGCGAGCGCCACGATGCTGAGGAAACCCTGCGCGAGGGTGTCGTGGATCTCGCCCGCGAGGCGCTCCCGCTCGGCGTGCACCCCGCGGGCGTGCTCGGCGGCGGCCAGCTCCGCGCGGGTGGCGGTGAGCTCAGCCAGCAGGGACGCCCGCTCCTCGCTCTCGCGCACCAGACCCGTGATCCACAACCCCAGGACGACGGCGGCGGCCGACTGCAGGAAGGCCGTGGCCACCGCGTCCGGCACCGCGGCCTGGTCCCAGCCCCGCTGGGCGACGTCCACCAGCCCCAGCGCCGCGGGCGTGACCACCACCGCGCCGATCGCCCACCAGCGCGGCGCCATGGCCCACACCTGCGGGAAGAAGACGAACAGCGGTGGCAGGGCGATCCCCGGGCTCAGGGCCACCGAGAGGACCACCAGGCACCCGGTGACCGCGGCGGCGTACATCGCGAAGCGGACGCGGGCTCGGGGCCGGTCGTCGTCGTCGCCCAGCAGCTTCCGGCCGAGCACCGCGTACGCCAGCGCCGCCGCCGCCAGAGCGGCGACGGCGGTGAGGCGGTCGGGTGGGGGTGCGCTGCCCAGCGCCGCCACGGTGAGTGCGGTGACCCCGAGCACGCCGTACCAGGCGGCGTGCCAGCCGATGCGGCTGCGCTCGAAGAAGTCCACCCGGCTACCCGTCCCCGCGGCGGCGCCACCGGAAGGTGGTCCGGCACAGCACCAGACCCACCACCGTCCACCCGGCGAGCACCAGCGCGATGAGCCCCAGCTGCCACGAGCCCGCCGGCTCGGCCGCCGCCATCGAGTCCGGGAGCAGCGCCGCGCGGAAGCCCTGCGCCATCCACTTCAGCGGGAACACCGCCGCGACGTCCTGCATCCACCCCGGCAGCTGGCTGTAGACGAAGAACACCCCGGAGATGAACTGCAGCACCAGCACCACGGGCGCGGTGACGGCGCTCGCGGAGCGGCCGGTGCGGGGGATGCTCGAGTAGGCGATGCCCAGCAGCGTGCCCGCGGCGGCCCCCAGCACCGTCACCCACGCCAGCGTGGCCCACTGCTGCGGCCCGGCGGGCAGGTCGACGTCGAAGAGCAGGTGCGCGGCCGTCAGCAGCACCGCCATCTGCACCGCCCCGGTGACGACGACGAGCCCCACCTTGCCCAGGAAGTACGCCGCCGGCGGCATCGGCGTGCCCTCCAGGCGCTTGAGCAGGCCGTCGTCGCGCTCCACAGCGATGGAGATGGCCAGAGACTGGAAGCTCACCAGCAGCACGCCCGAGGCGGCCATGCCGGCGGTGAAGTACTGCGTGAAGGTCACGCCGGGCGCGACGTCACCGGAGAACACCGACCCGAAGATGAACAGGAAGATGATCGGGAAGAAGACGTTGAAGATCAGCGCGTCCCAGGAGCGGGACAGCTCCTTGAGCTCGACCACCGTGCGGGCCCGCGACGCCCTCAGCAGGGCGCTCACCGGTCGGTCCCGCCGGCGATGAGGGCCAGGTAGGCGTCCTCGAGGGTGGGGCGGTGGACGCTGAGGCCGTCCAGCTCACCGAGCTGGGCGTGCAGGCGGGCGACGAGCCCCGCCGGCTCGGGGGTCAGCTCGGTGCGCCAGGCCCCGCCGTCGTCGCGCCAGCGGACTGTGGCCGGGGCCCGGTCCCGGTCGCCCAGCGTGACCGGTGTGCCGGTGGCGACGATGCGGCCGCCGTCGATGACGGCCAGGGCGTCCGCGAGCACCTCTACCTCGTCGAGGTAGTGGGTGGTCAGCAGGATCGTGGTGCCGTCCGCCGCGAGCAGCTGCACCAGAGCCCAGAACTCGCGGCGGGCCTCCGGGTCGAAGCCCGTGGTCGGCTCGTCCAGGAACAGCAGCTCCGGGCTGCCGATGATCCCCAGGGCGACGTCGAGGCGCCGGCGCCTCCCGCCGGACAGCGCGCTGGCGCGGGTGCGGGCGTCGTCGGCGAGGCCGACCTGCTCGATGACGGCCTCGGGGCGACGCGGCCGGGGGTAGAAGGTGGCGAACTGGCGGACCACCTCGGTGACGGTGAGGTCGGACAGGTCCTTGGTGGACTGCGCGACGATCCCGATCCGCGCCCGCCACGCGGGCGTCGGGCGCCCGGGGTCGGCGCCGAGCACGCTGACCTCGCCGGACGTGCGGGCGCGGTAGCCCTCCAGCACCTCCACCGTGGTGGACTTGCCCGCCCCGTTGGGCCCCAGCAGCGCGAACACCTGCCCGGCCGGCACCTCGAACGAGACCCCGTCGACGGCGCGCTTGGCGCCGTAGTGCTTGTGGAGCCCGGTCACGCTGACCGCCGGCCCTCTGCTCGTCCCGCTGCTCGTCCCGCTGCTCATGGTGACGAGCCTGCCCGTCCCCGGCGCCGCGCGGGAGCAGCCGGCGGTGGGTCGAGCCCTCCACCGACCGGTGGAGGCGCACCTGCCCGGGCGCAGGTCAGACGAGCGCGCGCTCGCGGGTGCGGGACCGGGTGGGGGTGAGGCGGCCGGTGCGGGCGGCCCACACCTCGAAGACCACCGTGAACAGCGGCGGGACGCTGCAGACCAGGGCCGTGACCAGCGTGGCGGGGCTCCAGCGCAGCGAGCGCCACGCCAGCACCGACAGCACGAGGTAGGCGACGAAGACGCCGCCGTGGACCGGCCCGAAGACGTGCACGCCGACCTCGGTCCTGTCCGGTGCCAGGTACTTGAAGTACATGCCGATGAGCAGACCCACCCACGTGAAGGCCTCGACCACGGCGACGGTGGTGAAGGTGCGCAGCACCAGGCGCTGGCGGCTCGTCAGGGCATCGGTCGCGGGCACCCGCCGATCACACCACGCCCGCCGGGGAGCACGGGGCGCGCGCCGTGGCCCGCGTGGCGAGCCTCACCACCGCGAGGGGAGGATGGGCGGGATGCGCCACAGCGAGTTCTGGCAGCTGGCCGACGCCGTGTTCGGCCCCGAGTACGCACGGTCCCTGGCCTCCGACATCGTGCTCAGCGACCTCGGAGGTCGCTCCCCGGTGCAGGCCCTCGACGACGGCGTCCCCCCGCGCGACGTGTGGGTGGCGCTGTGCGACGCGCAGGACGTCCCCGACGAGCGGCGCTGGCTCGACCCCCGGTCTAGGCGGGCTTCACGGCCTGGAGGGTGAAGCTCAGCGGGACGCGGTCGGCGGCGTCGCCGGGCAGGGCCCACTCGCCGGCGCCGTCAGCACCGTCTGCACCGTCTGCACCGCCGGCGGGGGGCACCTCGATCATGTGGTCCATCGCCTTCCACGGGATGCTCCGGTGCTCGGCCAGGCCCGTGAGCCGCAGCCCGGCGTCCAGGACGGCCGTGACCAGCTCGCCCAGGCCGTGGTTCCACTCGGCGCTGCGGGTGTGGGTGAAGACGTGGTCGGTCTGCACGTACGTGCCCGGCTCGTCGAACACCGTGGGCTCACCGCGCTCGAAGTACGGGAAGGCCAGCACGAGGTCGCCGTCTGTGCGGTCCTGGTCCAGCGCCAGCAGCGCCGGGTGGCCGTCGCGCACGAACAGCCGCCCGCCGGGCGCGAGCAGGTCCGCCACGAGCCGCGCCCAGTCGGCGATCCGGGGGAGCCAGCACAGCGCGCCGATGCCGGTGTACACGAGGTCGTACCTGCCTTCGCCCACGGCGGCCAGCACCGCCGCGCCGTCGCTGACGTCGGCCCGGTGGTAGTCGATCTCGGTCCCGGTCCGGGCGGCCAGCGCGCTCGCGTGGTGCAGGGCGCTGGGGGAGAAGTCGACCCCGGTCATGCGCGCCCCGAGCCGCGCCAGGGAGAGCGTGTCCGTGCCGAGGTGGCACTGCAGGTGGACGCCCCGGACGCCGGCGAGGTCCCCCAGCCTCGGCTGGTCGAACCGCACGACGTCGGAGACCTTGGACGGGTCGGTCACGTAGTCCTCCAGCACGTAGCCGGTGCCGGGGGCGGCGTGCGCGACGGCCCGCTCGTCCCAGTTCGCGAGGTTCAGGTCCACCGCTGCGCGCTCGTCCACGCGCTCATCCTTCTCGGTAGGTGCGGCTCGGCAGGTGCCCGGCCTCCCAGTCGCGGTGGGAGGACGGCGGCGGGCGGTGGCCGTACCCGTCGCCCCTCACGGCGACCAGCACGACGGCGACGACGACGAGCAGCGGCACGGTGGCGGCCAGGGCCACGACGATCTCCATGACTGGATGTTGGCGGCCGTCGATGTTGCGCCACCAGTGGCAAGGGTGACACTGCCCGTCGACTTCCTGCCACGTCACGTGGCAGGCTCCTGGAGTGCCGATCCGCGACGTCGCCGTCCTCGTGCTGCCCGGGGTGGCCCCCTTCGAGCTGGGCATCGCCTGCGAGCTCTTCGGGCTCGACCGCGCGGCGGACGGGGTGCCCAACTTCGACTTCGCGCTCACCACCGAGGTGCCGGGACAGGTGCGGACCACGGTCGGCTTCACCGTGGGGGTCGAGCACGGCCTCGAGCGCCTCGCCACGGCCGACCTCGTGGTGACGACCCCCGTCCCGCTGCAGTCCAGGGCGAGCCCAGCGGTGGTCGAGGCCCTCCGCGCGGCCCACGAGCGCGGCGCGCAGTTCCTCAGCTGCTGCGGCGGCGTCTTCGTGCTGGGCGACGCCGGGCTGCTGGACGGCCTGCGCTGCACCACGCACTGGCGCTACACCGGCCTGCTCGAAGAGCGCTTCCCGGCGGCCGTGGTCGACCGCGACGTCCTCTACGTCGACGACGGCCCCGTCATCTCCAGCGCCGGTTCCGCGGCCGCCATCGACGCCGGGCTGCACCTGCTGCGCCGCGAGCTGGGCGCCGCCGCCGTCGGGAAGGTCGCCCGCCGCATGGTCGTGCCCCCGCACCGCGACGGCGGGCAGGCGCAGTTCATCCCGAACCCCGTCCTCCCGGCCCAGGCGTGCGCCGACGACGACCTCGCCGCCCTGCACGCGTGGGCGCTGGAGCACCTCGCCGAGGACCTGTCGGTGGAGCGCCTCGCCGCGCACGCCCGGATGTCCCCGCGCACGCTGGCGCGCCGGTTCGCCGACGCCTCCGGCACCTCACCGGCGGCGTGGGTGGCGCGGATGCGCCTGCAGCGCGCGCAGGAGCTGCTGGAGACCACCGACCTGCCGGTCGACGCGGTCGCGGTCGCGGTGGGGTGGGGCTCCGGCGCGGTGCTGCGCCACCACTTCAGCCGCCTGGGGACGACCCCGCTGGCCTACCGGCGCACCTTCGCGGGCACTTCCTAGCCGTCCTGCACGGGGAGGGGTTCGCTGAACTCGTCGCCGTGGGAAACTGATCTCTGAGAGCCTGCTGTCTGCCGTTGGCGTCCCCCTTCGACGTGCAGGAGCGTCATGCCTGAGCACATCCCGTTCACGGACAACGTGACCGACCTGTCCAACGAGGACGGCTACCAGTTCGAGTTCCGCTGCGAGCGCTGCGGCAACGGTTACCGCTCGGCCTTCCGGCGCGACTTCCGCTCCACCGGGCAGAAGCTGGCCCGCGGTCTGGGAGGCCTGTTCAGCGGGTCCCTCAGCCAGGTGGGGTACATGGCCGACCGGTTGCTGGACCGCGGTACCAACTCACCCGCCAAGGACGACGCGCTGCGCGCGGCGACCGCCGAGATCGCCCCCCGGTTCCACCAGTGCCGCGGCTGCGGGGACTGGATGTGCGGTGACGGGTGCTGGAACGACCAGGTCGGACAGTGCGTGCGCTGCTCGCCCAACGCGGTCGAGGAGCTCGCCCAGCTGCAGGCCGAGGCTCGCCGCCGCCAGGTGGCCGAGCGCCTGGAGACCATCGACCTCGTCCCGAAGGTCCCGCTGGCCCGCCAGGCGCAGCCGCGGTGCCCGGCGTGCGGCGCCCAGGCCCACAGCGGCGGGGCGTTCTGCTCCGACTGCGGCACCTCCCTCGCCCCCGTGGTCTCGTGCACCGGATGTGGCGCGCAGGCCGCGCGGGGTGCTCGGTTCTGCGTGACGTGCGGGCGATCGCTGACCGGATGACCGGCCCGTCTCCTGCCCGCTGGACCGAGCGGCCCCTGCTCGCCATCGGAGAGTTCTCGCGCTACGCGGGGCTCAGCGTGCGGATGCTGCGTCACTACGACGAGCGGGGCGTGCTGGTGCCCGCCGAGGTGGACCCGGCCACCGGCTACCGCCGGTACACCCCCGACCAGCTGCGTCAGGCCGGTCGGATCAGGGCGCTGCGCGACGCCGGGTGCGGCATCCCCGCCATCGCGGAGCTGCTGCCCCTCTACGCGACCCCCGACGTCCTGCGGCTCCGTCTCGCTGATCACGTCGCGCAGCTGGATGCTGGAGCGGCGCAGATCGCTGCTCGCCGTCAGCTGGCGGTGTCGCTCGCGGCGTCGCTGGAGGAGAGTCCCGCCGAGGTGGGTGAGCGGACCTTTCCTGGGGCGCGCGTGCTGCGCCTGCGCCGGACGGTGGCTTGCTACCCCGCCGAGGGCGAGTTGTGGGCGGAGCTGCGGGACCTGCTCTCCCCCCCGCCGGGAGTGCGACCAGAGGCGCTGGGGAGCCTCGTCGGTGCCACCTACTACGACGACGAGTTCCGCGACGACGACGTCGAGATGGCCGTCTGGCGTGACGTCCACGGGGTCAGCGGCGTGCCCGCGGGGTTCGAGGTGGTGGAGCTGCCGGCGCAGCGCGTGGCCTGGACCACGCACCGCGGGCCCTTCGACACCATCGGCCTGGCCGGCGAAGCGCTGGGAGCCTGGGTCGCTACGAACGGACGGCGACGGGTGGGGCCGCTGTTCAACCTCTACGTGGTCGGTCCGGGGCGTACGCAGGACCCAGGCGAGTGGGTCACGGAGGTCAACGTCCCCATCGAGTGACGACCGACGACCCTGTGACCAGCCGGGCTTGACCCTCACACTGTGGAAGACCCGACGGTGGTCCCATGAGCAACCTCGTGACGTACTTCGAGATCGGCACCCCTGACGCTGCGGCGGCCCGCGCCTTCTACGGCGGCGTGTTCGGCTGGCGGGTCGCCGATGCGGGACCTGCCGGGTACGCGCCCGTCAACGGCGCTGCGGGAGGGCTGTGGAACACGACGGGCATCGGCGGGGGCAGCTGGGCGATCTTCTACGTGGAGGTGGCTGACGTCAGCGCCGCGCTCGATGCGGTGACCGCTCACGGCGGTCGCGTGGTGGTGCCGCGGGTGGACAACGGCGCCATCGTGTTCGCTCACGTGGCCGACCCGGCGGGCAACCGCTTCGGGCTGTGGCGGCGCAAGGCCATCGCTGACGCTCGCCCGTGACCTCAGTCTCACAGCGCCCGCGGACGCGACCACAGCGTCGGCGGCGGCGTGCTGGGCGTAGAGGGCGACCTGGTCGACCCCATCTCGGCGAGCTCCGCAGCCGCTCCAGCTGGGCGGCAGGCGGGCCCAGCATGCAGAACCTGCCGACGACGTCGTCCGGCGCGAAGTCGGCGTGGGTGTGCCCGGCGCGGCCGTGCTGGGCGTAGTCGTAGCCCTGCCGGGCGGCGATGTAGTCGCTCAGGGCCTTGGGGCCCCCCGCTCCGTCAGTGCGGTACTCGGCGACGACGGTCGGCGACGTGGTGATCGACCATCCCGCCGAACCAGCGTGTCTGGGCGCGGGCGTGAGCCTGCTGGGCGTCTGACCAGTCGGCGACGTACGCCGAATCGAAGCGGGATGGCGGATTCGATACTGCAGGAGACTACTGATTTGCCGCCGAGTGGAAGGAGCAGTTCTCTCGCTTCGTCTGCCACTGGGAGTCCCCGATCCTGCTTGTCAGGTGAGCCACCATTCGATACCTGGATTTATTCCTGCGGCGAGTCTTGCATACTCGTCATCATCCATCTCGATCCCGCCGACTATGGGGAAGAAGACTCCGGTCTCATAGGCCTTCGAAATCGTCTGCAGCATGCCTTCGATCGACAGGTACTCTGCCGGGTGCTCCAGTTCCACTGAGCGATAGCGATGAACCCTGGGGGGCGCTGCTTGTGTAGTGTCGATGAACATGAAATCGCCGCCGCCGTCTGTCATGAACGGGACCCAGCCCGGGTTCCATCGTGTGTCGTCCCGGAAGTCGAGATGCGCTTGGATAATTTCCCCAAGTCCAAGCAGGTAGAAGCCCGGCATGATGCAGATCTGGCCAATTTTGGCACTTGAATTGGGGCTCAGGCCATTGTGCCAGCTGAGTAGCTGCTCGAGCTGGCCAGTGTTCACCAGGTTGCGCTGCATGAACTGACGGTGAGACTCTGCCTGCGAGACCCCTGGCATGAGGGACTCGATGAGTTCAAGTCTACCCAAAGTCTCCAGGTGCTGATCGATGTCTCGACACCACCGCCACGCATCGTCGCTCATGGCCCGAAGTGTACCTGGTAGTCGTCGCCCGGCTGGATGTTGTGAGTTCGGTAGAAGCTTGAGAGAACCCCGCCCTGGTAGTTCTGTTCTTGCTTGGGGACTGCCAGCACAAATGACCCTTCGCCGCCTTGCTCGGAAGAGGCGAAAGGGTACTCATCGAGCGACAGGCCACGTGGTCGATCCCTGTCCAACAAGGCCTTTCGCCGATTAACGTCCGCCTGCTTGGCGGTGGCGCGCGTGAGCCGTCTGGGCCTTCCTGCCGCGACTGCGTCATTGAAATTGCTCTCGAGGTTGGGGCCTCTGGACCGGCTAAAGATAACTGTGGGCACGTCCGGGTCCAGGCCAGCTGCCGCTAGATCATCTTTGCTGACGCCCTTGACGGCGTGTGCTGCGTTGGCGACCTCGTCGGCTTCCTTGAGGCCCTTGACTGCTTGGAGGCCTTCGCCGAGCATGCGGCCGTCGGGGAGGATGCTGAGGCCGGCCATCAGGATCTGCTGGTCGCCTTGGGCTTTGTCGCCCTCGGCGTAGGCGTGGTGGGCGGCCATGAGGCCGGCGCTTGCTGAGAGTGCTCCCAGGATGGGGGTGAGGGCGAGGTCGACGCCGGGGATGAAGGCGCTGATGAGTGCGGCGGTGCCGAGGACGTCGGCGATGGTGCCTGAGTTGTCTTCCAGCCAGTTCTCGGCGCCCTTGGCCCAGTCGATGGCGCCGTCCCAGGCGGACTCGTGGTGCTTGGGCGGCGTCGGGGGCGTCGGGTGGGCGGTGGCGCCGGTGTAGGTGGCGTTGGTGCTTGCCCCCCCGGTGCTCGCTGTCGTGGTGGTGCTCGCTTCGCCGCCCATGGCCGCCAGCTGGTCGCAGCAGGTGTTGATGGCCTCGGCGGCGCTCTGGTTTGCGGCTGCGGCGTCGGCGACGGCGGTGGCCATGTCCTGCTGGGCACCGGTCAGGGCGGTGCTGGCGGTGGTGACGGCGGTGGCTGCGTCGTGGGCAGCTTGTGACTGCTCTGCTTGGGCGGTGGGGTCGATCTGGCCGGTGGCGTTGGTGGTGGGCATCGCCGCGGCTGTGGTCACCGCCTGGTGGGCGTCGCCGAGGGCGGTGCTGGCTGCTTGGGCACGCGCTGCCGCGGTGATGTAGGCGTCCTGGGCCAGGGACAGGGCGTGGGCGTAGGTGCGGACCGCGTCGGCGGCTTGGGTGTACACGTCGAAGCCGACCTGCACGCGAGCAGCCAGCGCCGCGATGTGACGGCCTGCGGCATCGGAGGCGTCTCCGACCCAGTTGGCGGTGACGGTGCGGCCGTGGGCGGCGATGGCATCAGCGGCGTTGAAGAAGTCCTTCGCGGTCGCGGTCATCTCATCGGCTGCGGCGTACAGGGCGGCGGGGTCACCGGCGATCCCCGCGGTCCCGGCGGCGGAAGCGGTCGGGGCAGCCACGGTGGTGGCCATCAGTCCCCTCCCCGGTGGATCGATCGGCTCATCGGCCGGGTCATCGGGTGGGTCATCGATCGATGCCGGGGCCGGTGAAGGTGGCGGCCTGGCCCGGGGACCAGGCCGCGAAGGTGGCCGAGGTATCAGCATCATCAGCGGCGTAGCGCTCAGCGTTGGCTGTCAGGGTGGTGGCGCCGGTGGCGACGTCCCTGCTGGCGGTGCCGCCGCGGGAGGTGGTGTCCCCTGCGAGGCGCGCCAACGCCGCTGCCAGCGGTCCGCCACCGCAGGCCGAACCGGCGGACGTGCACGCGCCGGCACCACCAGTGGTGGCCTGGGTGACGTCGCCTGCGTCGGTGGCCAGCTGTGTAGCGCCGGTGTGCAGGTCGGGGAGGTCGACCTCGAACAGAGCACCCATCTGTGACTTCCTCAGCCCGACCTCAGCCCGACCTCAGGCCCAGGCGGCGGTGTTGGCGTTCTCCCCGGCCTGGTAGGTCTGGTTGGAGGTGTCGGTGGCGGTCTGGAACTGGGTCAGGGCGCTGGTCAGGTCGTTCCAGGCGGAGTCCCACTTGGCCTGCGCGCCCTGGTAGGCGGCCTGGGCGGAGCCCTCCCAGGTGGCCACCATCGGGGCGATCGCGGCGCGCAGGTCATCCATGCGGGTGCCCTGGGCGGCGACGCCGGCGGCGATGTCACCGACGGCGGTGTCCAGGGCGCCGAAGGTCACGCGGATCTGGTCAGCCATCTCAGAGATCCTCTTTCTGCAGTGAGGGGTTCAGAAGCCGGGGGCGGCGAAGTTGGACCCGGCCGCGGACAGGGCCGACTGCGCGGAGGCGTCATCGGAGGTGTAGCGGGCCTCGTTGGCGGAGATGAGGCGGGAGATCTCATCCAGGGCGGCGTTGAGGCGGGCGTTGGCGTCGGAGTAGCGGGCCTCGGCGCCGGTGAAGGCGGTGCGTCCGTCCCCGATCCAGGCTCCTTCCAGGGCGGTGAGCTTGTTGAGCAGGCCGGCCAGGTCGGTGCGGATGAGGTCGGCGTCGCTGAGCACCCGGGTGGCGGTGGTGCGCATGGTGGTGGTGGAGGTGTCGAACAGCCCAGCCATGGGAGCTCCCTTGCGGTTCTCGCGTGGTCGTCTGGTGATCTTGCGGGAGCAAACTGCCACGAACCGGACTCGAAGAGAACCAAGAGATGGTCAAGGTCGGCTGTGGATGTGCTGGAAGGAAGCCTGGTCAGCGACTCGCCGTCATCGCCGGACCACGCCCAGCGATCGCGAGCCACGTTCGGGGCAGCGCTAGCACCTGCTCGCGTGACAGCCCCAGCGCGCTGAGCGTGCGGTCGTCGGAGACCGGGTACGCCGTCCCCGCGCTCACCACCGACACCCCGTCGCGGCTCGTGGACGCGGCGGACCCCGGGGGCCCGACGAGCACACCGGACCCTGGGACCTGGTGCCAGACCGTGCTCACCGCAGCGCCGGTGCTGTCGGTCACCTGCTGGGCCGGGGACGCCTGGGTGCCGGAGGCCTCGACGCTGCTGAGCACCTGCAGCTGGTCCGTCGCACTGTCGAGGCACCCGACGACGTCGTCCTCCCGAGCCGGAACGCGGGGCGGCGTCGAGGGCGCGTCCGCCAGGCCCACCGGAGCACCGCGCGGTGCTGCGGTGAGCGCCGGCCCGCTGACCTGCCTCACCGGGGCCGGGGCCAGGAGGGCGCTCGTCGTGTTGACGAAGGGGTGGAGCTGGCCGCCCTGGACGAGGAGGCGCTCGCCACCACCCGCCACCTGGACGACGTCGCCGGGCTGTCCCACGCCCTCCACGCCGCCACCGTCCGAGGGCGAGGGAACGGTCAGCGGGGCGAGGGTGACCCCGCGGGGCAGCAGGTCCAGCCAGGCCCGCGGCACGGTCCTCACCTGAGCGGGGGAGTAGCCGAGAGCCTCAGCTGCCGTGGCGTTGACGGGGTAGGCGGCGGCCCCGGTGACCAGGAGCCAGTCCGAGGTTCCCGGAGGGCTGACGAGGAGACCGTCCGACGCGCTCGGCGCGGTCTGGACGGTGCCGGTCCAGACGTCCAGACCGGGGCTCGCGCCGAAGCCGGTGCACGCCAGCAGCGGTCCGGGGCGGGCTGGTACCACCGGCGGGGTCTCGGGCAGATCCGCCCCGGGCAGCTGGCTGCCGACGGGGACGCCGGCCAGGGCCTGGTGGGGCACGAGCACGGGCTTCGGGGCTGCGCCGGCCAGCAGGGCGCTGGTCAGCGTCGGTGCGGGGTGGAGCACGCCGTCCTCGATGACGTAACGCGCACCGTCGGCCTCGTCGACCACGAGCGTGCGGTCGTCCCGCCATCCCGGCGGGGGCCGATCGGTGAGGAAGGCGACCCCGCCGACCACCGCAGCCACGATCGCGGCCACCACGACGCCCGCGGCGAGGGCGGTGTTGGGGCGCAGGGCCACGTCTTCCAGGGCCAATGAGTCGCCGCGCTGCAGGGCAGCGACGGCGCGCGCGCGGGCGAAGTCCTCCGCCTCGATCAGCGCTCGGCGTCCGGCGCTGCGCTCCGCCCGGTTCACCGCGTCACCAGGAGGCGGCCGCGTCAGACGCAGCGGTGTACAGGCCGAGCACCCATCCCAGCAGCGGGAGCACTCCCAGGGCGAGCACCGCCTCGGCGACGTCGAGGGCGCGGCGCACCCGCGGGCGGGTGAGGCGCTGGGCCAGCGCGTCCTCGCCGCGGGCGGCGCGGACCACCACGACGAGCGCCGCAACGACCCCGGCGAGTGCCACCGCGGCGATCGCCAACGCCCACGCGCGCTGGTCGGGGGTGCCGACCGCGAGGCGGCCCGCTCCGGCGCCGACGACCACTGCGCCGGCCACGGCGAGCGCCGTCGACTCCACGGCGAAGCGGCTGCGGCGCGCGCGCAGCGCCACGACAGCGGCGAGCACCGCACCGAGCACCGCGTCGCTGACCGGACCGGCGAGCACCAGGACCGTTCCGGCGGCAGCGATGACCGCAGCCGTGCCGGTGCTCGCCGCGGTGAGCAGCTGACGAGCCGACCTGCCGCGCCGTCCGAGCTCCTCGCGGGCCCGGTCGCCGGGGGAGTCGGTGCTCCACAGGGAGCTGCGCGCCATCAGGTGAGGCAGCACCGCCACGACCCACACCAGGACGACGGCGACGACCGCCGCGGTGGTGCGCAGGCTCAGCGCACCGCTGCTGGGCAGGGCCGCAGCACCTGCCAGGAGCGTGCCGGCAGTGGCCACCCCCACCCACCACGCGCGGTGCGCCGGGACGACGACGACGGCGACGAGCGCGCCGACGGCCGCGGCCGCGGCGGTCAGGAGCACCCGGTGCAGGCCGTCCGCGCCACCGGCGAGCGCCAGTCCGCCGCAGGCCCAGGCGGGCAGCGTCGCTGCCGCGACCGCGACGGCGACGCCACCGTCCCGGCGCAGCTGGGTGGCGACGCCGCAGAGGACGACGGCGAGGGCCAGCGGCAGCAGGTGGGTCCCACCTGAGGCGCGCCCCACCTGGAGGGCGGCGAGCGAGGCGGTGACGCCGAGCACCACGGCGGTCGCGACGAGCACGCCGGTAGCGGCACTCGACGTCCAGCGCCCGGCGGACGAGGCGCCGGCGGCGAGCGCGTCGAGCGCGTCGTCCACCGCGACGGCGAGCGGTGGGGGCTCACCCGCGGTCAGGTGCAGCACCTCGCCGTCCACGGGTCGTACTGCCCCGAGCGGGTGGTCCGGAGGCAGCGGCGCACCACCCAGGCGGTGCAGGTGCCACGGGCCCTCGAGGGCCAGGGGAGCACCCGGGGCGAGGGACGTCACCAGCTCGTCGACCACCTCGGCGGTGGTCAGCCCCAGCGGCAGCGAGACGTCGACCGGTCCGGTGGGTGTCACGGCCCTGACGCGCACCCACCCGGCCGCCGCTGTGGACACCGTGCGTTCCGGGCCTGTGACCAGCAGTGATGGCTCGCGATGAGATGCCCGGTGTCCTGCTGCCGTGGCAGACTCCGCGGCTGCGGGACTGATCATCTCCGCGTCGGTGGAGGGGGGTGGACCGGACATGGCCGACATCGTGGTGCACCGTCCACCGCGCCAGCCACCGCAACCCGATCTTCCCGACGTCCCTCGGCTGGGACCGGTGCCGGTGCAGCCGCAGGGGAGCACGGTGGGCTGGACGTACGCCCTCTTCCCGGTGCTCGGCAGCGGTGGTCTGCTGGTCATGGCCCTGGTGGGCGGCAACCCCGCGATGCTGGTGGCAGGCGGCGCCTTCGTGCTCGGGTCGATCGGCATGGGCCTGCTCATGTGGACCCAGATGCGCCGCCGGACCCGCGGGCAGGGCGGGGTGAGCCGGGTCCGCTACTTCACCCGTCTGGCGGACGTCCGCGACGTGCTCGACCGCGCTGCGACGCAGCAGCGGGACGAGGCGCGTGCAGTGCACCCCGACCCCGGCCACCTGGTGTCGGTCGCCCGCACGGCTCGGTTGTGGGAGCGCCGAACGGATGACGCCGACTTCCTGCACCTGCGGTTCGGCGAGGGGTCGGTGCCGGCGCTCGTTCTGCCCGCGCTGCCCGAGGTCGACCCGTCCCAGGCCGTGGATCCCGCTGCCCGGGGCGCGGTGGAGCGCCTCCTGGCCACCCGCTCCCGGGTCGCGGACTGCCCGGTGGTCGTGCCCGTCGCGGGGGCCACGACAGCGCTGGTGGGTGATCCGGAGCAGGTGCGCGCCGCGGCGAGGGCGGTGCTGGGACAGCTGGCCGTGCTCCACGCCCCGGACGACGTGCGGGTGGCCGTGTGCCTGACGCATCAGAGCGCTCCAGGGGCGGCACGGGTCTGGGAGTGGGCCTCCTGGCTGCCCCACGCCCACCACCCGGGCGACGCGGACGGCGCCGAGCAGCCGCTGCTGGCCAGCAGCCCGGAGCACCTGCTGACGCTGCTGGGGCCCGAGCTCGACCGCCGCCGGGCACTGCTGGCGCGGGGCAGGACGCCGGCGTCGTCCGAGGCGGACCGCGGACCGGCCCTCGTCGTCGTCGTCGACGGCTGGCCGGGGGCGCCGGACCCCCTGGCGGAGCTGGCCGCGCTGGGGCCGACCGGCGTGACCCAGCTGAGGCTCGTCCCGACGCGGGAGCTGGCGCCGTCCGGAGCTGACCACGTGGTCGAGGTCGGCCCGCGCGGTGCCGACGGCCGTCCGTCGCTGGGGGTCGACGGGGACGGCCCTGGCGGCGAGGGTGCTGCCGCGGACGAGCTGTCGGTGGCAGAGGCCGACGTGCTGGCCCGGGCGCTGGCGCCGCTCAGGCTCGCCCCGCGCAGGGAGGGAGCAGCCCTGACGCAGGTCACGGGTCTCGTCGACCTGCTCGGTGTGGGAGACGCAGCGGCCGTCGACCCGGCGCTGACATGGGCCGCGCGCCCCGAGCGCAGCCTCCTGGCGGCCCCCCTGGGCGTGGACGTGGACGGCCGCCCGGTGGAGCTCGACCTCAAGGAGTCGGCCCTGGGCGGCATGGGGCCGCACGGCCTGGTGGTCGGTGCCACCGGCTCGGGCAAGTCCGAGCTGCTCCGCACGCTGGTCACCGGGCTGGCGGTCACCCACTCCCCGGACGACCTCGCGTTCGTCCTGGTCGACTACAAGGGCGGGGCGACCTTCGCCGGTCTCGGAGCCCTTCCGCACGTCGCCGGCTCGGTGACGGACCTCGAGGACGACCCGGGCACCATCGAGCGGGTCGCCGCGGCCCTGAGGGGTGAGCTGCGACGTCGGGAGCAGGTGCTGCGCGACAGCGGGAACCTCGCCAGCATCCGCGAGCACCGCCAGCGCCGGCTCGCCGGTGCCGACCTGCGGCCGCTGCCGCACCTGCTGGTGGTGATCGACGAGTTCAGCGAGCTGCTGGCGCAGGAGCCGGACGTGCTGGAGGTCTTCGTGGCGATCGGACGCCTCGGCCGCAGCCTCGGGGTGCACCTGCTGCTCGCCACCCAGCGCCTGGAGGAGGGGCGGCTCAAGGGCCTCGACAGCCACCTGTCCTACCGGCTCGCGCTGCGCACCTTCAGCGCAGCCGAGAGCCGCGCGGTCATCGGCAGCTCCGACGCCTTCGAGCTGCCGCCGGCGCCGGGCTCGGCCTACCTCAAGGTGGACACCACCACCTACCGGAGGCTGCGGGCCAGCACGGTCTCGGCCCCGTACGTCGAGCCCCACCGCCAGCAGCCGGTGCAGGCGCGGCCGGTGCCGAGGCGCCTGGTGGCGTTCGCACCTCCCGACGACGTCGTCACCGCGCTGCCGCCGCTGGGGCTGGACCTGTCGGACCCCGCGAGACGGTCCGTGCTCGACGTGCTGGTCGAGCGCCTGGTCCCGGCCGCACCGCGCGTGCACCAGGTCTGGCTGCCGCCTCTGCCCGGCCTGGTCGGCCTGCCGGGGCTGCTGGGGAGCGTGCCTCGCGAGCCGCGCGTGCTGCAGCCCCTGCTGGGGGTGGTGGACCTGCCCGAGCAGCAGAAGCGGTCACCCTGGGTGCTCGACCTCACCAGCGCCGGGGGACACGTGGGCGTGGTGGGTGGTCCCGCCAGCGGCAAGACGACGCTGCTGCGCTCCCTGGTGGTGTCGCTGGCGCTCACGCACACCCCCGACCAGGTGCAGGTGCACGGCCTCGATCTCGGCGGTGGCGGGCTGCGCGACGTGGCGGCCCTCCCGCACGTGGGCACGGTCGCCGGCCGCGACCAGCCCGAGCTCATGCGCCGGGTGGTCTCCCAGATGACGGCCCTGGTCGAGGAGCGCGAGGGCGAGGACGCGCAGGACCGCCCGCACGTGCTGCTGCTGGTGGACGGCTGGGCCGTGCTGCGCGCCGACCACGAGGAGCTCGAGGCCCCGATCACCGCGCTGGCCACCCGCGGGGCAGCGGTCGGCTTGCACGTGGTGGTCACGAGCGGACGCTGGTACGACCTGCGGAACGCGCTGCGGGACCAGCTGGGCCTGCGCTGCGAGCTGCGGCTGGGAGAGCCCGGGGACTCCCTCGTGGACCGCCCCGCCGCGAGGCGCCTGCCCGCCCACGTGCCTGGCCGCATGATCGTGAGCACGGCCGCCGGGCCCCGTGAGGTGCAGGTCGCCACGGCAGGAGAGCCCCCGGTGGTGCGCGAGCTCGCCCGGACGTTCGCGACGACGTGGACGGGGACGACGACGCCGGAGATCGGACTGCTCCCCGACCTCGTCCCCCTCGACGACCTGCCCAGGGCGGTCGGAGGCGGTGAGCCCGGCGTGGCGATCGGCCTGCGCGAGCGGGACCTGCGCCCGGTGCACCTGGACCTGCTGCACGGGCCCGACCCGCACCTGCTGGTGGTGGGCGACGCCGGCTCTGGGAAGACGGCGGCGCTGAGGACCCTGCTGCGTGCGCACACGCGCCGCTGGACGCCGGCGGAGCTGCTCGTGGTGGTGGTCGACTACCGACGAGGCCTCCTCGACGCCGTCGACGAGGCCCACCTGTCCCAGTACTGCGCCTCGGCCCCTGCTGCTGCCGGGACGATCGCCGCGCTGGCCGAGAAGCTCGTCGCGCGGATGCCCGGACCCGACGTCACCCGGGAGCAGCTGCGGGCCCGCAGCTGGTGGGACGGGCCCCAGGCACTGGTGGTGGTCGACGACCACGACCTCGTGGCCGGGCCCTCCGGTGACCCGCTCGCACCGCTGGTCGAGCTGCTGCCCGTCGCGGCCGACGTCGGCCTGCACCTCGTGGTGGCCCGGGCCGCCGGAGGCGCGGCCGCCGGCCTCGCCGGACCCACGCTGCGGCGCCTGCGCGAGCTGGGCTCGCCCGGCCTGCTGCTGTCCGGCCCGCGCGAGGAGGGCCTGGTGCTCCACGGCACCCGGCTGCGCCCCCTGCCACCGGGCCGGGCCCTGCACGTGACCCGAGCTGAGCCGCCCTCGCTGGTGCAGCTCGCCTGGACCGCTGATGACGACGTGGAGAGGACCGGACCGTGACCACCGACCCCGCAGGCAGCCCGACCGCTGGACGGCCGGCGCGCTCGCACCCGTTGGCCGTCCCGACGGACGCCACGCAGGTCGAGCGACCGGTGGACCTGCCCGCCACCGACTGGGACCGCGTGCGCCGCGTGGTGCAGCAGCTGCAGCCCGCCGACGACGCCACTCCGTTCCAGCCGGCCCCCGCGGTGGCGCCCGCGCCGACACCCGCCCAGGCGCCCCCGACGCTCGAACAGCTCATCGCCGCCCGCCCCGCGGGACGTGAGCTGCCCGCCCAGTGGGGGTGGCGCGGCGCGCTGCACCGCGTCACCCGGGGGAGGGTCTCCCTGGCACCGGGCGCCGCCGAGCAGGCGCACCGGGATGATCTGGCGGCCATCGCGCGGCCGTTCGAGGGCTCGCGGACCGTCGTCGTCGTCAACCCCAAGGGTGGGGCCCACAAGACCACGGCGTCGCTGCTGCTGGCAGCCACCCTCGGGCAGCACCGCGGCGGCTCGGTGCTGGCGTGGGACAACAACGAGACGCGCGGCACCCTCGGCTGGCGGGCCCGGCCGGCGGACCACTCGCGCACCGCCGTGGACCTGCTCCACGCGCTGCCGCAGCTCACCGCGCAGCGGCCGCTGCGCGTCGGTGACCTGGACGAGTACGTGCGCCACCAGGCGTGGGCGCACTTCGACGTGCTCGCCTCCGACGAGGACGCCGCCTCCGCCGCGCTCGTGGACGCCGCCGCCTTCCAGAGGCTGCACGCGGCGCTCGCGGCGCAGTACCGGCTGGTGGTGGTGGACACCGGCAACAACATGCGCGCCTCGAACTGGCAGGCGGCGCTGGCCGCAGCCGACCAGCTGGTGGTGGTCTCCACCGTCCGGGAGGACACGGCGCAGTCGGCGGCGTGGCTGGCGGACGCGCTGCGGGCGGCTGGGCACGAGCGGCTGGTCGCCGAGGCCGTCACCGTGCTCACCGCGCCGGCCAGCGGCCGGGACGCAGCGGGCAGCGAGCTCGACGCGCGCATCGAGAGCCACTTCGCGCGGCTCACGCGCACCGTGGTGCGGGTGCCGCATGACAGGTCGCTCGTGGCCGGGGGGCCGGTCGACCCGGTGGTGCTGTCGGCGAGCACGCGCCGGGCGTGGGAGCGGGTGGCCGCGGCCGTGGTCTGCGGCCTCTGAGGTGCCGCGCAGGGTTCGGGGGCCACCGCCGTCCGTTCAGCCGTCCGCTCCAGGTGGTCGAACTCGTTCAAGACGACCTGGCACAGGAGCACGTCCTCGCGCCACTCCTCCCCGAGCGGCTGGAGCCAGACGTACGTCACCTCGGGTCGCTGCAGCCGGTCGAGCCACATCGTCACGATCACGTGTCCGAACTGGCTGACCTGCAGGACGACGTCGGGTGCTTCGGCCCTGCCGACCAGCACCGTGACCATCTCTCCGGCCGAGAACCGGGCCTCCGCCTCCGCAGCGGACCTGACCGGTCCGTGGGGCGCACCGAGGGTCTCGTCCCAGTCCTGGTAGCGGTGAGCCTCCCCGGAGATCACGAAGGGGAAGGTGACCGCTGCACTGCCGGTGGAGGAAGGTGCCGGGGTCGCTGGGCCCACGGATCTGGGCAACCTCCGGCGAGCGGACCCCCCAGCGGTCACGATGGGTGCGTGACCCAGCTGCCGACCGTGGTGCGGCCCTCCGTGGTGCCGGCGCAGCGGTCGTGGCCGGACGTCGAGGTGGTGCCCACCGCCGCTCCCACGGCGCCGCTGCGCGAGCGCCCGCGCCGGCGGGAGCGGCGCGGCGCGGGCGCAGGCGTCGTCGTGGGTCTGGTGGTCGCGCTCGTGCTGGCGCTGGGCGCCGCCGCGTACCTGTGGGCCGTCAGCGACGCCTGGCAGCAGCGCGCCCAGAGCTCGGAGGCCCAGCGTGCGCAGCTGGTGGCCACGTCGGCCCAGCTGCAGCAGCGCGTGGCGGCGGTCCACGCGGACCTCGCCGCCTCTGACGCGCGCGTGGAGCAGCTGGCCGCGGAGAAGGCCCGCGCCACGGACCTGCGCGAGGCGGCGGACCGCTGAGGCGCTCGGTCGTCGGCGGGGCCGCCGTCGTCGTCCTGGGTGCGCTGGGGACGGCGGGGTGCGCAGCGGTGCCGCAGCTGCCGCCGGTGGACCCCGTGGCGGCGGACCCGGCGGCGGTCGCGTCCAGCGCAGTCGCCTCCGCCGACGCCGCCGACGTCCTGCGGACCGCGGTGAGCGCGTCGGTGCGGGTGCGCACCGTGGGCTGCACCAGCGTCAAGACCGGGTCGGGGTTCGCGCTGGACGCTCACACCCTGGTCACCAACGCCCACGTCGTGAAGGGCGCCGAGCAGCTGCAGGTGGACACCTGGGACGGTCACCAGCTGGCCGTGGCGGGGTCGGTGACGGCCACGGTGGCGGACCTCGCGGTGGTGAGCACCCGCGAGGAGCTGCCCGCCACGGTGCCGCTGGCGTCCGCCGACCCGGTGGGCGGGGAGGCGGTCACGGTGGTCGGCTACCCGCACGGGGAGGCGCTGGCGACGGCGACCGGCGTGATCACCGGCCCCGTGGACGACCCGCTCCACACGGCCGCGGCGCAGGTGCTGCGGCTGGAGGCGCCGGTGGCGCCGGGCAGCTCCGGGTCAGCGGTGGTCGACCGCAGCGGAGCGGTGGTGGGTGTGGTCTACGCCGGCGCGACGACCGGCGAGGACGCGTACGCGGTGCCGGTCAGCACCCTGCGCGCCGCGCTGGCGGCCCAGGGCCCGGCGGACGCCTCAGCCCGCTGCTGAGGACCTGTCGCTGCGGACGACGACGATGCCCGCGAGCACCACGGCCCCGCCGACCAGCTGCACCGCGGTGAGGTGCTGGCCCAGCAGCACCCACGCCCACGCGGCGGCGAAGAGCACCTCGGTGAGCGCCACGAACGACGCCGGCGCCGCCGACAGGCGGCGCGCCGCGGCGATGCCCGTGCCGTAGGCGAAGGCGGTGGCGATGGCCACCATGCCGAGCACCACCGACCACCACGGGACGGCGGACCCGGCGAGCGCGACGTCGCCGGTGGTGACGCCCATCGGCAGCAGCCCCACCAGGGCGGCGGCGCCGAGCGCCGCGGCGCCGACCAGCATGCCCACCCAGGAGAGGGCCAGGGCGGGGACGCCGCTGCCGTCGTGCGCGGCGAGCACGAAGTACACGGCCAGGCAGACCCCGGCGGCGGCGGCCCAGACCAGGCCGGTCCCGCCGGTCAGGCCCTCGCCCCCCACGCCGAGCACCAGCGCGAGACCGGCCAGCGCCGCGAGGCCGCCGAGGGCGGTGCGCAGGCGGGGGCGCTGGCCGCCGACGGTCCACGCCCACGCGACCACCAGCAGCACGCCGGAGTACTCGATGAGCAGCGCCAGCGACACCGGGACGGTCTGCACGGCGGCGAAGAAGCCGAGCTGGCAGCCGGCCATGGCGAAGACCCCGAACGCCAGCGCGCGCCAGCGGGCCCGCCACAGCAGGTGCCAGCGGCCGCGGAGCTGGGCGACGGCGATCGGCGCGAGCACGAGGGCCGCGCCCAGCATGCGCGCGATGACGGCCGAGCCGGGCGTCCAGCCGGCGTGCAGCAGCGCGTTGGCGAAGATGCCGGAGGTGCCGAAGGCGGCGGCGGAGGCGAGCGCGTAGACCAGCCCGCCGCGTGCCGTGGCGGCCGCGGCCTGGGCCGGGAGGGTGGACGATGCCGTGGTGGCGGCCACCGGTGCTGCTGTCATCAGTCAAACCCCTCTACGCTTGTGACGCCGAGGCAGACGCTAGCGGTGCGCCGTGAAAGGAGTCAAGATGCTTTTCGCTCATGACACCGAGCGCGAGCTCGCCGCGCTCGTCGCCATGGTCAACACCGCCGGGCACGTGTCCGGCGAGGAGGGGCTCCCCGACGTCGCGGCCCTCGACGCCTTCTGCGAGGAGCACCGCTGGAGCGGCCGGCGCGACCACGACCTCGCCGAGCTGGAGGCGGTCCGGGAGCTGCGCCCCCGGCTGCTCGCGCTGTGGGACCTCGCGCTGGCCGGCGAGGAGGAGCGGTTCGTGGACCTCGTCAACGCGCTCCTGTCCGAGGCGCGCGCCCTGCCGCAGCTGGTCCGCCACGACGGCTGGGACTGGCACCTGCACGCCACCCCTGACGACGCCCCGCTCGACCGCCGGATGGCCGTGGAGGCCGGGATGGCGATGGTCGAGGTGGTCCGCCGAGGCGAGCTCGGCCGTCTGCAGCGCTGCGCGGGGGAGGACTGCACCGACGTCTTCGTGGACCTGTCCAAGAACCGCTCCCGCCGCTTCTGCGACGGGTCGTGCGGCAACCGGGCCGCCGTCGCCGCGTACCGGGCGAGGATGCGGGCGTGAGCCCCGCCGCCGCTGCCGCCGTCGACGTCGTCGCCGCGCTGCAGGCGGCCGTGAGGTGCCCGACGACGACGGGAGACGCGGCGGCGTCCACCGCGCTGCACGAGGTGCTGGCTCAGGCCTTCCCGCGGGTGTTCGCCCAGCTGGAGCGCGTCGCGGTGCCCGGTCGCCCGCGCACCCTCCTCCTGCGCTGGCGCGGCTCGGGCGGCGCCGGTGGGGAGGCGGCGCCGCTGGTCCTCCTGGGCCACCAGGACGTCGTCCCCGCCGGGGTGGAGAGCGCCTGGACCCACCCGCCCTTCGGCGGGGTGCTCGCGGGGTCGGCGGAGGGTGAGGCCGTCTGGGGGCGCGGGACGCTGGACGACAAGGGCCCGCTCGTGGTCGTCCTCGCCGCTGTGGAGGGACTGCTCGCCGAGGGGTTCGTGCCGGCGCGCGACGTCTGGGTCTCGTCCGGGACCGACGAGGAGACCGGCGGCGCCTGCGCCGTCGCGGCCGTCGGCGTGCTGCGCGGGCGCGGCGTGCGGCCGTGGGCGGTGCTGGACGAGGGCGGGGCCGTGGCGCACGGGGCGCTGCCGGGCCTGCGGGCGCCGCTGGCCGTGGTGGGCGTGACGGAGAAGGGCAGCACCGTGCTGCGGCTGGTGGCGCGGGGTCGCGGCGGGCACGCGTCCACCCCGGCGCGCGGTGGTCCGGTGGCGCGCCTGGCCCGGGCGGTGGTGGCGCTGGAGCGCGCCGAGCGACGGGCCGTGCTCGGGCCGGTGGAGGTGCCGGCGGCGACGCGGGAGCTGCTGCGCCGCGTACTGCCGCGGCCGGTGTCCGGGCTCGTGGACCGGTTCCCGGCGGTGGCCGGGCGCCTGCTCGTGCTGGCCGGGCCGGAGAGCGCCGCCATGGTCCGCACCACCCTCGCCTTCACCGCGATGCAGGGGTCGGCGGCCGTCAACGCGGTGCCTGACGAGGCCTGGGTGGGCGCGAACGCGCGGATCATGGCCGGGGACTCCGTGGACGCGGTGGTGCAGCGCGTGCGCCGCGCCGTGCGCGGCTGCGGCGTGGACGTGGAGGTGGTCGAGCGCGGCGAGCCCAGCCCCACCTCGCCCTTCTCCACGGCTGAGGACGACGACGAGGCGTTCGCGCTGCTCGAGCGGTGCACGGAACGGGTGTTCCCGGACGCCCTGGTCACGCCGTACGTGACGATGGCCGCCACCGACGCGCGCTCCTTCTGCGGCCTGGGCGGCAGGGTCTACCGGTTCTCCCCGCTGCGCATGAGCAGGGCCCAGCGGGCGTCGATCCACGGCGTGGACGAGCACGTCGCCGTCGCCGACCTCGCTGACGGGGTGAGGTGGACCACGGCCCTGCTGCGCGACCTGCCGTGAGGCGCGCCGATGTCGAACGCGCGTTCGGTCAGCGGGAGTAGTGTGGGTCGGGTGATCGCCGCGCAGGGCCGCCCGTCCACAGGGCGGGCGCTCGCGGCGACGGACTGTCGGTGGTGGCGCCTAGCGTCGTCCCCGAACGCACCGCAGCAGCGCCCGGCCGGTCCGGGTGCCCGTCGACAGGGGTGATCCTCGTGGCCGCACCCGCCACCAAGACCAACGACAAGTCGAAGTCGCTCGAGTTCGCCCTCGCGCAGATCGACAAGCAGTTCGGCAAGAACACCGTCATGCGCCTCGGGGACGAGGTCCGCGAGCCGATGAAGTTCATCCCCACCGGGTCGACGGCGCTCGACGTCGCGCTCGGCATCGGCGGGCTGCCCCGCGGCCGCGTGGTGGAGATCTACGGCCCGGAGTCCTCGGGAAAGACGACCGTCGCGCTGCACGCGGTGGCGAACGCCCAGAAGGCGGGCGGCATCGCGGCCTTCATCGACGCCGAGCACGCGCTCGACCCCGAGTACGCCAAGAAGCTCGGCGTCGACACCGACGCCCTGCTGGTCTCCCAGCCCGACACCGGTGAGCAGGCCCTCGAGATCGCCGACATGCTCGTGCGCTCCGGGGCGCTCGACATCCTCGTCATCGACTCCGTGGCGGCCCTGGTGCCCCGCGCCGAGATCGAGGGCGAGATGGGTGACAGCCACGTCGGTCTGCAGGCCCGCCTCATGTCGCAGGCGCTGCGCAAGATGACCGGTGCGCTGAACACCGCCGGCACCACCGCGATCTTCATCAACCAGCTGCGCGAGAAGATCGGCGTGATGTTCGGCTCGCCCGAGACCACCACGGGTGGAAAGGCGCTGAAGTTCTACGCGTCGGTCCGCCTCGACGTGCGCCGCATCGAGACGCTCAAGGACGGCAACGAGCCGGTTGGCAACCGCACCCGCGTCAAGGTGGTCAAGAACAAGGTCAGCCCCCCGTTCAAGCAGGCCGAGTTCGACATCCTCTACGGCGTGGGCATCTCCCGCGAGGGCGGTCTCATCGACATGGGCGTGGAGCACGGCTTCATCCGCAAGTCCGGCGCTTGGTACACCTACGAGGGAGACCAGCTCGGGCAGGGCAAGGAGAACGCCCGCACCTTCCTGCGCGACAACCCCGACCTCGGCGACGAGATCGAGCGCAAGATCAAGGAGAAGCTCGGCATCGGGCAGCCCGCCGCTGCCGCCGACACCGTCGAGCTGCCGGCCGAGGCCAAGGTCGACTTCTGAGCACGCGTCAGGGCGGCGGCGTCGGGGGAGACCCCGTCGCCGTCGCCCGGGACGTCGTGCTCCGCCAGCTGACCGCGGCGCCCCGCAGCCGGGCGCAGCTGGAGAAGAAGCTGGCCGAGAAGGGCGTCCCGGACGAGGCCGCCGAGCAGGTGCTGAGGCGGTTCACCGAGGTGGGCCTCGTCGACGACGCCGCCTACGCCGAGGTGCTCGTGAGGTCCCAGCGCCTCACCCGGGGCCTGGGCCGGCGGGCCCTGGCGCACGAGCTGCGCGCCAAGGGCGTCGACGACGCCACCGCGGCCGCCGCCCTGGAGCAGGTCGACGACGAGGCCGAGGAGGCCTCGGCGCGAGACCTCGTCGCGCGGCGCCTGCGGTCGATGGGGGCGCTCGCTCCCGAGGTCCAGACCCGGAGGCTGGCCGGGATGCTCGCCCGCAAGGGGTACCCCCAGGGGCTGGTCATGAGGGTGGTGCGCGAGGCCGTGCGACAGGAGGAGGAGTAGTGGACGTCGTCGTCGGTGCCGACGGGGTCCCGCGCTGCGCGTGGGGCACCTCCACCCCGGACTACGTGGCCTACCACGACACCGAGTGGGGCTTCCCGGTCTGCGACGACCGGCGCCTGTTCGAGAAGCTGTGCCTGGAGGGCTTCCAGTCCGGCCTGAGCTGGCTGACCATCCTGCGCAAGCGGGAGGTCTTCCGGGCGGCGTTCGCCGGCTTCGACCACGAGGTGGTCGCGCGGTTCGACGACGGCGACGTGGAACGGCTGCTCGGCGACGCCGGCATCGTGAGGCACCGCGGCAAGATCGAGGCGGCCATCAACAACGCCGCGCGCGCCCGCGAGCTGGTGGCCGAGCACGGCAGCATCGCCGCCTACGCGTGGAGCTGGGCGCCCGACGGTGAGGCAGAGCGCCCGTTCGAGGTGCGCGCCACCTCGCCGGAGTCGACGGCCATGAGCAAGGACCTCAAGAAGCGCGGCTGGAAGTTCGTGGGCCCCACCACCGTCTACGCGTTCCAGCAGGCCATGGGCCTGGTCAACGACCACGCCCCGGGCTGCGCGACCCGCGAGGAGGTGTCGGCGGCCCGCGCCGCGTCCACCCCGCCGGTCAGCCGCGCCGTCAGCCCCGCCGCGGCCGCCGGGCGTCCCCCGGCAGGCCGAACCGGGTGACCACCCCGGAGGAGAAGAGCACCGAGTCGGGCTCGCGCGCCGCCAGCTCGGGGAAGCCGACGTCCGCGAGCAGCCCGTCCTCGAAGGCCTCCACGGAGGCGGTGCGCAGCGGCCACGGGCCGTGCTCGTTGGGCACGTACCAGGTGCGGCCGAGGTGCTGCTGGTGCAGCCCCCAGCGGGCTGTGAGGAAGCGGGGCAGCCCGTCGTCGTCGTGGGCCTCGGTGGGGGACAGCTGCGCGCCGAGCGACAGCTCCAGCCGCTGGCAGACGCCCGAGCGGTTCCCCCGGCCGCGCAGCGCGTAGGCCACCCGGGCGCCCTCGGAGGTGGCGCGGCGGCCGAACGCCATGGACGACCAGCGGTACGGCAGCCCGAACGCGGCTTGCGCCCCGGCCACCACCACCAGCCGCGAGCACTCCAGGGTGACGAAGACGATGCCGCGCCGGCCCGTGTCGTCCACCGAGTACAGCCGCACGTTGGTCTCCAGGAACGTGCCCGCCCACGGCACCGCCGGGCCGACCTCCCGCGGGCCGAGTCCGGCGCCGACCATGCGGAACGGCACGAGCGCCACGTACGTGACGCCGTCCAGCACGTCGGGGCGCACCCCCGGCGGCATGAGGTGCGCCACCCGCTCCGGCGGCACGGCCCAGTGCAGGAACGCGGCGTCGCGCCAGGCCTGCTCCATCATCACGGGGCCGTGGAGGTCGGGTGCGTCGGCGATCGCCTCCGGCTGGACGACCTGGGTGCTGCTCACAGCCACCTATCCTCATCGGGTGGTCGTGTTCCAGCCTGCCGAGCCCGTCGAGCGCACGTACGCCGTCCGCACCTACGGGTGCCAGATGAACGCCCACGACTCCGAGCGCCTCGCCGGGCTGCTCGAGGACGCCGGCTACTCGCGCGCCGACGACGAGGCCGGACGCTCGGGCGAGGCCGACGTCGTCGTCCTCAACACCTGCGCGGTCCGCGAGAACGCCGACAACCGCCTCTACGGCAACCTGGGCCACCTCGCGAGCGTCAAGGCCCGCCGGCCCGGCATGCAGATCGCCGTCGGCGGGTGCCTGGCCCAGAAGGACCGCGACGTCATCCTGGCGAAGGCGCCCTGGGTGGACGTCGTCTTCGGCACCCACAACACCCACGCCCTGCCGGCGCTGCTGGAGCGCTCCCGCGTGCAGGCCGAGGCGCAGGTGGAGGTGCTGGAGGAGCTGGAGGTCTTCCCCTCCACGCTGCCGCAGGCCCGCGAGTCCGCGGCCAGCGCGTGGGTGTCCATCAGCGTGGGCTGCAACAACACCTGCACGTTCTGCATCGTGCCGGCGCTGCGCGGCAAGGAGAAGGACCGCCGCCCCGGCGACGTGCTGGCCGAGGTGGAGGCGCTGGTCGCCGACGGCGTGGTCGAGGTGACGCTGCTGGGGCAGAACGTCAACTCCTACGGGACGGGGATGGGTGAGCTGCGGACCGGCACGGGGAACTCGGCCTTCGCCGACCTGCTCCGCGCCGTCGGCCGGGTGGACGGCATCGAGCGAGTGCGCTTCACCAGCCCCCACCCGGCGATGTTCACCGACGACGTCATCACCGCCATGGCCGAGACGCCCACCGTGATGCCGCAGCTGCACATGCCGCTGCAGTCGGGGTCGGACCGCGTGCTGCGCGCGATGCGCCGCTCCTACCGGAGCGAGAAGTTCCTCGGCATCCTCGACCGGGTCCGCGCGCAGATCCCTGACGCCGCGATCAGCACCGACATCATCGTCGGGTTCCCGGGGGAGACCGAGGAGGACTTCGCCGAGACCCTCCGCGTGGTGGAGGCGAGCCGCTTCGCCAGCGCGTTCACGTTCCAGTACTCCCAGCGACCCGGCACGCCCGCCGCCACCATGCCCGACCAGCTGCCCAAGGCGGTGGTGCAGGAGCGCTACGAGCGGCTCATCGCCCTGCAGGAGCGCATCAGCGAGGCGGAGGCGGCGCAGCAGGTGGGCCGCACGGTCGAGGTGCTCGTCGCCGAGGCGAAGGGCAAGAAGGACGGCGCCAGCCAGCGCGTCTCGGGCCGTGCCCGCGACAACCGGCTCGTGCACGTCGGGCTGCCGGCCGACCTGCCCGAGGCCGACCGCCCGCGCCCGGGTGACGTGGTGACCGTCCGGGTCACGCAGTCAGCGCCGCACCACCTGGTGGCCGACGTGCCCGCCGGCTCACCGCTGTCCGTGCGGCGCACCCGGGGTGGCGACGCCTACGACCGCCGCCAGCTCGCCTCGTGCGGCGTGCCGGCACAGGGCACCGGAGCCGGCGCAGGCGGGCGCTCCGTCGGGCTGGGGATGCCCGCGCTGAGGGTCCCCGTCTCCTGACGGCGACGGGGGCGGGAGGCGCCCAGCAGCACCCCGCCCACCACCACGGCGCCGAGCGCCACCTCGCGCCACGGCGTCGCCTCGCCCAGCAGCACGTGCGCGGCCACCATCCCGACCACCGGCACGAGCATCGAGAACGGGGCCACGGAGCTGGAGGGGTGGCGCGCCATGAGCGCCGACCACACCACCTGGCCGACCAGCGTGGCGATGAGCACCGTGAAGGCGAGCCCGGCGATCGCCAGCAGCCCCGTCCGTGAGCCGAGCCCCGTGAAGGCGTCGCCGATGCGCGCCGGCCCCTCGAGCACGAGCGACGCCAGCGCCAGCGGCAGCGGCGGCACCACGGACACCCACAGCACCAGCCGCAGCGACTCGGTGGCGCTCGGCGGCTGGCCGGCCGCCATCCGCTCCCGCCACGCCAGCCGCGAGCCGAGGTTGCCGAACGCCCATCCCAGGCCGCCGAGCAGCGTCAGGACCACCGGCAGCAGCGTCGCCGCGCCTCCCAGCTCCGCCCGCGAGGCGGCGATCCCCACCAGCCCCACCACGGCGACGCCGACACCGGCCACCTGCCGTCCGGTGAGCCGCTCGCGCAGCAGCGCGCCGGCCAGCACCACCGTGAACGGCGCTGACGACTGCAGCACCAGCGACGCGAGCCCGGCGGGCATGCCGACGGCCATGGCCGTGTAGAGGAAGACGAACTGGGCCACCCCGAACCCGGCCCCGTAGGCCAGCAGCCAGCGCACCGGCACGCCGCGGGGGCGCGGCACGAGGAGCACCACCGGCACGGCGATCACGGTGAAGCGCACGGCGGCGCACAGCAGCGGCGGGAACTGCTCGAGGGAGGCGTGGATGGCCACGAAGTTCAGCCCCCACGTCACGGCGACGAGCAGGGCCAGGAGGCGGGCGGTGAGCGGCACACGACCACGGTGGGGTGACGGTGACTGTGCAGTCCATCGACATCTGCCACACCGACCGTGCAGTCTGGCTTCATGGACACGAGGGCGCTCGAGGCGCTGCGCGCGGTGAGGACCCAGGGCGGTGTCACGCGCGCCGCCGCCGTCCTCCACCTCACCCCGTCCGCGGTCTCCCAGCACCTGGCCTCCCTGACCCGGCAGGCCGGGGTCCCGCTGACCGAGCGGGTCGGGCGGGGGCTGCGCCTCACGGCCGCGGGCCTGGCCCTCGCCGAGGCCGCCGACGACGTCGCGGTGGCCCTCGAACGCGCCCGCACCGCCGTGCTGGACGCCCACCGCGCGGCGACGGGCCTGGTGCGGGTCTCGGCCTTCTCCTCCGGCGCCGAGCTGCTGCTGCCCGGTCTGCTGACCCGCCTGGCCGGCAGCGGCGTGGAGGTGGAGTGCACCGACGAGGACGTGCCCCTGGACGACTTCGCGCCGCTGACCGACCGCCTCGACGTCGTCATCGCCCACCGCCCCGAGGGCGAGCGCGCCTGGGTCGACAGCCCGGGCGTGCGGGTGGTGCCGTTGCTGCGCGAGCCGCTCGACGTCGCCGTCCCCCTCGGCCACCGCCTCGTGGAGGTCGCGCAGCAGCACGGCGGCGTGCGGCCCGAGCACCTCGACGACGAGCGGTGGATCGCCGTGAAGGAGGGCTTCCCCGTGGCGGAGGTGCTGCGGGCGGTGCTGGGCGCCGGCCCCGGCAGCGGCGAGCGCGCCCCGCGGGTGGTCTCGCGCATCAACGACTTCCACGTGGTGCTCGAGCTGGTGGCCGCCGGCCACGGCATCTCCCTGCTGCCGCGCTACACGTGCGGGCGCCACCCCGGGGTGCGGCTGCTGCCGCTGCTCGGGGTGCGCGCGGGGCGCCAGGTCGACGCCCTCGCCCGCGCCGACACCGCCGAGCGGCCCGTGGTGCGCCGGGTGCTCACCGAGCTGACGGCGCTGTCGGCGGAGCTGGCTGGCGCGGCCCGCGGGCCGCGCGGCGGGTGAGCGCTCGGGGTGAAGTGGTGCAGGAGGAGCCCGCTGCGGCGCACCGTCGCCTACGGTGCCCGGTGATGGACCTGCACGGCGTCACCGCCCTCGAGCCCGCCGGGCCCGTGCTCGACGGGACGGCTCCGACCGCGCCCGGCGACGTGTGGCTCGCGGGCGGCACCTGGCTGTTCTCGGAGCCGCAGCCGGCGGCCCGCCGGCTGCTCGACCTGACGACCCTCGGCTGGGTCCCGCTCTCGGTCGACGACGACGGCGCCCTGCGCGTCGCGGCGACCTGCACGGTCGAGCAGCTCACCCGCTGGCAGGCGGCGCCGCCGCTCGTGGGGCAGTGCGCCGACGCGTTCCTCGCGGGGTGGAAGGTGCAGGGCGTGGCCACCGTCGGCGGGAACCTCGTCACCGCCCTGCCGGCGGCGCCCATGGTGTCGCTGTTCGCCGCGCTGGACGGCGTGGCGCAGCTGTGGGCGCCCACCGGGGCCGGCGGGGTGGTGAGGCGGCAGCTGCCGGTGGCCGAGCTGGTCACGGGTGACCACGCCACGGCCCTGGCTCCCGGAGAGCTGGTCCGCGAGGTGGTGGTCCCGGCGTCGTCGCTGGCGGCGCGCACCGCGTTCCGCCGGGCCAGCCTCACGCCGCTGGGCCGCTCCGCCAGCCTCGTGGTGGGTCGCCTCGACGTCGGGACGGGGGGCGGGGGCGAGCTCGTCGTGACGGTGACCGCGGCCACGCGGGCGCCGCTGCAGCTGCGCTGGCCGTCGTCGTCGTCGCTGGTGGAGGCGGGGGGCCCAGACGCGGCGGCTGCCGCCGTCGACTCCGCGGTGGACGGCTCCGAGCCCCGCCGGACCTGGCACGACGACGTCCACGGCCACCCCGCCTGGCGCCGCGCGATGGCGCTGGCCCAGACCGCGGACGTGGTGCGGGAGCTGCTCGCATGAGCGCCGTCGTCAACGGCCGCCCCGACGAGCGGGAGCCCCGCCCCGGGCAGTGCCTGCGCACCTGGCTGCGCGAGGGCGGCTGGACGGGCGTGAAGAAGGGCTGCGACGCCGGGGACTGCGGCGCCTGCACCGTCCACGTGGACGGGCGCGCCGTCCACTCCTGCCTCTACCCGGCCGCCCGGGCGCAGGGCCGCGAGGTGACGACGGTGGAGGGGCTGCGCCACCCCTGCCAGCAGGCGTTCCTCGACGCGCAGGCCTTCCAGTGCGGGTTCTGCACCGCCGGCATGGTCATGACCACGGCGGCGCTGCAGGACGGCCAGCACGACGGCCAGCACGACGGCCAGCTGCAGGACCTGGGCCGCGCGTTCAAGGGCAACCTGTGCCGCTGCACCGGGTACCGCTCCCTCCGCGACGCCCTCGCGGGACGCACCACCGTCGACCGCGACCCGGCCGCCGGCGCCGCCATCGGCCGCAGCACCCCCGCACCCGCGGGCCCCGACCTGGTGCGGGGCGCCGCGAGGTTCACCCTCGACGAGCCGCCACCCCCGGGGATGCTCCACCTCGCGGTGCTGAGGTCCCCGCACGCCCACGCCCGGGTGGTGGGGATCGACACCGCCCCGGCGCTCGCGGTGCCCGGGGTGGTGCGCGTCATCACCGCCGACGACGTCGACGGTCCGACGGCGCTGACCAGACCCGTGCTGCACTCCTCCGCGCGGCACCACCGGTCCTCCGACGACCCCGACGACACGCTCGTCCTCGACAGGGTGCTCCGGTTCGCCGGGCAGCGGGTGGCCGCCGTGGTGGGGGAGTCCGTGGCAGCGGCCGAGGCCGGCGTCGCCGCGCTCGTGGCGGGGGTGACCTACGAGGTGCTGCCGGCCGTCTTCGACCCCGAGGAGGCCATGCACCCGGCGCGCACCGGCGCCCCGGTGCTCCACGGCGACAAGGACCCCTCGCTGACCCGCGTCGCCCGGCCCGCCGACAACGTCGTCGCGGAGGTCCACGGCCACCTCGGTGACGTCGAGGCCGGCTTCGAGGCGGCCCGGACGGCCGGTGGCGCGGTGGTGGAGGGGACGTGGCGCAGCCAGCGGCTCGCCCACGCCGCCCTGGAGACGCACGCCGCCCGCGGGTGGCTGGACGGGCCGCTGGCCGAGGGCGGCCGCCTGGTGGTGCGCTCCTCCACGCAGACGCCGTTCCTCACGCGCGACGCGCTCGCCGTCGTCCTGGGGCTGCAGCGCGAGCAGGTGCGCGTGGTGGCCGGACGCGTGGGCGGGGGCTTCGGCGGCAAGCAGGAGATGCTCACCGAGGACCTCGTCGGCCTGGCCGTCCTGCTCACGGGCCGCCCGGTGCAGTGGGAGCTGACCCGCGCCGAGCAGTTCTCGGCCACCACCACGCGCCACCCCATGGCCGTCACGGCGCAGCTCGGCGCGCTGCCCGACGGCACGCTCACGGCCATCTCGGTGCGCGTGGTGTCGAACACCGGCGCGTACGGCAACCACGCGCCCGGCGTGCTCTTCCACGGCTGCGGGGAGTCCCTCGGGGTGTACCGCTGCGCGAACAAGCGCGTCGACGGGTGGGCCGTCTACACGAACACCGTGCCCGCCGGCGCCTTCCGGGGCTACGGGCTCTCGCAGCTGGTCTTCGCCGTGGAGTCCGCGATGGACGAGCTGGCCCGCGCCCTCGGCATCGACCCGTACGACCTGCGGCGCCGCAACGCCGTGGTGCCGGGGGACCCGATGACCTCGACCACCGACGAGCCCGACGACGTCGTCTACGGCAGCTACGGCCTCGACCAGCTGCTCGACCGCGTGCAGACGCACGTCGCCGCCCAGCGCGCGGCCGTCCGCGCGCAGGCCCCGGCGGGCTGGCCGGTGGGGGAGGGCATGGCCATCTCCATGATCGACACCGTGCCGCCGCGCGGGCACCACGCCGATGCCGCCGTCGCGCTGGTGGCCGACGACGACGGCGGGGCCCGCTACGAGGTCCGGGTGGGCACGGCGGAGTTCGGCAACGGCACCACCACCGTCCACGCCCAGATCGCCGCCACCGCGCTGTGGACCACGCCCGACCGCGTGAGCGTCCGCCAGTCCGACACCGACGTCGTCGGCCACGACACCGGGGCTTTCGGCTCCACCGGCACCGTGGTGGCCGGCCGGGCCGTCCACGCCGCCGCCGACGCGCTCGCGTCGCTGCTCGTGGAGACGGCTGCGCGGAGCGCGGGCGTGCCGCCGCAGGCCTGCCGGCTGGACGGCGACGCCGTCGTCGTCGCCGGGTCCCGCGTGCCGCTGGCCGACCTGGCGGCGGCAGCGGCGGCCGGGGGAGCCGAGCTGGTCGGGCGGGGCGAGTGGGGCGGGACGCCGCGGTCGGTGGCGTTCGACGTGCAGGCCTTCACCGTCGCGTGCGACCCGGCCACCGGCGAGGTGCGGATCCTCGCGTCCGTGCACGGCGCCGACGCCGGCGTGGTGGTCAACCCCGAGCAGTGCCGCGGTCAGGTCGAGGGCGGGGTCGCCCAGGCGATCGGCGCGGCCCTCTACGAGGAGGTCCGCCTCGACGACGCCCCCGGCGGGACGGGCGCGGTGACCAACCCCGCCTTCCGGACCTACCACCTGCCCACCTGGGCCGACGTCCCGACGACGACCGTGCTCTTCGCGGACACCACCGACGCCGTCGGCCCGATGGGCGCCAAGTCGATGAGCGAGAGCCCCTACAACCCCGTCGCCCCGGCGCTGGCCAACGCGGTGCGGGACGCGACGGGGGTCCGGTTCCACCGGCTGCCGATGGCGCGGGACAGGGTCTGGCTGGGGTGGCGGTCCGGTGAGCGAGCAGAGGAGACGGCATGAGCGAGCTGGAGTGGCTGGGACGGGCGATCGACCTGGCCCGGGAGAACGTCGACGGCGGGGGCGGGCCCTTCGGCGCCGTGGTCGTCCGGGTGGGCAGCGGCTCCGGCGACGGCGGCGAGGTCATCGCCACCGGCACCAACCTCGTCACCCCCACGCTGGACCCGACCGCGCACGCCGAGGTGGTCGCCATCCGCAACGCCTGCGCGGCGGTCGGTGACTTCCGGCTGAACGGGTGCGTGCTCGTGTCCTCCTGCGAGCCGTGCCCGCTGTGCCTGGCGGCGTCGCTGTGGGCGCGGGTCGACGGCGTGGTCTACGCCGCCGACCGGGACGACGCCGCGCTCGCCGGCTTCGACGACCGCGCCTTCTACGAGCTCTTCGCCGCCCCGCGCGAGAAGTGGCCCGAGATGGGCTCGATCCGCGTGGCGCACCTCGCCCACGACGACCGGCTGGCGCCCTTCACCGCGTGGGGCTCCCGCGCCGACCGCGTGGACTACTGACCCCCACCCCTCCCCGTGATCATGGACCTCCCGCGCGGCGGGGCGGGCGGCTCAGTCCCCGCCGCCGCCACCACCGCCGTCTGAGCCGCCGGAGCCGAACCCGCCGTCGCCCCCACCGCCGAACCAGCCGCCGCCCCCGAAGGAGCCGCCGTCCCCGTGGTGGCTGTGGTGGCCGCCGCTGACGAAGGGGGCGCCCCCGGCGTCGCCGGCGTCACGTCGCCGGTGCGTCGTCGTCCTGCGCTCCTTGGCGCTGACGGCGTACCCCGCGACGGCGACCACGGTGATGATCACGAGACCGAAGACCAGCAGGCCCGGGTGCATGGCCGCAGGCTAGGGGCTGCCTGGTCCGGAAGTCCATGATCACGGACGGGTGGCGGCGTCGTGCAAGCCGCGGCGCTTCATGGCCTCCCCGTAGAGGGCCAGGCCCGCGTTGACCAGCACGAGCCCCGCCGTCCCCTCCGCCGCCCACCGCAGCAGCGGGGCGCCGGACGAGCGGCGCGCGGAGGCGTCGAGGGCCACGGCGAGCCCACTGCCCACCAGCAGCATCCCTCCGGGGGCGAGCCGCTTCCAGACGGACAGGTCGTCCTCAGGCGTCGGGGCCACGGCCCTCACCCTCCCTCAGGTGCTCGCCGAAGAAGGCCTCGATGCGCCCCCACGCGTCAGCGGCCGCCTCGGGCTCCGGCCCGACACCGAGGATCCGCTGCATGACGGGGCGCAGCAGCCGCGGGCCGTTGGGGGCGTCGTTGAGGAAGGAGTGCCCGGCGCTGGGGTACTCCCGCACGTCGTGCGGCACACCCGCGTGCTGCAGCCCGCGGTCGAGCCTGTCGGCGGCGCCCTTCAGCGACGCGTCACGGCCGCCGTAGCTGGCGACGACGGGGCACGCGCCCGCCAGCAGCGCGTCCAGCTCCGCGTCGTCCCCGGGCAGGCGTCCGTAGTTCACCGACGACGCCGCGTACGGGCCACCCGGGCGCGACGGGCTCGCCAGCTGCAGCGCGAACGCCCCGCCCATGCAGAACCCGATCACCCCGATCCGCCCGGTGCACTCGGCCAGCGCCACCAGCTGGGCGCGGGCGGACTCGACGTCCTCGAACGCGCGGCCGTGGCCCGCGGCCAGCGCGCGGAACGTGGCGGTGAGGCACTTGCGGGCACCGCCGGCGGTGAACAGGTCCGGCATGAGCGCGAGGTAGCCGGCCTCAGCCAGCCGCTCCACCTGCCGGCGCATGACGTCGTCCACGCCGAAGGCCTCGTGCACCACCACCACGCCCGGCCACGGACCGCCACCGTGGACGGCGGCGCTGGGCACTCCCAGCACACCGCGCAGCTCGGGGCTGCCGCCCGGGCGCGGTGTGAGCTGGACGTCGCGCAGCGTCACGGGTGGAACACCGCGCGCAGGCACCCGTCGGTCTTGTCCTTGAACATCTGGTACCCGTGCACGGCGTCCTCCAGGGGCATGTGGTGCGTGGCCAGCCACGACGTGTCGAGTTCACCGCGCCGCAGGTGATCGAGCAACCGCGGCACGTACCGCTGCCCGTGCTGCTGCGCCGAGCGCAGCGTCAGGCCCTTGTTGGTGACCACGCCCATCGGGAAGGAGTCGGTGAGCCCGTACACGCCGAGCACCGACACGACACCGCCCTTGCGGCAGGCCAGCAGCGCCTCGCGCAGCGGGGTGGCCCGGTCGGTCTCCAGGCGCACCGCCTGCTTCACGCGGTCCACCACCTGCTGCACCCCGGTGCCGTGGCCCTCCAGCCCCACCGCCTCGATGACGCTGTCAGGTCCGCGCCCGCCGGTCGTCTCGCGCAGGGCCTCCTGCACGCTGTCGGTGGTGCTGTAGTCGATGGTCTCGGCGCCGAGGTGCTCGCGGGCCAGTGCGAGCCGCTCGGGGAGCCTGTCGACGACGACGACCCGCTCGGCGCCCATGAGCTGCGCCGCCGCGGCGGCCATGAGGCCCACCGCGCCGGCCCCGAAGACCGCGACCACATCGCCGCGGGAGATGTCGCAGAAGTCCGCGCCCGTCCACGCCGTGGGCGCCGCGTCGGAGGCGAAGAGCGCCTGGGTGTCGCTGACGCCGTCGGGCACGGTGAAGCAGTTGACGTCGCCGAACGGCACGCGGACGAGCTCGGCGTGGCTGCCGGCGTACCCGCCGAAGGGGTGGGTGTAGCCGTAGATGCCACCGCTGGGGTAGCCGAGGACCGGCTGCTGCACGGCGGCGTTCGGGTTGGTCGTGTCGCACAGCGACGGCATCTCGTGGGTGCAGTACCAGCAGCGCCCGCAGGAGATGAAGCTCGGGACGACGACGCGGTCGCCGATCCGCACCCGCCGCACCTCGGGCCCGGTGGCGACCACCTCGCCCATGAACTCGTGGCCGACGACGTCCCCGGCGCGCATGCCGGGCAGGTAGCCGTCGATGAAGTGCAGGTCTGAGCCGCACGTCGTGGTCTGCCTCACGCGCAGCAGCACGTCGTGGGGGTTGATGATCGTCGGCTCGGGGACGTCGGCCACGGCGAGGTCGTTGACGCCGTTCCACACCAGGGCGCGCACCGTCAGCCCCTCTCGTCCCGAGCGGAGGGCTGGGGGCGCAGCGTGGGGACCTCGCCGGAGACCAGCAGCGCCCGCAGCCGGTAGAGCAGGGTGAACGCGGCGGCGCCGGCGGCGAGGCGGGGGAGAGAGAGGTCGAGGACGAGGCGCACCTCGAGGCCGTGGTCGCGCGGGGCCGGGGAGGTGGTGACGTCGAGGCTGCCGGTGCTGCCGCCGGTCCCCTCGTAGCGCAGCCCGTCCGCGCGGCGCGCCAGCGCGGTGTCCCAGACGAGCCCGTCGTGGCCCTCGCCGGCGGCGAAGCGCCAGCGCTGCCCGCCCTCGCGCGGCTCGACGGAGCCGAGGTCACCGAGCAGGTGGGACAGGACGGCCGGGTCTTCGAGGGCGGTGAGGACGTCGACGGCGGGCGCCGTCATCGTCACCGTCTGCTGGACCGCCGTCCCGCTCCCGGACGACCTTCCGGGGAGGTGCTCGAGCACCGCGCGGGCGGCGCCGACGAGCCTGCCGTGATCACTGTGCGTCACCTCCTCGACGCTACGGCGCGTCCCCCGGGGGAGCGACCCGATCACGGTGCCGCTGGAGCAGGTCGAGCAGGAGCTCCACGGCGGCGTCGGCGCGGGCCCGGCCTCGACCCTCGTCGTCGTCCTCGGCGAGGGTGGACAGGGTGAGGCCGTCGAGCACGGCCACCACGAGGGTGGCCAGCGCCTCGGAGCCCCCCGGCAGGTCCGCGTCGGCGCGGGGGACCAGCTCGGCGAGCTGCTGCAGCGCCGTGGCGCGGTAGGCGGCGTACTGCTGGCGGGCGAGGTCGGCGAGGGCGGGGTCGCGCAGGGCCGCCGTGGTGAGCTCGACCAGCGCCAGCTGCCGCCCGGCGGGCACCGCGGCCAGGCGGCGGTGGGCGTCGCGGAGGTCGGTGGCGCCCGCGGACCGCTCGCGGACCTCCTGCAGGAGGGCGTCGGTGGTGGTGGCGACCAGCTGCCGCTTGTCGGTGAACCAGTAGTGGACGGTGCCCAGCGGCAGGCCGGCCTCCGCGGCCACCCGCCGGGTGGTGAGCGCCGGGAGGCCCTCGCGCTCGACCACCCGCAGGGCAGCGGCCACCAGGGCGTCGCGCGTGCTGCCGGCTCTCACGCCGCCATCCTGCTCCGCGCCATCCTGCTGGGCGCCGTCGGGAACCACGCTGCGGGTCTGGTCGTTGGACCTGGACAGATGACCAGATCGCTCGGAGGCCCTTGTGAACACCCCCCTCGTCGTCCCCGCCGCCCCGGCCGACCTCGACGCCGCCGCCGGCCTGCTCGCCGAGGCCTTCGAGGGGGAGCCGCAGGTCGCGGCGCTCCTCGGGGGCCGCCGCGACGCCCGCCGCCGCTTCCACCTCTACCGCGCGGAGCTGGCCCGGCCCGTGGCCGACGGCAGCGTCGACCTGGCCCGCGACCCCGAGAGCGGCGCCCTCCTGGGCGCGGCCGCGTGGCACGGTCCCCACCTGCGCACCCTCGGTGCGCTGGACGCGCTGCGCGCGGTGCCGGACCACCTGAGGGCGTTCGGCCTCGGCGGGGTCCCGAGAGCGCTGGCGGCGCAGCGGGCCTTCGACAGGGCCCGGCCGCACGCGCCGCACTGGTACCTCGAGGCCGTCGGCGTGGCTCCGGCCGGGCAGGGGCGCGGCGTGGGGCGCGCACTGCTGCAGCACCGGCTCGACCGCCTGGACGCCGTGGGGGAGGCGGCCTACCTGGAGTCCTCCTCGCCGCGCACCACCCCGCTGTACCGGCGGCTCGGCTTCGTGCCGCTCGGCCCGGTCCGCGGTCTGCCCTCGGCCGAGCCGCCGCTGGCGATGTGGCGCCCGGCCGCCGGTCACCCGGCCCTCACCCCGTGACGGTGAGCACCACCAGCACGGCGTTGAGGACGACGACGGCCACCCCCGCCAGCACTGCCAGCGCCCGCACCAGCGGGGTGCTGGCGTGCTCGCCCATCACCGCGCGGCTGGAGGTCAGGCGCAGCAGGGGGACCAGCACGAACGGGATGCCGAAGCTCAGCACCACCTGGCTCAGCACCAGTGCGCGCGTCGGGTCGACCCCGGCCACCAGCACCGCGATCGCCGGAGCCAGCGTGATGACCCGGCGCACGAGCAGCGGTGGGACCCGGTGGCGCAGCGTCCCCCAGATGACGGCGCCGGCCTGGGACCCGACCGACGTCGAGGCCAGCCCCGAGGCCAGCAGGCCGATGGCGAAGAACAGGCCGACACCCGGCCCGAGCGAGGACACCACGGCGGCGTGCGCGCCCTCGAGGGTGTCGGTGCCGGCCGCGCCGCGCAGGGAGGTGGCCGCCAGCAGCAGCATCGCGACGTTGACCACGCCGGCCAGCGCGAGCGCCGCGACGACGTCGGTGCGGGTGGCGCGCAGCACGCGGGGGATCCGCGACGGCTCGACGGCGCCGCCGTGGTGGTCCCGCGCGAGCGCGGAGTGCAGGTAGATGGCGTGCGGCATGACCGTGGCGCCGAGCATGCTCGCCGCCAGGAGCACCGTGTCCGTGCCGTCGAAGCGGGGCAGGAGCCCCGCCGCCGCCTCGGCCGGGTCGGGCGGGGCGACCACGAGCCCGGCGAGGAAGCCGACCGCGATGACCCCGAGCATGGCGATGATGACGGCCTCGAAGCGGCGGGCGCCGTCCTGGCTGGTCAGGGCCAGCACCGCGGTGGAGACCAGCCCGGTGACGAGGCCGCCGAGCCACAGCGGCAGCCCGAAGAGCAGGCCGAGGGCCACCGCGCCGCCGATGACCTCCGCGACGTCCGTGGCGATGGCCACCACCTGGGCCTGGGCGAAGAACGCCAGCCGGCCGCGCGCCCCGAGCCTGTCGCGCAGGTGCTCCGGGACGGTGCGCCCGGTGACCACGCCGAGCGCGGCGGAGAGGTGCTGGACCAGCACGGCCATGCCGCTGGCCACCACGAGCACCCACAGCAGCAGGTAGCCGTGCTGGGCGCCGGCGGTGAGGTTGGCGGCGACGTTGCCCGGGTCGACGTAGGCCACCGCCGCCACGAACGCCGGCCCCAGCAGGTGCAGGAGCCGGCGCTCCGGCGTGCGCGTGCGGGTGGCGGTCGAGGTCACCCGGTCAGGGTGCCAGAGGTTTCGGTCGACCGAAACTCTGTCGGGCCGTTCTCGAGGAAGGCGAGGTCGCGGCGGGCTGCGAGCAGGCCGGGGCCGAGGGCCTGGGCGAGCTCACCGCCGCCGGGCAGCGGCATCGCCGCGGCGCAGCCGGCCGTGCGACCGGCGGGCTTCGTCGTCGTCGGCTCCGTCGTCGTCGGTGAGGGGGTGAGGGCGGCGGGGGAGCGCAGCCGGCTGAGGAGCACTCGCGGGGCGTCGAGCGCGTCCCAGACCGGCGAGCCCGGCCCGAGGGCCACCGACTGCCGCAGCCACGGGGCGCCGCCGAGGTCGGCGCGCAGCGTGCCGCGCCAGCGGCCCGGCGCCTCCCGCCAGCGGCCGAGGACGGTCACCTCGGTGAGGTCGAGCGCGCCGCCGTGGGCGACGTCCACGGCGGTCACGGCGTGCAGGTCGCTGCCGCGCACCGCCACCAGCGGCTCCAGCGCCACGTCGAGGTGGCCTCCCTCGCCCACGCGCAGCCGCACGTCGAGCCGCGCCGGCCGGCCGGACCTGTCCGGCATCGACAGGGTCGCGGCGACACCGCGCAGCGACAGGCGCGCGCCGGGCTCGACGACGACGTCGACCACCACCGCGTCGCCGCCCAGCGGGCCCGCGCCCGTCCCCACGAGGTGCACCTCGTGCGGGCCGGTGCGCCGCGCGTTGAGGATCCCCTCGGCGCGGTTGGTGGTCAGCGACGTGGTGCCCCCGGGACCCGGCGCGGCGACCAGCTCAACCCGTGTGCGCACTGGCCAGCCTGCGCTGGGCCAGCAGCTGCTGCACCCACGCGGCCACGGGCGTGGCGCCCGGGTCCTCGCGCAGGCTCGTGAACGCCACCGGGCGCTCCCCGCGCAGCGCGGAGGCGTCCCGGTCCATGACACCCAGGTCCGCGCCGACCATCGGAGCGAGGTCGGTCTTGTTGATGACGAGCAGGTCGGAGGTGATGACACCCGGGCCGCCCTTGCGCGGCACCTTGTCACCGCCGGCGACGTCGACCACGAAGATCTGCGCGTCCACCAGGCCGTAGCTGAAGGTGGCGGTGAGGTTGTCGCCGCCGGACTCGACCAGCACGACGTCGGGGTCGAAGCTGTCCTCCAGCTCCTCCACGGCGTCGAGGTTCATGGCGATGTCGTCGCGGATGGCGGTGTGCGGGCAGGCGCCCGTCTGCACGGCGGTGATGCGCTCGGCCGGGAGCACGCCGTGGCGGACGAGGAAGTCGCCGTCCTCGGTGGTGTAGATGTCGTTGGTCACCACGGCCATGTCCAGGCCGGCGCCCTCCGGGCCGAGCGCCCGGCACAGCGCCGCCACCAGCGCGGTCTTGCCGGAGCCGACCGGGCCGCCGATGCCGATGCGCAGCGGCGCCGACGGCGACCGCCGCGGGGTGGCCACGGGCGCGTGGGTGTGGGGGAGCCCCTGGGCGTGGGCCTCCTCGTGACTGAGCGGGTTGCCGTACCGGTCCTGCGGGGCGGGGTGGGTGTGCGGCGGCTCGGTGAAGCGCAGGTGCGCCTCGACGTCCGGCCGGGCGGGGGTGTGGTCGAGGTCGGGGGTGCGCTCGGCTCCCGTCGGCTGGGGGCTGGGCTGCGGGTCCTGCTGCGGGTCTGCCTGGGTCACGGGGGACCGTCCTTTCACGAGGCGAAGAGCTTGTCCTGGCGCGGCGCGTGCCGGGTCACCAGGAGGTCGGTCAGGGGGTCGGACTCGGCCGGGACCTCCTCGCCGCGCGCGACCGCGTCGGCGGCGTCGGCGGCGAGGGCGTCCTGCAGGGGCCCGAGGGAGGCGAGGACGGCGGCCACCGTGACGGGGTCGAGCCCGAGCAGGCGGGCGGCGGCCGTGGCCGGGGCGGTGCCCGTGAGGTAGAGCGCCACGAGGGCGGCGTCGCGGGGGTCACCGCCGGCGGCCGCGGCGGCCACGCCGACGGCGAGGGGGTGGTGCGGGGCTCGTGCGACCTGCGCGAGCGCCGCCCAGGCCGCGCTCGGCCAGGCCACCGACGCCACCCGGACCAGGCCGCGGCCCTGCGCGCGGGACGCCTCGCGGGCGGCGGGTGCCGGCAGGCGGGCGTCCGCCTCGCCGTCGAGGGCTCGCAGGGCCCCGGCCTCTGGTGCGGCGCAGGCGGCAGCGGCGAGGTGCGCCGCGACGACGCCCGCGGTGAGCAGGCGGCGGCGCAGCAGGGTCGCCAGCGACGCCTCGTCGGTCACGTACCCGTCGAGCACCGCCTGCTCGGTGCCGGCGGAGTGGGCGTGCCCGCCCGCGGGCAGGCGGGAGTCGGCGAGGGCGAGCAGTGACGCGAGGGTCATCGCTCAGAAGAGGAAGTAGCGCTGCGCCATGGGGAGCACCGCCGCGGGTGACTCCTCCACGACGTCGCCGTCGATGCGCACCGTGAAGGTGTCCGGGTCCACCTCGATGCGCGGCAGCGCGCCGTTCTCGGGCATGTCCGCCTTGGTGAGCCGGCGCACGTCCTTGACGGCCACCAGGCGCCGCTGCACGCGCAGCCGGTCGGCGAGGTCGTGCTCGAGGGCGGTGGGCGCCACGAAGTGCACCGACGTGGCCGCCGCCACCGGCGCCGCCGCCCCGAACATCGGCCGCGGCAGCTGCGGCTGCGGCGTGGGGATGGACGCGTTGGCGTCTCCCATGGCCGCCCAGGCGATGAAGCCGCCCTTGAGGACGAGGTGCGGCCGGACGCCGAAGAACGCCGGGTCCCACAGCACGAGGTCGGCCAGCTTGCCGGGCTCGACGGAGCCGACCTCGCCGTCCAGCCCGTGGGCGATCGCCGGGCAGATGGTGGTCTTGGCCACGTAGCGGCGCGCGCGCAGGTTGTCGTCGCCGTCAGGGCCGCTCGGGTCACCGGCCAGGGCGCCGCGGCGCACCTTCATGGCGTGGGCGGTCTGCCACGTGCGCAGCACCACCTCTCCGATGCGGCCCATCGCCTGGGAGTCCGAGCCGATCATCGAGATGGCGCCGAGGTCGTGCAGGACGTCCTCGGCGGCGATGGTGCTCGGCCGGATCCGGCTCTCGGCGAAGGCGAGGTCCTCGGGGATCCGGGGGCTCAGGTGGTGGCAGACCATGAGCATGTCGAGGTGCTCGTCGATGGTGTTGACGGTGTGCGGCCGCGTCGGGTTGGTGGAGCTGGGCAGCACGTTCGCGTGCGAGGCCACGGTGATGATGTCCGGCGCGTGACCGCCTCCGGCGCCCTCGGTGTGGTACGCGTGGATGCCCCGCCCGGCGATCGCCGACAGCGTCGACTCCACGAACCCGGCCTCGTTGAGGGTGTCCGAGTGCAGCGCCACCTGGATGCCGTGCTCGTCCGCGGCGCGCAGCGCGGCGTCGATGACGGCGGGGGTGGAGCCCCAGTCCTCGTGGAGCTTGAGCCCGGACGCGCCCGCCAGCAGCTGCTCCTCGATGGCCGCGGCGGAGGTGGTGTTGCCCTTGCCGAGCAGCGCCACGTTGACGGGCCACCCGTCCATCGCCTCGAGCATGAGCGGGGTGTGCCACGCCGGCGTGACGGTGGTGGCCTTGGTGCCCTCCGCGGGACCGGTGCCGCCGCCCACCAGCGTGGTGATCCCGTTGCCGAGGGCCTCGGGCACGATCTGCGGGCAGATGAAGTGGACGTGGGAGTCGACGGCGCCGGCGGTGAGGACCTTGCCGTTGCCGGCGATGACCTCGGTGGACGGGCCGATGACGAGGTCGGGGTGGACCCCGTCCATGGTGTCGGGGTTGCCGGCCTTGCCGAGCGCCACGACGCGCCCGTCGCGGATGCCGACGTCGGCCTTGACGATCCCCCAGTGGTCCAGCACCACCGCGCCGGTGATGACGGTGTCCAGCGCCCCCTCGGCGCGGGTGGCGCGGGCCATGCCCATCGACTCGCGGATGACCTTGCCGCCGCCGAAGACCGCCTCCTCACCGGAGCGTCCGGGGCCGCCGCAGCGGTCCTCCTCCACCCTGATGAGCAGGTCGGTGTCCGCCAGGCGGATGCGGTCCCCGGTGGTGGGTCCGAAGAGCGCGGCGTAGCGCTCGCGCGAGAGGTCGACCATCAGCGCACCTGCCCCAGGTGGCCCGGTGCGGGCACGGTCAGGCCGGGCACCACGCGCGCCCCGGCGATCGGCACGAGCACCACCTCGCGCTCCACCCCCGGCTCGAACCGCACGGCGGTGCCGGCGGCCACGTCGAGCCGGAGGCCGTGGGCCGCCGTCCTGTCGAAGGACAGCGCGGTGTTCGCCTGCGCGAAGTGGAAGTGGGAGCCCACCTGCACGGGCCGGTCGCCGGTGTTGACCACCACGAGGGTGGTGCGCGGGGCGCCCGGCAGCGTGGTGACGGGCTCGGCGGCGGCCACCAGGACCTCTCCGGGGATCACGGGATCGGCTCGTGGACGGTGACGAGCTTGGTGCCGTCGGGGAAGGTCGCCTCGACCTGCACCTCGTGGAGCATCTCCGGGACGCCGTCCATGACGTCCTCGCGGGCCAGCACGCCGCGGCCGGCCGACATGAGGTCGGCCACCGTGCGCCCGTCACGGGCCCCCTCCAGCAGGAAGGAGGTGATGACGGCGACCGCCTCGGGGTGGTTGAGCCTCAGCCCGCGCTCACGCCGCCGTCGCGCCAGGTCGGCGGCGTAGCTGAGCATCAGGCGTTCCTGCTCGTGCGGTGTCAGCAGCACGGGCCGACGCTAGCCGAGCGGGCAGCTCCGCGGGGAGGTCGACCTCGAACGGGTCGTCCAGGGCGTGCCCGGCCGGCTGCAGGGCGTGCAGCGGCGGGATGCCGATGCGCCGGCGGGTCCGGCGACGGCGGAGCTCGGGGCCGGTGCGGCGCTCCACCCGCACCCCCGCCCACACGACCAGGGCGCCCAGCAGCGTGCCGGCGATGAGGTCGCTGAACCAGTGGAAGCCCAGGTAGAGCGACACCACCGTCATGACCGCGCTCGGGACCAGCACCACCACCAGCGCGGTGGAGCGGCGCAGGCGCACGCCGCGGCCGCGGGCCAGCAGGACGACGAGCAGCGCCGCGGCGGACGAGGCGTTGGCCGCGTGGCCGGACGGGAACGCCTGACCGCCCGGCAGGAACAGGGACGGGTCCCCGTCGACGGCCAGGCCGCGGGCCAGGGAGAACTTGGCCGCGGCGATGACGAGGTTCATCGCGAAGATCGTGCCGAGCACGAGCCACACTGACGACCAGCTGCCGGTGCGACGTCGGACCCAGACGGCCACGAGCAGCACGATCGGCGTGACGATGCCGCGCTGCCCGGTGTGGTCGAGGACGTGCGCCAGGGCGAGGTCGGGACCGGTGTGGGGGCGGGCGGCCATCCAGGCGTGGACGCGGACGTCGGCGACGGTGGTCAGCGGGCCCCCCAGGAGGAGGTCCAGCAGGACGCCGAGCAGCGCGACACCGGCCAGCAGCGGCCAGCGCACGGCCAGCCAGGCGGCCGCGGCCTCGCGGTGCTCGCCGGTCCCGCGCAGCGCTGCCGCGCGCGAGCCGAACGGCATCGGATCAGTCGTCACAGTTCCTTGTTACCCGTTTCACATGAACAGAACCTGTCAGCTTCCGTCGCCGGGAGTCACGATCGGGCAACGATGAGCGTCTGGCCGGTGCTGGTGGCGACGCGGCTGCGCTCGAGGTCGACGTCGAACGGGGCGGTGACCAGCCGCAGCGGCGGCGCGCCCAGGCGGCGGACCGCCCGGCGGCGCTCGCAGCGCCGCTCGACGGCCAGCCCCGCGCGGGCGGCCAGGAGCCCCACCAGCGTCCCCGCGACGAGGTCGGTGGTCCAGTGGAACCCGAGGTACAGCGACACCGACGTCATCACCGAGCAGGGCACGGCCACCACGAGCAGCGCCGTGGAGCGCCGCAGCGGCCGCCCGGTCAGGCGCGGCAGCAGCGCCACGAGCAGCCCGGCGGTGACGGCGGCCTGCGCCGCGTGGCCCGACGGGAAGGACTGGCCGCCGGGCACCAGCAGCGAGGGGTCCCCGTTGACGGCCAGGCCGCGAGCCAGACCGAACTTGACCACGGCCAGCACCGAGAGCATCACGAACAGGGTGCCGCCGGCCGTCACCAGCGAGCTCCAGCTGCGGCGGCGCCAGGAGCCCAGGCCCGCCACCACGAGCAGGAGGGGCGCCACGACGGTGATCTTGCCGGTGTGGTCGAGCACGTGGGCGAGCACCAGGTCGGGCCCGGTGTGCGGCAGCGCCGCCATCCACCGGTTCACCCGCACGTCGAGCACGGTGCTGAGCGGGCCGCCCAGCAGCACGTCGAGCACCACCACCAGCAGCCCCGCACCGGCCAGGACGGGCCAGCGCGCGACCAGAGCGCCGACAGCCCGCTGCACCGACACGGGGCCGGGGAGCGCGCCGGCGGTCGGCCGCAGGGGAGCGGGGATGGTGGTCACGACGTCCTTGTTACCTCCTTCACAAGCGATCGACCACCTGGGGGCCCCGGTTGACGATCACGATCCGACAACGATGCCCTCACCCTGCGTGTCGACGACCACCCCGTCACCGCGCACCTGGACCCCCGTCACCCGCTGCCCGTCGGGCAGCTCGCCCAGCGGCACGTCGAAGGCGAGCAGCCCCCGCAGGCGCCGCAGCACCGAGCCCGACAGGCTGTCGAGGAGGCCGTCGTCGACGTCCAGCTCGTCCGGGACCGCCCGCAGCACCGGCGGTGAGCTCTCCGCGTCCACCTCGAGGTCCACCCACCCCGAGAGCGCGACGTCGCGGCCCAGCACCCGCTCCGAGCCGGTCACCCGGAGGCGGTCGCCGCCGGTCTCCGGGGCCACCCGCAGCGGCGGGCTGCGCCGGGCGAGCACCGCGTCCAGTACGTCGTAGGAGACGGTGGCGGAGGTGCGGCTCGCGGCGGCGGTGCCCGTCACCCGCCCCTGCAGCAGGTCCGGCGTCGACAGCTCCACGTCGGAGGCGTCCACCACCACCCGCGCGAGGGTCAGCTGCTGGGTGGGGACCTCGCGCAGGTCGAGCCGCACCTGCGGGTAGCGGCCCCGGACCACCTGGGGCAGGAACCACCCGCCGCCCACGGTGACCGTGGCGCCGGCAGCCCCCGAGGAGCGCGCGACCTCGGCCGCCGCCCGCTCCTGCGCGGCGGTGCGCGCCGCGCCGTCGAGGACGGGGGCCGCCACCAGGGCGCCGCCGAGCAGCACGGCCACCACGACCAGCCAGCCCAGGGCGCGCCGGCCACCCCGGCTCACGGCGCGGCCACCAGGCGGCCGCGCTCGGTCAGCGCCGTCCGGCCCCCGGGCCAGCCGGCCCAGCGGCCCAGGAGCGACAGCGCGGCGGGCATGAGCAGCGGGCGCACGAGCAGGGTGTCCACCAGGAGCCCCGCGGCCATGGTGAAGGCGATCTGCCGGAACGTCACCAGGGGGATCACGCCGACCAGCGCGAACGTCGAGGCCAGGATGACCCCGGCGGCGGTGATGGCCCCCGCCGAGCGGGGCACGGCCACGGCGATCGCGCGGCGCAGCGGGTGCCGGCGGGCCTCCTCCCAGATGCCCCCGATGGCGAAGACGCTGTAGTCCGCGCCCAGCGCGAGGAGCAGGACCGCCGTCGCGAAGGGCGCGTAGAAGGTCAGCCCCGGCTGGCCCATCCAGTCCTGGAACACCAGCACCGTCAGCCCGAGCGCCGAGCCCATGCTCACCAGGCTCGCGGCGAGCACCACCAGCGGGGTGACCAGCGAGCGCAGGTAGACCGCGAGCACCAGCAGCTGCAGCGCGAAGGCCACCACCAGCGTGACCAGCAGGCTGCGCACCGTCAGGTCCGCCACCTCGCTCGCGATCCGCGTCTGGCCCGTCACGGACGGCGTCGCCCCCTGCAGGCCCGAGGCGGCGACGAGGGCCGGCAGCTGCGCGCGCAGGGCGCGCACGTCGGCGATGGCGGTGGCCGCCAGCGGGTCGCTGTCGAGCACCACCACGAACCGCGCCGCGTCGCCGCTGCGGGCCAGCACCAGGCCGAGCCGGTCGTCGCTGACCGGCAGGTCGGCGGGCCCGATGACGCGCACCACCCCCCGCTGGGTGGCCAGCCCCGCCTGCAGCCGCGCGAGGGCGTCGCGCTGCGCCGTCACCCCCGGACCCTCCACGAGCACCTCGGTGGGGGCCGACAGCCCGGCCAGCCCGGCCCGGTCGAGCAGCGCCGCCCCCTGGGCGACCGGGTCGCTCGCGGGCAGGCCCGCGGTGAACGACATCGACAGGGTCGCGTGGCGCAGCGGCGCCGCCGCCGCGAGCAGCGCCCCGGTGACCAGGACGACGGCGACGACGGCGCCCGCGCGGTGCGTGAGCACCCCCACCAGCGCGCGCCCCAGCCAGCCGCCCGAGCCGCGGTCCGCCTCGCCCTCGCGCGGCGGAGCGGCGTCCGCGGCCTCCAGGGGACGCGTCACGGGGACCTTCCCGCGCAGCCGGAACAGGCGGTGGCCCAGGACGGCCATGAGTGCCGGGGCCAGCACCAGCGCGGCCACGGCCCCCACCAGCACCGTGAAGGCCAGCGCCGGGCCGAGCGCCGCGAAGAGGCGGAACGGGCTGACGAGCAGCGCCAGGGTGCCCACGGCCACCGTCACCCCGGCCACCGCCACCACGGGCGCGTCGGCGGCCATGGTCCGCCGCACCGACTCGTGCACCCCGCGCCCCTGCGACAGCCCCTCCCGGAAGGCGTGGAAGAACAGCACGCAGTAGTCCGTGACCACCCCGATGAGCAGCGCGGCGAGCACCGGCTGCAGCTCCGCGGGCACCGCGAACCCGAGCTCGGTGGCCAGCCGGGTGAGGAGGGGGAAGTAGACGAGCAGGGCGCCCGCGGCCACGCCCAGCACCACCAGCGAGGCGACCGGGGAGCGGAAGATCAGCGCCACCAGGACGACGACCAGCGCCAGGCTGGCGAGCTCGAACGTGCTCAGGTGCGCGCGCAGCACGTCCGCCTGGGCGCGCTGGGCGGGGACGAACCCCGTGACCGCCGTCTGCACGCCCGGCAGGTCGGTGGCTGTGAAGTGGTCGGCGTAGGCCTGCGCGGCGTTGGTCGTGCCGCCCAGGGAGGAGCCGGGGGAGGCGAACAGGTAGGTGACCGACGTGTCGGCGGCCACCAGGGGCACCGGCACCGCGCCGACCAGCTGGTTGGGCGGGACCGCCCCGCCGGCGGCCTCCCGGGCCCTCGCCTCCTGCAGCACCGCCAGCGCCCTGACCACGGCGTGGGCCCGCGTCAGGGGGTCCAGGCCGGCCGGGTCGTGCAGCACCACGGCCGTGCCGGACGTCACCGGGACCCCGAACTCCGCCAGCGAGCGCTGCGCGGCCTGCACGGCGGGGCTGTCCTCCGGCAGCAGGTCGTTGAACCCGCCCCGTGACCCGGCCAGGTCGCCCACGGGCACCAGCAGGAGCACCGCCGCCACCAGGCCCACCCAGGCGACGAGCACCACCCAGCGGCCGCGGACCACCGCGGAGCGGTACCCCCGGGCGATCGCCCTCACGACGCGCACGGGTCTCCCTCCGCCGGTGTCGACCCTATGGTGGGCGGACCACGGGGGCGGCGCGCGCTCGCGAGGACGACGGGGGCGGTCTGTGGAGCCTGGGGAGCGGCCGCCGCGCCGCCGCGCGGGGGTGCCCCGCTGGGTGCTGCTGCTGGTGGCGGGGGTGGTCCTGTTCGGGGCGGGGCTCGCCGCCGGGAGGGTGCTGGTCCCGGGGCAGCCGGAGCAGCCGGGGACCGCCGCGGCGCCGTCGTCGTCGTCGGCGGCGTCGTCCTCGCCGTCGGAGGCGGCCGCCAGCGGTGCGCCGGTGCCGGTCCCGCAGGCCTGCGTCCAGGCCGGCGAGGCGGCCCAGCAGGCCCTGGACGCCGTCGACCGGGCCGGGGGCGCCCTCGCCGAGCTCGACGCCGTCAGCCTGGACCAGATCATCGACGGCCTGCAGCCGCTGCGCGAGCAGCTTCCCGGCCAGGTCGCGGCGTGCCGGGCCGCCTCCGGCTCCTCCTGAGGCCCCGGCCCTGCCCTAGCCTCCGGGCATGCCGCTGATCGACGTCCTGCTCGGACGCACGCCGCCCTCCGGGTCCGAGGCGCAGGCGCTGGCCGCGTGCCTGGACGCCCCGCTGTGGGTGGCGAGCGTGCTGGACGGCGCCCCCTACCCCGACGTCGAGGCGCTGCTGGAGCAGGCCGACGCCGCCGCGCGCGCCCTGCCCCCCGAGGCCGTCCTCGCCGCGCTGCAGACCCACCCGCGCATCGGGGAGCGCCCCACCGGCGACAGCGCCCACGAGCGGATGTCGCGCCTGGAGCAGTCCGGGGTCTCCCGGGACGCCGAGACCACCGAGCGCCTCGCCGCCGGCAACGCCGCCTACGAGGCGCGCTTCGGCCACGTGTTCCTCGTGCGCGCCGCGGGCCTGTCCTCCGAGGAGGTGCTCGCCGCCCTGGAGGCGCGGCTCGCCAACGACGCCGCCGCGGAGCTGGAGGTCGCGGGCGACCAGCTGCGGCAGATCGCGCTGCTTCGGCTCCAGGCCGCCCTCACGGCCTGATCCGCGGCTAGCCTCCGCCGCATGGAGCCGATGTGGGGCTGAGCACGCACGTCCTGGACACCGCCTCCGGCGCGCCCGCCGCGGGGGTGCCGGTCTCGCTGTCCCTGCGGACCGGCGACGCGTGGGCCCCGCTGGTCACGGCCACCACCGACGACGACGGGCGCGCTGCGCTCCTGCACGACGACCCCGAGCCGGGCACCTACCGCCTGCTGTTCGACACCTCCGGGCGCAGCGGCTTCTTCCCGGAGGTCGCCGTCGTCGTCGTCGTCCCCGAGGGCGGGTCCGACGGTCAGCGCCGCCTGCACGTGCCGCTGCTGCTGTCCCCCTTCGGCTACACCACCTACCGCGGGAGCTGAGCACCTCGATGAGCTACGACCTCACCTGGAACCAGTACGGCAAGGCCGAGGTCCGCGTGGTGCACGTGGACCGCTCCGGCCCCCTGCACGCGGTCCGCGACCTCAACGTCACCACCGCGCTGCGCGGCGACTTCGGCCCGGCCTACACCGACGGCGACAACGCGCGCGTGCTCACCACCGACGCGCAGAAGAACACCGTCTTCGGGCTGGCCCGGGAGACCGGGGTGGGGGAGCCGGAGGAGTTCGCGCTGGCGCTGGCCCGCCAGCTGCTGGCTGCCAGCCCGCACGCCGACGTGGCACGCGTGGTGGTCGAGCAGTTCCCGTGGACGGCGCTCGGCGGCGGGGGGCACGCGTTCTCGCGCGCCGGCTCGCACGTGGTGGTCGCCGAGCTGGAGCTCCCGCGCGGCGGGCAGCCGCAGCTGTCCGGCGGCGTCGACGAGCTGGTGGTGCTCAAGACCACGGACTCGGAGTACCACGGCTTCCTGCGGGAGCGCTTCACCACGCTCGCCGAGACCCACGAGCGGATCCTCGCCACCCAGGTCACCGCCCGCTGGCGGTACGCCGAGGGCGCCGCGGACGGCGCCGACCACGCGGCCGTCAAGGCCGGCGCGCTGGCGGCGCTGCTGGAGGCCTTCGCCGGGCACCGCTCCCTGGCGCTGCAGCAGACCCTGCACGCCATGGGCACCGCCGTCCTGGACGCCCGTCCCGAGCTGGCCGAGGTGCGGCTGTCGCTGCCCAACAAGCACCACTTCCTGCAGGACCTCTCGCGCTTCGGCCTGGACAACCCCGACGCCGTCTACCACGCCGACGACAGGCCCTACGGCCTCATCGAGGGGACGATCACCCGCCGGTGAGCCTCGACCTCGACGCGCTCGCGCGCCGCCTCGACGACCAGCTGGCCGACGTCGACGCCGCGCTCTCGGCGGAGCCGGTGCCGGGCGGCCAGCAGCCGGTGCTCAGCGGTCAGCAGCCAGTGCCGCAGCCAGTGCACACCGTGTACGTCCCGGCCGACGCCGGGGACGACGGCACGGCGCAGGAGTGGGGCCGTCGCGCCCTGGGCCTGCTGGCCCGCCACGCCCCGGACGCTCCGGCGCTGGCCGCGGCGACCGGCCTGGAGGTCGACGACGACGTGCGCGAGCGGCTGCTGGAGCTGCTCCGCACGCGCCCGGTGGCCGACCTGCGCCTGGACCTGGAGGACGGCTACGGCCTGCCGGGGGAGCAGCCCGGGCGCCGCGGCGACGCCGAGGAGGACCGCCACGCCGACGCCGCGGGCGCGGCCCTGGCCCGGACCGCCGGACGCCGGGTGCGCGGCCAGGTGGCGCCCGCCACCGCGGGGGTGCGGGTGAGGTCCTTCGAGGCGGGCACGCGGCGGCGCGCGGTGCGCACGCTGGCGCGCGTGCTGGCCGCGCTGGCGGCCACCGCCGAGCGCGGCGCGGACGCCCCCGAGGTGGAGCTGGGCGCTCTGCCCGAGCGCCTCGTGGTGACCCTCGCCAAGGTCAGCGACCCCGCGCAGGTGGCCGCGCTGGCCGACGTGCTGGACGCCCTCGAGGACGCCCACGGCCTGCAGCGCGGCTGGGTGGCCGTGGAGGTGCAGGTGGAGGTGCCGGCGCTGGTGGTCTCCCCGGACGGGCGCGCGGCCGTGGCCCGGTGCCGCGAGGCGGCCCGAGGCCGCCTGACCGGCCTGCACTACGGCACCTACGACTTCTCCGCCGCCTGCGGCGTCCCCCCGGCGCAGCAGAGCCTGGAGCACCCCCTGGCCGACCACGCCAAGGCCGTGCTGCAGCTGGCCGCCGCGGGCACGGGCGTGGCGGTCAGCGACGGGTCCACCAACGTGCTGCCCACCGGTGGCGCCGACGGCTCCGACACCGCGCAGGTGCACGCGGCGTGGGCGCTGCACGCGCGCCTGGTGACCCGCGCGCTGGAGCGCGGGCTGGCGCAGGGCTGGGACCTGCACCCCGGCCACCTCGTCACGCGCCACCTGGCCAACCTCGTGCACGCCCGCGCGGGGCTGCCGGAGGCCGAGCGCCGGCTCGCCGCGTGGGTGGCCGCGACCTCGGCCCGCGCCGCCGCCGGGGACGACGCCGCCGCGGGCGTGGCCGACGAGCCCGCCACCGCGCAGGCGATGGCCCGGCTGCTGGTGCGCGCCGACGCGGTGGGAGCGCAGGAGCTGGCCACCAGCGCGCAGCGGGTGGGCCTGGACGAGGCGGCGCTGCGGGCGCTGTCGAGCCGGAGGATCGCGTGATGGACCTGGTGGTGCTCGCGGAGCGCGCCGTGCTGCCCGGGGGGACGGCAGCGGTGGCACTGGGCGTGCGGGACGGGCGCATCGCCGTCGTCGTCCCCCTGCAGGACCGCGGTGACCTGCCGGCGGCGCGGGAGGTGCTGGAGCTCGCCGACGACGAGGTGCTGCTCCCGGGCCTGGTCGACACGCACGTGCACGTCAACGAGCCCGGCCGCACGGCCTGGGAGGGCTTCGACACCGCCACGCGCGCCGCGGCCCTCGGCGGGGTCACCACCGTGGTCGACATGCCGCTGAACTCGGTCCCGGCGACGACGACGGTGGACGCGCTGGCCGTCAAGCGCGACGCCGCGCGCGGGGCGGTGCACGTCGACGTCGGCTTCTGGGGCGGGGTGGTGCCGGGGAACACCGGTGAGCTCGCGGGGCTCGTGGCGGGCGGGGTGTTCGGCGCCAAGTGCTTCACCACGCCGTCGGGCGTGGAGGAGTTCGAGCACGTCAGCCCCGCCCAGCTGCGCGAGGGGCTGGCCGAGCTGGCGCGGCTCGGGTCGCGGCTGCTCGTGCACGCCGAGGACCCTCAGGTGTTGGACGAGGCCGCCGCCGACGTCGCCCGGCAGGTGGCCGAGGGCGCCGACCCGCGCTCGTTCGCGCTCTTCCTCGGCTCGCGCCCCGCGGCCGCTGAGGACTCGGCCGTCGCGGACGTCGTCGCCGCGGCGCGCGAGGTGGGCGGGGCGGTCCACGTGGTGCACCTCGCGTCGGCGTCGGCGCTGCCGCTGGTCGCCGCCGCGCGCGCCGAGGGGCTGGCGGTGACGGCGGAGACCTGCCCGCACTACCTCACCCTGGACGCCGCGGCCGTGCCCGACGGCGCCACGCAGTTCAAGTGCTGCCCTCCGGTGCGCTCGGCGGGCACGCAGGACGCGCTGTGGGCGGCGCTCGAGGCCGGGGTGCTCGACTCGGTGGTCTCCGACCACTCCCCGTGCACGCCCGACCTCAAGCTGCGCGAGGAGGACGGCGGCAGCGGGGACTTCCTCGCCGCGTGGGGCGGGATCGCCAGCGTTCAGCTGGGCCTGCCGGTGGTGTGGACCGCCGCCCGCGAGCGGGGCGTGCCCCTGGAGCGCGTGGTCGGGTGGATGGCCACCCGGCCCGCGGCCCGGGTGGGCCTGGCCGGGCGCAAGGGCTCGCTGGTGGTCGGCGCCGACGCAGACCTCGCGGTGCTGGCGCCGGAGGAGGAGCTGCTGGTGGAGCCGGGGATGCTCGCGTTCAAGAACAAGGTGACGCCGTACGCGGGGCGCCGGCTGCGCGGGGTGGTGAGGTCGACGTGGCTGCGCGGCCGGCGCGTGGAGCCGTCTGGGGGCGGGGCCCCGGCCGGCCGGCTCCTGCACGCCCTGCGCCAGGATGACCCGGCGTGAGCGGATCCCTCGTCGACCTGGCCAGCCGCGTCCTCGGTGGGGTGGTCGTGGCGTGCAACGACCAGTTCTACGCCGACGCGTCCAACCTCCTGCTGCCCCACCCGGCGCGGTACGACGCCGACGCCTACGACGCCAAGGGCAAGGTCTACGACGGCTGGGAGACCCGCCGCCGCCGCACCGTCGGAGACGACTGGGTGGTGGTGCGCCTGGCCGCGCCCGGCGTGGTCGAGCGCGTCGACGTCGACACCGCCTGGTTCAGGGGCAACTTCCCCTCCGCGGCCACCGTGCACGGGGCGTGGCTGGACGGCTTCCCCGGCCCCAACGACGTGTGGCAGCTGCCCGAGCACGTGTGGCGCCCGCTCGCCCCGCGCACCCCGCTCACCGGCGACGCGGTGACGTCCCTGCCCGTGTCCGCCGAGACGTCCCCGGAGCTGGCGGGGCGTCGGGTCTCCCACGTGCGCCTCACCATCCACCCCGACGGCGGCGTGGCCCGGCTGCGCGTGCTGGGCCGGCCCGTGCCCGACCCGGCGCTGCTCACCGGCACCGTCGACCTGGCGGCCACCGAGAACGGCGGCCGGGTGCTGGGCTCCTCGAACGAGTTCTACGGCTCGGCCGACCACCTGCTGGCCCCCGGGCGGGCCGCGACCATGGCCGACGGCTGGGAGAACGCCCGCCGCCGCGACGGCGGGAACGACTGGGTGGACCTGCAGCTGGCCGGCGCCGGGCGCCTGCGCCGCGTGGAGGTCGACACGACGTGCTTCGTGGGCAACGCCCCCGGCCGCGTGGTGCTGCGCGGGGCCGACCTGCGGTCGGCGGGGGCGGACGGCGGGGGCGACCCGTCGGGGTGGCCGGTGCTGCTCGACCTGCGCCCGCAGCCGGACACCCGCCACGTCATCGCCGTGGACGCCGCTGCCCGCGGGCGCGCCGTGACGCACGTGCGGCTGGAGGCCCACCCCGACGGCGGCATGTCGCGCCTGCGGCTGTGGGGAGAGCTCGACGACGACGCGCTGGCCGGCGCCGCGCGCCGCTGGGAGGAGACAGCGCTGTGAGGGGAGCGGTGGCGACGTGACGAGGCTGGTGCTGCGGGGGGCCCGCTGGCCCGGGGACGTCGCCGTCGAGGACGGCTGGGTCACCGCCGTCGGGGACCCGTCGACGGTGCCGGCGCTGCCCGGCGACGAGGTGCTCCGGGTGGACGGCGACCTGCTCACCGCCGGCCTGGTCAACACCCACCACCACCTCTACCAGCGCATCACCCGCGGCTGGGCCGCCGACTCCACGCTGTTCGGCTGGCTCACCACCCTGTACCCGGTGTGGGCGCGGCTGGACGCCGACGACGTCGAGGCCGCCGCGACCGTGGCCCTGGCGGAGCTGGCGCTGTCGGGCTGCACCACCGCCGCCGACCACCACTACCTCGTGCCGCGCGGCGACGACTCGGTCTTCGACAGGCTCGTGGTCGCCGCGCGGCGGGTGGGCGTGCGGCTGCACCTGGCGCGGGGCTCGATGGACCTGGGCGAGAGCTCCGGCGGTCTGCCGCCGGACGCCGTCGTGGAGGACCTCGACGCGATCCTCGCCAGCACCGAGCGGGTGGTGGCCGCCCACCACGACGGCGTCGACGTCACGGTCACCGTGGCGCCCTGCTCGCCGTTCTCGGTGACGCCGCAGCTCATGCGCTCCTCCGCCGAGCTGGCCCGCCGCCACGGGCTCGCCCTGCACACCCACCTCGCGGAGACCCTCGACGAGGAGCGCGACGCCCTCGCCCGCTTCGGGAAGCGGCCGCTGGACCTCCTGGAGGACTGGGGCTGGCTCGGCGACGACGTCTGGCTGGCGCACGGCATCCACTTCGACGACGACGAGGTCGAGCGCCTCGGGGCCGCCGGCACCGGCGTCGCCCACTGCCCCAGCTCCAACGCCCGCCTCGGCGCCGGCACGTGCCGCGTGGCCGACCTGCGCCGCGCCGGCGCCCCCGTCGGGCTCGGCGTGGACGGCTCCGCCTCCAGCGAGCCGGGCTCGCTGTTCGGGGAGCTGCGCCAGGCTCTCTACGCCGCCCGGCTGCGCCGCCTGGACCCCACCGAGCTGACCGCCGCCGACGTCCTCGACGTGGCCACCCGCGGCGGCGCCGCCTGCCTGGGCCGCGACGACGTGGGGGAGCTCGCGGTGGGGAGGCGCGCCGACGTGGCCGTATGGCCCGGGGAGGACCTCCTCGACACCCCGGACCCGCTGGCCGGGCTCGTCCTCGGGCCCGACAGGTCGGTGCGGCACCTGCTGGTGGGCGGTCGGCGCGTCGTCGTCGACGGCGAGCCGGTGGGACTGGACCTGCGCGCGGCCCGCGCGGACCTCGCGCGCCGCGCGTCCCGCCTGTTCTCCTGAGGCCGCCGCAGGCCCCCCGAGGGGGAGACCCCGCGGGCCGGATGATCTGTGCGGTGGGTCACGATGCGGTGACGAGGGCCGTCTCAGCGTGCGTCCAGGGACGAAGGGCCGTAGCAAGGGGCGTCCGGCGGACCTCCGCCGAGCAGCGTCGAACTCCCCGGAGGCCCCCGTGCAGCGCTCCCCGTGGTCCCGCCGGCAGTTCCTCGGCGCCCTCGGCGCCGGTGGAGCGGCCGCTCTCGGCGCCGGCTCCCTGGCCGGCTGCTCCAGCTCCTCCGGGCAGGGCTCGGGGGGCAGCTCCTCCGGCGGCGGCCTGACGTTCACGCTGTGGGGCGGTGACCAGGAGATCGCCGCGTTCCAGAAGGTCGCCGCGGCGTTCGAGGCGTCCGAGGGGACCAAGGTGACCCTCAACCAGCTGCCCTACGCCGACGTGCTGCCGTCGGTGGACTCCCGGATCCAGGCCCAGGACCCGCCGGACCTGTTCCGCGTCTCCTACATCGACATCGGCCGCTACACCACGCTCGGGGTGCTGGCCGACATCTCCAGCGCGCTGCCGTCGGGCTACTCCGACGCGTTCACGCCGGCGCTGTGGAAGGCCGTGCAGGACCCGGACGGCAAGCCCGTCGGCGTCCCGCACCACACGGACTGCTCCGCGATCGTCTACAACGCCCCGGCGTTCGCCCAGGCCGGCGTGACGGCGCCCACCGCCCTGGACCAGGCGTGGACCTGGGACCAGTTCACGCAGGCGCTCACCGAGGTCAAGGGCGCCAGCGGCGGGAAGTACCCGGTGGCGATCAACTGGCAGGCCGCCGGCGCCTACCGCTGGCTGAGCTTCCTCGCGCAGGCCGGCGGCTCGGTCTTCTCCGACGACCTCAAGACCGTGACCATCGCCTCCGACGCCGGCAAGAAGGCCCTCACCTACACGCAGGGGCTGTACACCTCCGGTCTGCACGACCCGACCTTCCTCGTGCAGGCGGCCAACTACCCCGACGAGACGTTCCCCACCGGGCAGCCGCTGTCCATCGCCACCGGCGACTTCAACCTGCCGTCGCTGGTCTCCACCGCCACGGGGTTCGAGTGGGGCGCGACCTTCATGCCCCGCGACACCGCCGCCGCCACCGACCTCGGCGGCAACGCCGTGGTGGTGACCGACGGGCCGAACGCGGAGGCCGCCGCGAAGTTCGCGGCGTTCCTGGCGAACGCGGAGAACATGAAGAGCTTCTGCGAGGCCACCACCGTGCTGCCCACCCGCAGTGACGTCACCGACCTCACCTACGCCGTGCGCCCGGACCTCATGCCGGTGTTCGTGCAGCAGGCCACGACCATCCCCGCCAGCCTCGTGGCCGCCAGCACCTCCCCGGTGTTCACCCAGGTCAACCAGGCGCTGCAGCAGCAGCTGGAGGGCGCCTTCGCGGGGAAGGCCGACGTCGACGCCACCCTCGAGGACCTCCAGAAGGCGATCGAGCAGGCGCTGCAGCAGCAGGGCTGAGGCGTGGCGCTCGTCGGCTCGGCCGCCGCCCTGCGGGACGCCCCCCGGCCGGTGCGCCGCACCCGCCGGCGCGGGGAGGCCCTCGCCGGGCTGGTGCTGGCCGCCCCCGCCCTGGCGGTGTTCGCGGTGTTCATGTTCGTGCCGCTGGGCATGACCGCGTACTACTCGCTGACCCGGTACACCGGCTTCGGGAAGCCGCGCTTCCAGGGCCTGGACAACTTCGTGCAGATCGGCTCGGACCCGCTGTTCTGGCGGGCGCTGACCAACACCGCCGTCTTCACGGTGGTCAGCGTGCCGCTGAGCGTGCTCGGGGGGCTGGGCCTGGCGCTGCTGCTCAACCGCCACCTGCCCGGCCGGGGGCTGCTGCGGGCGCTGTTCTACGTGCCCGTGGTCATCTCCGCGGTCTCGGCGGGCATCATCGCGCGCTGGATCTTCAACGAGAACTTCGGCGTGGCCAACCGGCTCCTGTCCGGGCTGGGCCTGCCCGAGGTCGGCTGGCAGACCGACGGTCCCGCGGCGCTGGCCTCGGTGATCGCCGTGCAGGTGTGGACCAGCCTGGGCTTCGCGATGGTGGTCTACCTCGCCGGGCTGCAGGGCATCAGCGGCGAGGTGTACGAGGCCGCGGAGCTGGACGGCGCCGGGCGCTGGCGCGTGCTGCGCTCCATCACGTGGCCGCTGCTGGGCCCCACCACGTTCTTCATCCTCGTGTACATGGTCATCACGTCGTTCCAGGTCTTCGACGTCGTGGTGATCATGACGGGGGGAGGGCCGCAGAACGCGACCACGTTCCTGGTCAACTACGCCTACGACACCGGCTTCCAGCAGCGCCGCCAGGGCTACGCCGCGGCGCTGGGCGTGGTGCTCTTCGCCATCGTCATGGCGCTCACGCTGCTGCAGTGGCGCGCCGGCCGCCGCAGGGACCTCGCGTGAGGGCCCACGAGCGCTGGGTCACGGGCTGGCGCCTCACCGCCGCCGTGCTCCTCGCCGTCGTCGTGGTCTTCCCGCTGTACTGGATGCTCGTGACGGCGCTGTCCAGCCCCGGTGCGCTCACCCGGCCCGACGCCGCGTTCTGGCCCACCGAGCTGCGCTGGCAGAACTTCACCCAGCCCCTGCAGCGGTTCCCGTTCGCCCGCTGGGCGCTGAACTCGGCCACCATCGCCGTCATCTCGGTGGCGCTGACGGTGACCATCAACCTGGCCGCGGGCTACGCCTTCGCCAAGCTCGACTTCCCGCTGAAGAACGCGCTGTTCCTGGCCATCGTCGGCACCCTCATGATCCCCGTGCAGGTGATCATGGTGGCGCAGTTCCAGCTGGTCATCGACCTGGGCCTGGTGAACACGCCCACTGGCGTGGTCCTGCCGCGCCTGGCGGAGGCGTTCGGGCTGTTCATGGCGCGGCAGTTCATGGACGCCCTGCCCGACGAGCTGCTGGAGGCCGCACGGGTGGACGGCGCCGGCGCGCTGCGCACCTTCGTCTCGATCGTGCTGCCGCTGAGCAAGCCCCTGGTCGCCGTGCTGGTGATCTTCACGTTCATGTGGCGCTGGAACGAGTTCATCTGGCCGCTCATCGTCTTGCCCGACCCGGACGCCTTCACGCTGCCGCTGGGCCTGCGCTTCCTGCAGCAGCAGTTCGGCAACGACTACGGCTCCCTCATGGCGGTCTCGCTGCTGTCCATCCTGCCGATGCTGCTGGTCTTCGCCGTCTTCCAGCGCTACTTCGTGGAGGGGGTGGCCCGCAGTGGCCTCAAGTGAGAGCCCGGCGGCCGGTCTCGCGGCCGGGCTCGCGGCCGCGGCAGCCGCCTACGCGGCGGCCCTGCGGGCCAGCGGAGAGCTCACCGAGTGGTCGCTCACGGGCTACGACACCACCGGCGTGCCCGTGGTGGCCACCGCGTGGGACCCGCCGGGAGCGGGGGCGGACGCCCACGGCGTCGGCTACGGCGCCGACGAGCTGGAGGCCAGGGTCGGGGCCCTGGGGGAGCTCGCCGAGCGCGTGGCGCTGGCGCCGCGCCTGGGCGGCCTGCTGGCCGCGGCCCGGCGCGCCTCCCACGCGCAGCTGCTGGCCGAGGTCGGCGCGGGCGGCGTGGTGGACCCCCTCGAGCTGGTGCTGCCCGCCGGCTCGTCCGTGACCGCGGACACCGAGCTGGACTGGGTGCCGGCCGTGCGCTGGCGCACCGGCGAGACCGTGCTGGTGCCCGCCGACGCCGCCGCCTTCGACGGCTCCCTGCGCTCTCCGGGGGGCCCGGGCCAGCTCTTCACCCCGGTCTCCAACGGCCTGGGCGCCGGCGCCGGACGGGACGCGCTGGTCCGGGCCGTCGGCCACGGCCTGCTCGAGCTGCTCCAGCGCGACGGTGACACCGTGAGCTTCAAGGCCCTCGACACCGGCGAGGTGGTGGACGTCGACGCGCTCGCGTCCCAGCTGGCGGCCGACGGCGACGACGGCCTCGCCGCCGTGCTCGCCCAGCTGCGGGCCGCCGGCACCGAGCCGGTGGTCAAGCTGGCCGCGAGCACCCCGGTGCCCGTGGTCTTCTGCCACGGCAGCGCCGAGGCGCCCGGCACCCCGCCGCTGGCGGTGGGCGCCGTGGGCGAGGCCGCCCACCCCGACGCCGCGCTCGCGGTCCGCAAGGCCCTGCTGGAGCACGCCGCCTCCCGCGCCCGCCGCGTGTTCGCCTTCGGTCCGGTCGAGGACGTCGAGCGCCTCAGCCCCGACTACTGGGCCCGCGAGCAGCGCCGGCCCGTGGGGGAGCAGGAGGAGCGCGCCCTGCGCGAGGCCGCCGCCTGGGCCCGCCTCGACGTCGCCGGTGTGCGCGCCGCCGTGGAGCCGGCGTTCTCGCGGCGCTCGCGGACGGTCTCGGTGCCCGAGCTGCTGGCGGCGTCCAGCCCCGGCGAGCGCAGCCCGGCGGACCTGCTGGAGCTGCTGCTGGAGCGGCTGGAGGGCTTCGACGTGCTCGTGGTCTCCTCCGGCCCCTCTGACGGCGCCGAGGTGGTCTCCGCCAAGGTGGTGGTGCCCGGACTGGAGGTGGAGACGCTGTCGTACGGACGCATCGGGGAGCGCGTGGCGCGCCGCCTGCTGGACCGCGAGGACCCGCTGGTGCGGCGCAGCGACGGACCCGGCCGCCTGCCCGTCCGGCTCACCGCGGCCGCCACCGAGCGGCTCGGCGGTCCTGTGTGGTGGGACGCCGAGCGCGCCGCCGCGGTGCTCGGCTCCCTCTACCCGCTCTACCGCGAGCCCCGCCGGCACGCTCCCCAGCGGCTGGGCCTGGCGTGAGCACCGACGGGTCCACCGCGCTGGAGCTCCTGCGCCGCTCGCAGGATCGCGACCTCGCCGGCGAGGGCATCCCCATGGCCCTGGCGCTGCTGGACGAGACCGGCGCCCCCGCCGCGGCCTCTGCTGCGCCGGACCGTGCCGCCTCGCCCGCGGACGCCGCCCTGGTGGCCCACCTCGACGCGCTGCGCGCCGAGCTCGCCCCCGACCAGCGCGACGGCGACCTCGGGGTCATCGCCTCCCTCGTCACCGCCGCCGCCTTCCACGAGGCGGCCCACCTCGGCGCGCCGCCGCGCCCGTCGTCGTCCCCGTCGTCCCCGTCGGAGTGGGCGGGGGGAGCGGGGGGAGCGCGCCTGGGGTGGCGCCGCCACCGCGAGGCGCTCGCGGCCGGGCGCGTGCTGCGGGTGGTGAACTACCACAACACCCCCGAGCACGGCCGCGACGGGCTGCGCGCGGAGCTGGCCCGGTACGCCGAGCACTGGGTGGGCGTGGGCTGGGCCGACCTCGCGGCGTTCTTCGAGGCCGGCGCCTGGCCGGACGCGCGGCCCCGCTTCGCCCCCGTCTTCTACGAGGGCTACGCCAACAGCGCGCTGGTGGCCGCCGAGGTCTGCGACGAGCTGGGCCTGACGGGCTGGTTCCCCGTCTGCACCGGCTTCATCGCGTGCCCGCCCGCGCAGCAGGAGCTGTTCGCGCGCTCGCACTTCATCGCCGTCGACCCCTCCGAGCGGGACGGGCGGCGCCTGGCCATGACCCGCGAGCAGGTCGCCGACCTCGCGCGGCGGCACGTGGTGCTCCCGCACACCTCCTCCCACGACGGCATCGCCGAGACCTCCCTGAGCGCCGGGGAGGACGACGACGAGCGCGAGGTCGCCGCCCCGCTGCGCCTGCTGCGGGAGTGGACCGGGGGCCGCGCGGCGCCCGCCACCGCCTGGATGGGCGGCACGCCGTGGGGCCTGCACCCGGCCCACGACGCGGCGGTCCGCGACGCCGGCCACCAGCTGGTGATCAGCAACACGGCCGTCCAGCGGCTGGTCGTCGCGGGGGAGGCGGGTACCCCGGCCAGGTGATCTCCCGGTGTCCCCCCTCCAGCAGACGGCTGCCGGGGCCGAGGACCCGAGGGTGATCGACAGGGCCTGGGCGGCAGCAGCCCTCCTGCTGCTCTCGCCCGCGCTGGTCCTGCCGCCGGGCGCCACGGGGCTGCCGGACACCGCAGCGCTGGGCTGCTCCGCGGTGGCGCTGGCGGTGCTCCTGGCCGCCCAGGTGCGGCTGCTCGGCGCCCACCTCGCGGTCTCCACGCGCAGCCTGTGGCACGACGCCGCGGCCAGCACGCTCGCGGCCTCGTCGGCGCTGGTGGTGCTGGTCCTGCCGGGGCTGCAGCGCGCGACCGGGGCCGGAGAGCAGGCGGGGGCGCTGCTGCTGACCGCTCTCGCGCTGGGCGTGGTGGGCGCCGGGACCGCCGTCTCCACGGTGCTCCTGGCCGCGCCGCGCAGCGACCCCCGCGTCAGCTGGTCGCTGGCCGCCGGGGCGCTGGCCACGGCCACCGCGCTGCTGTGGCTGGTCCGCCCCGGGTGGCCGGGGCTGCCCGCCGCGCTCGTGCTGGCGTGGGGAGCCGTCCTCGTGGGGCTGGTGGCCGCACCGGAGCCCCACCACGTGCACCGCCACGCCGCCCCGTGGCGCAAGGACCTCGTCAGCCTCCTGGCCGGCGGGACGGCGGCCACCGGCGTGCTGGTGGTGGGTGACCTGCGCGCCGTGCCGGCCGTGCCGGCCGTGGCGGTCGTCATGGCCGCCGCGGCCCTGGTCCTGCTGGGCGCGAAGGCGCACGTGCTCGTGCGCGAGCTGGTCGCCCTGCAGGGCTCCCACGAGGCCGCCCTCACCGACGACCTCACCGGCCTGGGCAACCGGCGCAGCCTGCTCAGCGCCCTCGAGGGGGCCCTGCGCGGGCACGAGCCCGTGGCGCTGCTGCTGCTGGACCTCGACCGCTTCAAGCACGTCAACGACGGCCTCGGCCACCACGCCGGCGACGAGCTCCTGCGGCAGGTGGCCCACCGCCTGCGCGCCGCGATGGTGCCCGGGTCCGTGCTGGCGCGCCTGGGCGGTGACGAGTTCGCCGTCCTGCTCACCGGTCCCGCGGCGCGCGTGGCCGAGGAGGTGGCCCTCGGCGTGCACGCGGCGCTGCAGCGGCCCGCGGTGGTGGACGGGCACGAGGTGCACGCCCCCGGCAGCGTCGGCGTGGCCCTGGCCCCGGCCGGGAGCGCGCCGGCCCGCGGGCGGGCCCTGGACCTGCTGCGCCGCGCCGACACCGCCATGTACGCCGCCAAGGCCGCCCGCTCCGGCGTGGTGGTGCACGGCCAGCACCACGACCAGCGCGCGCGGGAGGTCATCGAGACCGCCGAGGAGCTGCGCGCCGCCCTGGCCGGGGACCAGCTGCTGCTGCACTACCAGCCGCAGCTGGCGGTGGCCGACGGCTCCCTGCTGGGGGTCGAGGCGCTGCTGCGCTGGGAGCACCCGCGCCGGGGCCTGCTCGGGCCCGACACCTTCCTGGGCGCCGCCCACGAGCTCGGGGTGCTGGCCGACGTGACCCGCCTGGTGCTGCGGACGGCGGTGGCGCAGGCCGCCGCGTGGCGCGACGCCGGGACCCCGGTGCGGGTGTCGGTGAACCTCACCGCCGCCGACGTCCAGCTGGCCCTGGTGGGCGACGTCGCGGAGCTGCTCGCCGCCCACGACCTGCCACCGCGGCTGCTGGTGCTGGAGATCACCGAGACCAGCGTGCTGGAGGACCTCCTCGGCGCCGCCGCCGTGCTGGAGGACCTCGTCGCGCTGGGCGTGGAGATCAGCGTGGACGACTTCGGCACCGGCCACTCCTCCCTGACGCTGCTGCTGCAGCTGCCCGTGACCGAGGTGAAGGTGGACCGCTCCTTCGTGGGGGCCGTCTGCCACGACCCCGCGCGGCGCACCGTGGTGCGCACCACCGTGGAGCTGGCCCACGGCCTCGGCATGCGCGTGGTGGCCGAGGGCGTGGAGGACGCCGCCGTGCTCGCCCAGCTGCGCGAGCTCGGCTGCGACGCCAGCCAGGGGTACCTGCACAGCCGCGCGCTGGCGCCGGAGCAGCTCACCTGCTGGATGCGCGCCCGCACCGCGGTGGCCGCTGGCTAGCCTGGTTCACCGTGCCCGCCGCCGTCGTCGCCGTCGTCGGCCCCACCGCCACCGGCAAGTCCGACCTCGCGGTGGAGCTGGCGCTCGCGACCGGCGGCGAGGTGGTCAACGCCGACGCCTCCCAGCTGTACCGGGGCATGGACGTCGGCACGGCCAAGCTCACCGAGGCCGAGCGGCGCGGCGTGCCCCACCACCTGCTCGACGTGCTCGACGTGCGGGAGGAGGCCCGCGTGGCCGCCTACCAGCGCGCCGCCCGGGCGGCGCTGGCGGACGTGGTGGGGCGCGGGCGCACCGCCGTCCTCGTCGGCGGCTCCGGCCTGTACGTGCGCGCGGCGCTGGACGAGCTCGCCTTCCCCGAGACCGACCCCGCGGTGAGGGCACGCCTGGAGGCGGAGCTCGCGGACGCGGGGGCCGGCGGGGAGGCGCTGCTGCGCGCCCGGCTGGCGGCGGTGGACCCGGTGGCCGAGGCGGCCATCACCCGCGGGAACGTGCGCCGCGTGGTGCGCGCCCTGGAGGTGGTGGAGGTGACCGGGCGCCCGTTCAGCGCCTCGATGCCGCAGCGGCGCTACAGCGACGACGTCGCCGGCCTCGGCAGGGTCGTGCAGGTGGGCCTGCGGGCCGAGCGCGAGGTGCTGCGGGAGCGGATCGCCGCCCGCGTGGAGGCCATGGCGCGCGGTGGGCTCGTGGAGGAGGTGGCCCAGCTCGCCGGGCGGGGCCTGCGCGAGGGCGCCACCGCCAGCCGCGCCCTCGGCTACGCCCAGCTGCTCGACGCCCTCGACGGGCGCTGCACCGTGGCGGAGGCGCTGGAGGCCACCGTCCACAGCACCCGCCGCTACGCGCGGCGCCAGCTCTCCTGGTTCGGCGCGGACCCCCGCGTGGCCTGGCTCGACACCGACGCGCTGACCCCCGCCGAGCGCGTGCAGGCGGCGCTCAGGCTGCTCGCCTAGGGTCGGGGCCGTGACCAGCGCCCCGGCCCCCGCCCGCTCGGCCACCCTGGCCTTCACCAAGGGGCACGGCACCGAGAACGACTTCGTGCTGCTCACCGACCCCGACGGGCTCCTCACCCACGACGCCGTGCTCGCCGCGCGCCTGTGCGACCGCCGCGCCGGCGTCGGGGCCGACGGCACCATCCGCGCCGTCCGCAGCGACGCGCTGCCCGAGGGCGCCGCGGCGCTCGCGGAGGACGCCGGCGCGGTGTGGTTCATGGACCACCGCAACTCCGACGGTTCCACCGCCCTCATGTGCGGCAACGGCGTGCGCGTGCTGGCGGCGCACCTGCTCGCCGAGGGCCTGGTCGACGAGGCCGACCTGCGCCAGGGCCGCGGCCTCCCGGTCGGGACCCGGTCCGGTGTCCGCTACCTGCGGCGCGTGCGGGGGCCCGAGGGGGAGGACTGGCTCGCCGTCGACATGGGCCCGTGGCACCTCGTCGACCCCGTGGGCGCCGCCGAGCGCGGCGCCGACGCCGAGGTGGGCGTGCACGGGCTCGACGGCGTCCGCCGGCCGGGCCTGTCGGTCGACGTCGGCAACCCCCACACCGTGGTGGCGCTGGCGTCGGCCACCGAGCTGGACGCCGCCGACCTGACCCGGGCGCCCGAGGTCGAGCCGCTGCCGCCGCACGGCACCAACGTCGAGCTGGTCATCATCGAGGACGCCGTGGGGCGGACCTCCGGCTCGGGGGGCCCGCTGGGCGTCATCCGGATGCGGGTGCACGAGCGCGGCGTCGGCGAGACCCGCTCCTGCGGGACGGGTGCGTGCGCCGCGGCGCTGGCGGTGCGCAGCTGGGCCGGCGGTGCCGAGGCGGGGGCACCGGAGCGCTGGCTCGTGCACGTGCCCGGCGGCACCGTGGCCGTGCGCGCCCTGGAGGGCCAGCGCGTGGAGCTGGCAGGCCCCGCGGTGCTGGTGGCCCGCGGCGAGGTGGACCTGGGGCTGCTGGACCTGTGACCGACGGCGGCGCGCCCAGGGGTGCGACACGCCGGACGTGACCCTCTCGTGATGTGACGCGTGGGCACTGGAGTGTCAGGTGTGCACCTGTGTGCACCGATGGGGTGATCGGGAGCGCGCTGAGGGTGACCACTTCGGGCAAAGTGGTTGCTGGTCACCCTGCGTCGAGCAACCCTTGGCCCAGGCAACGGGGGGAGATGGTCGCGGTGGACAGCACGACCGGCACGAGCGGGCTGCTCGACGCGCGCACGCGCGCTGCGGTGGCGGTGCTGGCGGCCGTGAACGACCCCCGCACCGACGGCGACGAGCGGCTCCGCCGCCGCGAGCGGCTGCTGCACCAGCTGGCCATGGAGCGCCAGCGCAAGCAGCGCCGCCTCAGCCGCACCGCCTGATCAGCGCTGCACCTCGAGCAGCCGGTAGCCCTTGCGGGACCCGGTGCGCTGCGCCGTCCAGCCGCCGTCGGCGCCCTGCTCGCCGATCCAGCGCAGCAGCGAGTCCGCGCCGAGGTCCTTGGCCACCACGAGGTGGGCCGAGCCGCCCGGTGCGAGCCGCGGCAGCCACCGCAGCAGCAGCGCGTGCAGCGCCGGCTTGCCCACCCGGATCGGCGGGTTGGACCAGATCGCGGTGAGGCGCGCGTCGTCGTCGACGTCGTCGGGGGCTGCCGCGCGCACCCCCGCCAGGCCCAGCGACGCGGCGTTGGCGGCGGTGAGGTCGCGGGCGCGCTCGTTGACGTCCACCGCCCACACCCGGCGGGTGGCCGGGTCCGCCGACCGCAGCGCCATCGTCAGCGCCACCGGGCCCCAGCCGCAGCCGAGGTCGAGCAGGTCGCCCTCGGTCGGGGGGTCCCCCACGTGGTCGAGCAGCACCGCGGTGCCCAGGTCGAGGCGGTGTCCGCTGAACACCGACGGCGCCGTGACGAGGTCCAGCTCGCGCCCGTCCAGGCGGACCCGCAGCGGGCGGCGCTCGTCGTCGCTGGCGGGGGAGGCGCTGAAGTAGTGCTCGGGCTGCTGGTGGGGCTCGTCTGGCACCGCGAGAGGCTACCGGCGACCTCGACGGCGGAAACACCGTCGACGTCGGCGGTGTTGTGAGGAACAGTGGGCGGCTCGCAGGCAGCGAGCCGCACGACGCAGGAGGCGCATGACCACCACGGCCCAGTCCCCCGAGAGCACGACCCGTTCCGCTGACGACGCCGTCAGCCGCATCCTGGCCCGCCACGGCGGCGCGGTCCCGGCAGCGGTGGCGGACGGCGGGCAGGACTACGACGGCGAGCAGTACGACCTGGAGGAGCGCAACGCGCTGCGACGCGTCGGCGGGCTCGCCAGCGAGCTGTCGACCGAGCTCACCGACGTCACCGAGGTCGAGTACCGCCAGCTCCGCCTGGAGAAGGTGGTGCTGGCGGGGGTGTGGTCGAGCGCGTCAGCCTCCGCCGAGGACGCCGAGAACTCGCTGCGCGAGCTCGCCGCCCTGGCCGAGACCGCCGGCTCGACGGTCCTCGACGGCGTGCTGCAGCGGCGCGACACCCCCGACCCGGGCACCTGGCTCGGCTCGGGCAAGGCGAAGGAGCTCAAGGACGTCGTGTCCGCCTCCGGCGCCGACACCGTGATCGCCGACGGCGAGCTGTCGCCATCCCAGCGCCGCGCGCTGGAGGACATCGTCAAGGTCAAGGTCATCGACAGGACCGCCCTGATCCTCGACATCTTCGCCCAGCACGCGAAGTCGAAGGAGGGCAAGGCCCAGGTCGAGCTGGCCCAGCTGGAGTACCTGCTCCCGCGCCTGCGCGGCTGGGGCGAGTCGATGTCCCGCCAGGCCGGTGGCCGCGTCGCCGGCGGTGAGGGCATCGGCTCCCGCGGACCCGGTGAGACCAAGATCGAGCTCGACCGGCGCCGCATCCGCACCCGGATGGCCAAGCTGCGCCGCGAGATCAAGGAGATGCGCCCGGCGCGGGAGACCCGCCGCCAGTCGCGCCGCCGCGGCGCCGTGCCCAGCGTGGTGATCGCCGGCTACACCAACGCCGGCAAGTCCTCGCTGCTCAACCGGCTGACCGGTGCGGGCGTGCTGGTCGAGGACGCGCTGTTCGCCACCCTCGACCCCACGGTGCGCCGCTCGGAGGTGCCCGACGGGCGCACCATGACGCTGTCGGACACGGTCGGCTTCGTGAGGTCGCTGCCCACGCAGCTGGTGGAGGCGTTCCGCTCCACGCTGGAGGAGGTCGGCGAGGCCGACGTCCTGCTGCACGTGGTCGACGCCTCCCACCCCGACCCCGAGGGGCAGATCTCCGCGGTGCGCGACGTCCTCGCGGAGGTCGGCACGCACGGAGGGGACGGGCCCGTGGAGGTCGTCGTCCTCAACAAGTGCGACCAGGCCGACCCGGAGGTCGTCTCGCGGCTGCTGCGCCGCGAGCGCGGCTCGGTGGTGGTCTCGGCGCGCACGGGCGAGGGCCTGGACGCGCTGCGCGAGCGGATCGGCGAGGTGCTCCCGCACCCGGAGGTGCTCGTGGACGTGGTGGTCCCGTACTCGCGCGGCGACCTCGTCTCGCGCGTGCACTCCACCGGCGAGGTGCTCTCCACCGAGCACACGGAGTCCGGCACCCGCGTCCGTGCCCGCGTCGCTCCCGACCTCGCCGCGGAGCTCGGGGTCCCCGCCCCCGCCTGAGCCCCGCTCGACGGGATGATCATGCAGAAGACCCGCACTTCCGGCCCGGAAGTGCGGGTCTTCTGCATGATCACGATCACGGAGCGGGCCCTGTGGACAGCCGCAGCGGCGCCACCGCGATCCGGGCCAGCATCCAGGGGTGCCCGCGCGCTCACCCTTCCCTGAAGACCTCGAACAGCGTCCCTTCACCGTCGCCGAGGCGCTGCGGCGCGGCGTGTCGCCGCGCGTGCTCGAGGGGCCGCGCTTCCGGACGCCGTACCGCGGGGTGCGGGTTCCCGCCGCCCTCGCGCCCTCCCGGGCCGCGGACCTCGTCGCCGCGTCGCTGGCGCTGCCGCCGGGAGCCGCCTTCAGCGGCTGGACGGCAGTGGAGCTGACGGAGCTCCCCACGCCGCGCTTCCAGCGCACCCCCGGGGCCGGCAGCATCGAGGCCGTCTCCGCCGGCGCACCCGTGCGGATCAGGGGCCTCGTCTGCTCCACCGGGCTCGACCCGCACCGCGTGCGGATCGTGCGGGGAGGACCTCACGCTGCCGAGATCGTACCGCTCCTCGCCCCGGGCGTCCGGGGCCTGCGCGTCCAGGAGCCTGTTGACGTGTGGTGCGACCTCGCCCCGGTGTTGCCGCGCGTCGACGGGGTGGCGCTGGGCGACGCCGTGCGCCGGCACTGGGCCACCGAGGAAGACCTCGACGCAGCGGTCGCGGTCCGAGGAAGCCGGCCCGGGGTGGTGGTCCTGCGGGAGCGGCGCTCCGAGGTGCGGTGGCGGGTGGACTCGCCCATGGAGACCGAGGTCCGGCTGCTCCTCGTCGACGCCGGCCTCCCCGAGCCTCGCTGCGGACGCCCGCTGCGCGAGGGCGGTGTCTTCTACGGCCTGGTGGACATGGTCTGGTACGCACAGCGCGTCGTCCTCGAGTTCGACGGCGACGTCCACCGCACGAAGCGCGGCCAGTGGCAGTGGGACAAGGCCAAGCGGCGCCGTCTGCGTGACGCGGGGTGGACGGTCGTCGAGGTCGTCGCGGATGACGTGCGCCGGACGCCGGAGCAGCTGGTCGATGAGGTGCGCCGGGCGCTGCGGGGCGAGCTCGCCGCGTGACCACCACTGGCGATCATGCAGAAGCCCCGCGCCCTCGGCGCAGAAGTGCGGGTCTCCTGCAAGATCGAGGTGGAGCGCGCGGGGGCTGTGGACGAACGGGGCCGGGTGTCCGGCGCGCTGCGTAGGGTGGCTCGGTGCCGAAGCCCAGCCGCGGAGCCGACCCCTCCGACCTGCTCGACGCCGCCGTCGCGGCGCTCGGCGGGGCCCCGCGCGAGGGGCAGCAGAAGATGGTCGCCGCCGTCGCCCAGGCGGTCCGCTCGGGCCGCCACCTGCTGGTCCAGGCCGGGACGGGCACCGGCAAGTCCCTGGGGTACCTCGTGCCGCTGGCCGCGCACGCCGCCGAGACGGGCACCCCGGGCGTGGTCTCCACGGCCACGCTGGCGCTGCAGGCGCAGGTGGTCGACCGGGACCTGCCGCGGCTGAGCGAGGCGCTGCGCCCCCTGCTCGGCCGCGAGCTCACCTGGCAGACGGTCAAGGGCCGCGCCCACTACGTGTGCCGGCAGAAGCTGGTGGGCGGCTTCCCCGAGGACGAGCCCGAGGCGCTGCCCGGCATGGAGCTGGTCGGCGGCGCCGAGCGCGCCACCGACCGCCGCGCCGCCGCACCCACCGCGACCAGCCAGCTCGGTCGGGAGGTCGCCCGCCTGCACCGCTGGGCGCAGGACACCGAGTCCGGAGACCGCGACGAGCTGGTCCCCGGTGTCTCCGAGCGCGCCTGGCGGCAGGTGTCGGTGAGCTCTCGGGAGTGCCTCGGCGCCACGCGCTGCCCGATGGCGGAGGAGTGCCACGTCGAGCTGGCGCGGGCGCGGGCCAAGGAGGTGGACGTGGTGGTCACCAACCACGCGCTGCTGGCCATCGACGCCGTCGAGGACGTGCAGCTGCTGCCCGAGCACGACGTCGTCGTCATCGACGAGGCGCACGAGCTGGTCGACAGGGTCACCTCCGTCGCCACGGGGTCGCTGTCGGCGGCGGCGGTGGCGCAGGCAGCGACCACCGCCCGCCGCCAGGGCGGCCTCGACCCGACGTGGGCCGAGCGCCTGCGCGTGGCCTCCGATGACCTCGGCGCCGTGCTCGAGGAGGCCCCCGTCGGCCGCTACCCCCGCGGCCTGCCCGAAGGCGTGCGCCTGGCGGTGGCGGGCGTGCGCGACGCCGCCCGCGAGGCCCTGTCCGGGCTCAAGGGCGAGGGAGGGTCGTCGGGCCAGTCGGGGAAGGACGACGACGGCGAGGCGGCGGCCGGCAAGCAGGTCGCCCGCGCCGCGCTGAGCGAGGTCTTCGACGTGGCCGAGCGGCTCGTCGAGGTCCAGCCCGGTGCCGACGGCGCGGGCGAGGACGTCGCGTGGCTCGAGGCGCCCGGCGCCTGGCGCCGTGACGCGGCGGGCGAGGAACCCCGCCCCCGCGTTCTCCACGTGGCCCCGCTGAGCGTGGCGATGACGCTGCGCGAGCACCTGTTCGGCGGGTCCACGGTGGTGCTGACCTCCGCCACGCTCACGCCGGGCGGGTCCTTCGACGCCGCCGCCGGTGCGCTCGGCCTGCAGGGGGCCGGGGCGCCGCAGTGGACCGCGCTCGACGTCGGCAGCCCGTTCGACCACGCCCGGCAGGGCATCCTCTACGTGGCCAAGCACCTGCCGCAGCCCGGCCGGGAGGGCCCGGTGCCGGAGGTGCTGGAGGAGGTCGAGCAGCTCGTCGTCGCCGCCGGCGGCCGCGCGCTGGGGCTGTTCTCCTCCCGCCGCGCCGCCGAGGCCGCCGCCGAGGCCCTCGGGGACCGGCTCGCCCAGCACGGCATCTCCGTGCTCTGCCAGGGCGACGACACCGTCCCCAACCTCGTGCGGGAGTTCGCCGCGGACCCGCGCACCTGCCTGTTCGGCACCCTGACGCTGTGGCAGGGCGTGGACGTGCCCGGCCCGTCCTGCCAGCTGGTGGTCCTGGACCGGATCCCCTTCCCCCGCCCCGACGACCCGCTGTCCTCGGCTCGCGCGGAGGCCGCCGACCGCGCCGGCGGCAACGGCTTCATGGCGGTCTCGGCCACCCACGCGGCGCTGCTGCTGGCGCAGGGCGCCGGGCGGCTGCTGCGCAGCACCTCCGACCGCGGCGTGGTGGCCCTGCTCGACCCGCGGCTGGCCACCAAGCGGTACGGCTCGTTCCTGCGGGCGAGCCTGCCGCCGCTGTGGCCGACCACCGACAAGGAGGTCGTCCTCGGTGCGCTGCGCCGCCTCGACGCCGCAGCGAGTGATCAAGAGGCGGCTGCCAGCGCGTCTGCTTAGCGTCGCTGCATGACCACCCAGAGCGAGAAGAGCAGCCAGACCACCGTCCAGGACGCCACGGCCACCGCCGTCGCCGGCAGCGTGAAGACCTCCGACGGCGTCCTGGAGGCCGCCACGCAGCTGGCGGGTGAGGCAGCGGGAGACCGCACCACTCCCGAGCACCTCATGGCCGCGGCCACCGCCGCGTGCCTCCAGCAGTCGATCGGCATCGCCGCGTCCACGCAGGACGTCGACGCGAGCGACGCCCAGGTCACCGCGCACGTGACGCTGACCACCGCCGAGGAGGCCGGCTACACGAGCCACATCACGCTGGAGGTCAGCGGCCTCGCCGACGACGTCGCCGAGCGCGTGCTGGAGCAGGCCCAGCAGATCTGCCCGTTCACCAAGGCCCTCGCCGGGTCCGACCTCACCGTGCGGCTCGCCGCCTGACCCTGCTGGCAGACTCCCGGTGTGACGCAGCACGGTCTGGAGCAGCACTGGGACCTCGTCGTCGTCGGGGCGGGGCCGGCGGGCTCGGCGGCGGCCCTGGGGGCGCTGCACCAGCGGCCCGGTGCCCGGGTGCTGCTCCTGGACCGCGCGGACTTCCCGCGGGACAAGGTCTGCGGGGACGGCGTGGCCCCGCACGCCCTCGACGTCCTCGAGACCGTCGGCGTCACCGGCCTGCTCGACGACTGGCCGGTGGCGCCGCGGCTGCGGATCTCGGTGGTGGGGGCGCCTGGCGTGCCGGTGGTCGAGGAGGCCATGAGCCGACCGGCCCAGGTGGTGCCGCGCGCGGTGCTCGACGAGCGGATCCTGCGGGCCGCCACCGACCGGGGCGCCGTCCTGCGCCGGGCTCGCGTGCGCGACGTGCTGCAGGACGGCGCCGGGGTCGGCGTCGTCCTGTCCGACGGGGAGCTGGTCCGCGCCCGCGTCGTGGTGGGGGCCGACGGCGCCCACTCGGAGGTGCGGCGGGCCCTGGGCCCGGCGGCCGTGCCGCCGCAGAAGCGGGGGACGACGGCGATCGCGGTGCGCGCCTACGCGCCCGTGCTGCCCGAGCACGACGGCGTGCAGGTGCTCGCCTTCTCCACCGACACCGACCGGCCCAGCTACGCGTGGTCCTTCCCGGTCGGGGACGGGCGCGCGAACGTCGGGTTCGGGCAGCTGGTGGACTCGCGCTCGAGCGCGGGGCAGACGCCCACGCGCGCGCGGCTGCTGGAGCGACTCGAGGAGCTGCTGCCGGGGACCACGGCCGGCGCCGAGCAGGTGGCCGGGCACCCGCTGCCGCTCTCGACAGGTCGCAGCGGTGTGTGGTCGGTGGGCAGGGTGCTGCTCGCGGGCGACGCGGCCAGCCTCGTCAACCCCGTGACGGGGGAGGGCATCTACTACGCGGTCCTGTCCGGCGTGCTCGCCGGGCGCGCGGCGCTCGGAGGTGGCCGCTACGACCGCATGCTGGGCGAGGCGCTGGTCGGGCACCTGCGGCACACGGACCTCGCGGCCCGGCTGGTCCGCAGCGACCGGCTGCTGCACGCGGCGCTGCGCGCCTCGGCCCGGGACACCGGCGTCTTCGACGACGTCGCCGACATCGGCCTGGCCCGCGGACGCCTCACGCGCCGCGTGGTGACGGGGATGGGCCGGGCCCTGCTCGCCGGCTGATCCTCGAGCGAACCGCCACCTGGAGTGGCGGTCCGCTGTGACCTGCGCCACGTTGGGGTGATGTCGACCCGCGACGACGCGGCCGGTCAGCGACCGACGAGCGCCACCCCCTCCGCCAGCACGTCAGTCCTGGACCCCTTCCGCGGGTCGACGCTCGCGGTGCCGCAGGTGCGGGCGCTGCCGAAGCCGCCGAGCCGGTGGCTGCCGCTCATCGGGCCGGGCATCATCGCCGCCGGCGTGGGGCTGAGCAGCGGCGAGTTCGTGCTGTTCCCCTTCATCGCCTCGCAGGTGGGGCTGGTGTTCGTGTGGGCCGCGGTGGTGGGGGTGGTCACGCAGTACTTCGTGACCATGGAGATCGAGCGGTACGCCCTGGCCACCGGCGAGACGGCGGTGACGGGCTTCAGCAGGTTCTGGCCGCACTGGGGCCTGGTCTTCGCCGTCCTCACCTACGGCGCCAACCTGTGGCCGGGGTGGGCCACGAGCTCGGCGACGCTCATCAGCTTCCTCACCGGCGGGACACCGCGGTTCATCGCCATCGGCCTGCTGGTGGCCATCGGGCTCATCCTCACCCTCGCCCCGGTCGTCTACGTGGCGCTGGAGAAGATCCAGATGGTCAAGGTGGCCGCCGTGCTGCTGCTGCTCGTGGTGGGCGCCGTCGCGGCCATCTCGGCGACGGCGTGGCGCGACGTGCCGACCATCGTCACGCAGGCCGGCTTCCCCGCGGCCGAGCTGGGGTTCGCCACCCTCTTCGGCGCCATGATCTTCGCCGGCGCCGGCGGCGGGCAGAACCTCGTGCAGTCCAACTGGATCCGCGACAAGGGCTTCGGCATGGGGCACTACGTGCCGCGGCTGCAGAGCCCCGTCACCGGTGAGCCGGAGGCGGTGCCCAGCACCGGCTACGTCTTCCGCGTCGAGGGCCCCGAGGGGGAGGAGAACCTGCGGCGCTGGCGCGGGTGGTGGCGCTTCGCCAACGTCGAGCAGCTGAGCACCTTCGTCGCCATCACCGTGGTGTCGATCTTCTTCACCTCGCTGCTGGCCTACTCCACGGTCTTCGGCCTCGAGGACCTGCCGAGCGACATCCAGTTCGTCCGGGTGGAGGGCGAGCAGCTGGCGCAGGCCGTCGGCAGCTGGTTCGGCGTCTTCTTCTGGGTCATCGGGGCGTTCTCGCTGTTCGGCGCCGCGCTCGGCATCACCGACTACACCAGCCGCATGGCCGCGGACGTGCTCAAGACCAGCTACCTCAGGGGCGCCGACGAGAGCCGCCTCTACTTCTGGCTCACCTGGGGCCTCGTGGCGATCGGCATCGTGGTGCTGCTGGTCGGCTTCGACCAGCCGATCGCGCTCGTCGTCGTCTCCGCCACCGTCGGCGGTCTCATGATGACCATCTACTCGGCGCTGCTCATCGCCACCAACCGCCGGCTGCTGCCCGCGCCGCTGCGCGTCAGAGGTGTGCGGCTGGCGCTGCTGGTGGCCGCCATCCTCATCTACGGCACGGCGACCGTGCTGACCATGGCCCAGCAGCTGCCGAAGCTGCTCGGCTACTTCGGCTAGAGCGAGCGCAGCACCGTGACGACGCGGCCCAGGACGGTCGCGTCGGTCCCGTCGATGGGGGAGTACGCGTCGTTGCGGGGGAGCAGCTGCACCCGGCCGCCGCGGCGCTGCAGCACCTTGACCGTGGCCTCGCCGTCGATCATGGCGGCGACCACCTCGCCGTTCTCGGCGACGGGCTGGCGGCGCACCACCACGTAGTCGCCGTCGCAGATGGCGGCGTCCACCATGGAGTCACCGACCACCCGCAGCGTGAAGAGCTCGCCCTCGCCGACCAGCTGGCGGGGGAGGGCGAAGACGTCCTCCACCTCCTGCTCGGCCAGCAGCGGCGCACCCGCCGCGATGCGGCCGACCAGCGGCACGAAGGCGGTGTCCTCGCTCTCCGGCACCACGGGGACGGCGGGGCCGCCCTCCTCGCGGCCCGCTCCGCGGCCGGCGTCGACCACCTCGATGGCGCGCGGGCGGTTGGGGTCGCGGCGCAGGTAGCCCTTGCGCTCGAGCGTCACCAGCTGGTGCGCGACGCTGCTGGGGCTGTGCAGCCCGACGACCTTGCCGATCTCCCGCATGCTCGGCGGGTAGCCGCGGCTCGAGACCGACTCGCGGATGGTGTCGAGGACGGCCCGCTGCCGGCTGGTGAGGTCGTCAGCTCGGCTGGAGGTCCCCTTCGGGGCTGTCGTCGCCACGAACGCAGCGTAGTGGATCGAGCACGCGATCTCAAACAGGCGTTCGACCCGCGTCGGGGTCTCGGCCAGGGGGCGCGCAGACCGTACTGTTCCGTCGTGTCCGTCGTGCCGCAGCAGGAGACGCCCTCGCTCTCGAGGGTCGAGGTCAACGGCCTCAACGTCATCGACGAGTCCGAGCGCCGCGGGAAGCCGTCCAGCCTGTTCTGGCCGTGGTTCGCCGCCAACGTCTCCGTCTTCGGCATCGCCAACGGCGCGTTCGTGCTCGGCTTCGGGGTCAGCTGGTGGCAGGCGCTGCTCGCGGGTGTGGTCGGGATCGTGGCGTCGTTCCTCCTGTGCGGGCTCGTCGCCCTCGGCGGCACCCGCGCGTCCGCGCCGACCATGGTGGTCTCGCGCGCGGCGTACGGCGTCCGCGGCAACAAGGTCCCCTCGGCCATCAGCTGGCTGCTCACCGTCGGGTGGGAGACGGTCCTCGTCTCGCTGGCGGCGCTGGCCACCGCCACCGTGTTCACGACGCTGGGCTGGGGCGGCGGAGCGGTCACCAAGGCGGTCGCCCTCGTCGTCGTCGTCGCCCTGGTGGTGGGCGCCGGGGTGCTGGGCTTCGAGGCGATCATGAAGCTGCAGGCCGTCATCACCTGGGTGACCGGCGTGCTGACCGCGGTCTTCCTCGCGCTGCGGGTGCCCGACCTCGACTGGGGCGCGATCACCTCGGCGCCGAACGGCTCCTGGCAGGCGCTGCTCGGCGCGGCCGTGTTCAGCATGACCCTGTTCGGGCTCGGGTGGGTCAACGCCGCCGGCGACTACTCCCGCTACCTGCCCCGGCACTCCTCCCGCCCCGGCGTGGTGTGGTGGACGACGTTCGGCGGCGCCGCCGCGCCGCTGGTGCTGCTGGGCTTCGGGGTGCTGCTCGCGGCCTCCTCGCCGGCGTTCGCGGAGGGCGCCGGCACCGACCCCATCGGCGCCCTGGCCACCGGCCTGCCCACCTGGTTCCTCGTGCCGTTCGCCGTGGTGGCGGTGCTGTCCCTGGTGGGCGGCGCGGTGCTGGACATCTACTCCTCCGGCCTGGCGCTGCTGTCCCTGGGGCTGCCCGCCCCGCGCTGGGCGGCCGCCCTGGTGGACGGCGCGCTCATGGTTGCCGGCGCGGTGTACGTGGTCTTCGTCTCCGCCGACTTCCTCACCCCGTTCCAGGGGTTCCTCATCACCCTCGGGGTGCCGATCGCCGCGTGGGCGGGGGCGGCCGTCGCGGACCTGGTCCGCCGCTCCGGCGCCTACGACGACGCCGCCCTCTTCGACCCCGCGGGCCAGTACGGCTCGGTGCGCTGGGGGGCCGTGGCGCTGCTGGTGGCGTCGTCCGTCCTCGGCTGGGGGCTGGTGGTGAACACCAGCGCCACGTGGCTCGCCTGGCAGGGCTACCTGCTGGGGCCGGTCGGCCTGGGCGGGAAGGACGGCCCGTGGGCCTACGCCAACCTCGGGGTGCTCGCCGCCCTGGCCGTCGGCTTCGTGGGGCAGCTGCTCCTCACGCCGTCGGCGAAGAAGACCCTGCGGACGGGGGCGCTGGCTCGCCGGTGACCAGCGCGCGCAGCTGCGCCAGCGGCAGCTTGGGCGTGCGGTCCTCCGTGACCAGGCCGTTGGCCTCCTGCAGCGTGTCGGCCAGCTGCGTGTAGCACCACCCGACCAGGCCGCCCGCCTCCACGCACGCGTTCGCCGCGCCCAGCAGGTCGCCCAGGCGGCGGGCGTAGTCGCCGGCGTCGGAGGCGGTCGAGTACCCCCACGTCGCGCCCTCGGGCGCCGCTGCGCCATCGACGGCGGGCGTGAAGCGCACCCCGCCGAACTCGCTGAGCACCAGGGGCCGCTCCTCGGCCGCGACGTCGCCGCGCCCGCCGGCCACCCGCAGGCGCCGGCCGTTGGCGCTCACCCGGGCCGAGGACGACGACGGCGAGGGCACGCCCACCAGCGCCGCGGCGGCCTCCGGCGAGCCGTAGCGGCGCACGAGCACCTCCCCGGAGTCGGTGTAGTCGTGCACGGTCCAGAGGTCGGAGTCGGTGTGCTCCCACCCGTCGTTGCTGATGACGGGCCGGGTCGGGTCCAGCGCGCGGGTGAGGTTCGCCAGCGCCGTCGCGTATGCGCGCTCCCCGGCGGAGACCGCGATGTCCTGCACGCCCCAGCTCTCGTTGAGCGGCACCCACGCCACCACGCTCGGGTGGCTCGCGTCGCGGCGGACCACCTCCAGCCACTCCGCCGTCAGCAGGGAGACGGCGCGCGAGGTGTGGGCGTAGGCGCCGGCCGTCTCGGCCCAGACGGTGATGCCGAGCCGGTCGCACCAGTGCAGGAAGCGCGGGTCCTCCACCTTCTGGTGGATCCGCACCGAGTCGAACCCCAGGTCGGCCAGCAGCTGGGCCTCGGTGCGCAGCCGCGCGGCGCTGGCGGCCAGGTGGGTGTCGGGCCACCAGCCCTGGTCGAGCACGCTCCGCAGCGTGCGCGGGGTGCCGTTGAGCAGCAGCTGCCCGGCGCCCACCTGCACCGAGCGCATCCCGAGGTAGCTGGCGACGGCGTCCAGCTCGGCGCCAGCACCGGCCGGTGAGGCGGGCCCCCGGGTCAGCAGCCGCACCTGCGCGTCGACGAGGTGGGGGTGCTCCGGGCTCCACAGCAGCGCCTCGCGCTCCTGCCCGTGCCGCAGCAGCGGCACCGCCAGGGCCACCTCGACGCGCGGTCCCCCGCGCTCGGTGGGACCGGGCACGGCGACCACGGCCTCGGCGAGCACGCGCTCGTCGTCGTCGTGAGCCCCGAGGGACAGGCGGACGGCGAGGCTGACCGGCTCCACGGGGACGCTCGACAGCTCCGCGACGAGGTGCACGGTGGCGCCGACGAGGTCGGTGGTCCAGGTGAGGTGCTCGATGCTGACCGCCGGGACCACCTCGGCCCAGACCGTCTGCCAGATGCCGGAGGTGCGGCGGTACCAGATGGCGTGCGGGGCGTCGTGCCAGTCCTGCTTGCCGCGGGGCAGCTCGGGGTCGCGGGCGTCGTCGACGGCGCGGACCACGAGCACGTGCTCGTTGTCGAGGTCCAGGTCGGGGCCGGGGGTGAGGAGGTCGGTGACGTCGGCGGAGAACGGCGTCTGCCCGCCGGTGTGCTCGGCCACGAGGTGGCCGTCGAACCAGACCCGCGCGCTGTGGTCGACCGCACCGAAGCGCAGCACGAGCCGCGCCCCCGACCCCTCGGCCGCGAGCTCCCCGGCGCCGGCGACGTCGCGCAGCCGCAGGCCGCGGCGGTACCAGAGCTCGGCGAACGGGCCCTGCTCGCCCACCCCGGACGCGGAGCTCTCCGGCGGGTAGGGGACGACGACGTCGCGCTCGAAGCCCGTCCGGTCCTGCAGGGACCCACCGCGCCACAGGCCCCGCGGACCGGGGGACCCGGCGGGGACGAGGCCCAGCTGCCAGGTGCCGCCGAGGTCGGTCCAGTGCTGTCGCAGCAGCTGCGGACGGGGGTGCTCCCCGCTCTGCGTGCTGGCGCGGGGGAGCTGTGCCGTCTCTGCCACGGGCCGGAGTGTGCCACGGCGCGCCACCGGATTTCTATCGTTGCAAATCGGGGGCCGACCATGCAGACTCCGGGCCAGCGCACGACGAGGAGGTCGATGATGTCCACGAGGCTGCCCGCAGGGCACCCACCCGTCACAGCACCGCCGGGCCCCAGCCGCCGGGGGGTCCTGGCCGGGGGCCTGGCCGGCCTGGGGGCCCCTGGGCCTGTCCGGTGGCCTGGCCGGCTGCGGCTCGCCCCTGGCCGCGGGCGTGGCGGGCACCCCGCTCGACCCCGGGTCGGTCACGTTCTGGAACCTGTTCGGCGGCGGTGACGGCGCCCGCCTGCAGACGATGCTCGACGAGTACCGCACGCAGCACGGCGGCGCGAGCTCCCTGACCGCCGCCACCTTCGCCTGGGGCAACCCGTACTACACCAAGGTCGTGCTGGCCACGCTCGGCAACAAGCCGCCGGACGTCGCCGTGGCCCACGCCACCCGCGCGACCATCCTCGCCCAGGCCGACCTGCTCGAGCCGATCACCGAGGACCTGCTCGGCCTCGTGGGCCTGTCGAGCTCGTCCTTCACCGAGTCGGTGTGGAACGCGGGGAAGGTTGGGGACAGCTACTACACCGTCCCCCTCGACACCCACCCCTTCGTCATGTACTTCAACAGCGACGTCTGCCAGAAGGCGGGCCTGCTCGCCGGCGACGGCAAGCTCAACAGCATCCAGGGGACCGAGGCGTTCGAGGCGGCGCTGACCGCCATCAAGGGCGTCACCGGCGCCACCCCGCTCGCCGTCGCCTCCGTGGGCGACACCGCCGGCCAGTGGCGCCTCTTCCAGACCCTGTACTGGCAGCAGGACGGGGCCACCCCCTTCCTCGGGGACGACGGCGCCACGCTCACCGTCAACGAGGACCTCGCCATCACGACGATGGAGTACACCTCCTCGCTGGTGAAGAAGGGCCTGCTCACGCCGACCGAGGACTACGCCGGCGCCCAGACGCTCATGTTCACCGGCAAGGCCGGCTTCTACATGCAGGGCGAGTGGGAGATCACCACGGCGCAGGCCGTGGAGGGGCTGAAGTTCGGGATGGTCCCGGTGCCGCAGCTGTTCGACAAGCCGGCCGCCCAGGCCGACTCGCACACCTTCATCCTCCCGAGGATGGACCGCACCGACGCGCAGAAGAAGCTGGCGATGGGCTTCATCAAGTCGATGCTCGACCAGTCGCTGACGTGGGCGAAGGGCGGGCACATCCCCGCCTTCAAGGAGACCCTCGACTCCGCCGAGTACAAGGCGCTCGAGCCCCAGGCCGACTACGCCTCGGCGGCGGAGATCGCCAACTACGACCCGCCCGGCTGGTACTCCGGCTCGGGCAGCAACTTCGAGAACATCGTCGGCGCGCAGCTGGGCCTCGTGCAGCAGCAGCTCGCCAGCCCGCAGGACGCGCTCGCGGCGATGAAGTCGCAGCTGCAGACCTATCTCGACACCCCGAGCCCGGTGTGACCGCGCCGACCCGGCAGACCCGGCACGCCCAGCAGACCTGGAAGGAGAGCCTCCGGTGACCGCTCAGACCCTCGCCCCGCCCGGGGCCGCCGCACCGGCGGCCCCCTCGCGCCGGGTGAAGCGCACCGACGCCCGCGCGGGGTGGCTGTTCATCGCCCCGTTCGGCGTCTTCTACGCGCTCTTCCTCATCGTCCCGGTGATCTACATGATCGTCGTGAGCTTCTTCAACACCTCGCTGGTCAAGCCCGGCATCGGCAGCTTCGCCGGGCTCGGCAACTACGCGGAGATGCTCGGCCGGGACGACTTCCGCCAGGCCCTGTGGCAGACGCTGTACTTCACGCTCATCACGACCGTCCCGCTGGTCATCCTCAGCTTCGTCTTCGCGGTGCTCGCCAACCGCATGAACCGCGGCCAGTGGTTCTTCCGGCTGGCGTTCTTCCTGCCGTTCGTGCTGCCCTCGGCCACCATCTCGCTGATCTGGGTGTTCATCTTCACCCCCGGCACCGGCCTGTGGCCCTCGCTGCAGTCCCTGTTCGGGCTCACCCCCACCGCCGTCCTCGGTGACCCGACCTGGGCGATGTGGGGCGTGGCCGCGGCCACCGTGTGGTGGACCCTCGGCTTCAACTTCGTCCTCTACCTCGCGGGCCTGCAGGACATCCCCCGCGAGCTGTACGAGGCGGCCGCCGTGGACGGCGCCACCCCGTGGCAGCAGATCCGCCTCATCACGCTGCCGCTGCTGGCCCGCACCACCACCCTCGTGGTGCTGCTGCAGATCATCGCCAGCCTGAAGATCTTCGACCAGGTCTACCTCATGACCTCCGGCGGCCCGGGCATCTCCACGCAGGTGGCCCTGACGCTGACGGCGGGCGTGGCCTTCACCGACAACCGCATCGGCGCGGCGTCGGCGGCCTCGGTGATCCTCTTCATCCTCATCATCGTCATCGCCCTGCTGCGCCAGGCGTTCGAGAGCTACCAGAGCAGGAGGGCCTGAGCCGTGTCCGCCACCTCAGTGCGCAACGGCGTCTCGGCCGCCGCCCCGGCGGCCCGGGTCGCCCCCGAGAAGGCCGCCAGCAGCGGGCGCGCCTTCACCGTCATCACCACGGTGGTGCTCGTCGTCTTCGCGGTCATCTGGCTGATCCCCAGCCTGTTCGCCCTCAAGACGTCGCTGTCCAGCAACGCCGAGGCGGCCCTGGGCACCGGCCCGATCCTCACCGCCGCGCCCACGCTGCACAGCTACGGCACCCTGCTGGCCAGCGGTGACATCTGGAACTGGTACCTGTCCAGCTTCCTCACCTCGGCCGTGACGACGTTCCTCACGGTGCTGTTCGCCTCGATGGCCGGCTTCGCGCTGTCGCGGCTGCAGTTCCCGGGCCGCCGCATCGTGTTCCTGCTCATGATCCTCGGCATCATGGTGCCGGCCCAGGTGCTCGTGGTGCCGATCTTCCAGATGCTCAACATCGCCGGGCTGCTCAACACCTACTGGGCCGTGATCTTCCCGCAGGTGCCCGCGGTCATCGCCGTCTTCGTGTTCAAGCAGTTCTTCGACGGGCTCCCGCGCGAGCTCGAGGAGGCCGCCCGCATCGACGGCGCCGGCTACTGGCGGATCTACCGCCAGGTGATCATGCCGCTGAGCAAGCCGATCATCGCGGCGATGGCGATCGTCACCTTCGTCGGGGTGTGGAACAACCTCATCCTGCCGCTGTTCGTGGTCTCCAACCCCGAGCTCATGACCATCCCCGTCGGCCTGGCCACGGTGCAGGGCTCCTTCGGGCAGCGCTACGCCGACATCCAGGCCGGCGCCGTGCTCGGCGCGCTGCCGCTGGTGGTCCTCTACCTCATCTTCCAGCGCAGGATCATCGAGGGCGTGGCCGGCACCGGCATCAAGGGCTGACGCCCTCCCGACCAGCACCTGCCAGCACCGACCAGCACCCGGCTCAGGGCCGGGGGACCGCGTTCACCAGCGGCTCCCCGGCCCTGAGCCGTCTCACGTTCTCGGCGACGTCGGCCACCCGCGCCAGCAGCGTCTGCCGGGTGATGCCCGAGCTGTGGGGCGAGGCCACCACGTTGGGCAGGGACCCCCAGTCGCACCGCCCCGGCGCTCCGGTGACCGGCCCCGGCGCCCCGCCGGCGGCACCGCCGGACCCCCCGGCCGCACCGCCGCCGGGGTAGCTCCACCACACGTCCAGCACCGCCCCGCCGAGGCGGCCCGCGCGCAGCGCCTCGAAGAGCGCGGCCTCGTCCACCAGCGGCCCGCGCCCCACGTTGACCAGCACCGCACCCGGGGGCGCCAGCGCCAGCAGCCGGGCGTCCACCAGCCCCGTCGTCGCCGGGGTCAGCGGTGCCGACAGGACGACGACGTCGGACCCGGCCACCAGCTCGTCGAGCCGGTCCGTGCCACCCGCCCACGCCAGCCCGTGCTCGGCCGCGTCGAGCCGGCCGCTGCCGGTCACCGCCGCCCCGGTGGCGCCGAGGGCGGCGAACGGCGCCCAGCACGCGCGGCCGATGGCCCCGAACCCCACGAAGCCGACCCGCGCCCCGTCCAGCCCCAGCGGCAGCGGCAGCGACGCGTCGAACGTCGAGGACGCCCACTGCCCGCGCTCGCGCAGCGCGACGTCCTGCTCCCGGACGCGCCGCCTCAGGACGACGACGCCGGCCAGCACGTGCTCGGCGATGCTGCGCTCGTGGTGGCCGGTGTTGGCCAGCAGCACCCCGGCGGGCAGGGCGCCGGTGTCGATGGCGTCCAGTCCGGCCGCGGGGCACTGCAGCAGCCGCAGCGAGGTGCTCCAGGGGACGAGCGAAGCCGTGTACCGGCTGGCCACCAGCACCTCGGCGCCGGGCAGGTCCCGCGCCACGGCCTCCCTGTCGAAGCGGGGGTGCCACGCCACCTGCGCGCCCGGTGCGACGGCCTCGACCGCGGCCTCCAGCTCGGCCGCCACGGCGGGCAGGTTCGGGTCGATGACGACGATGCGCACGGCCCCATCCTCGCGGGCGCCCCCGCGGGCACGGCTCCTCAGGCCGGCTTCAGGTCCGCGGTGTGGAATGTCCGGTACGTCCCGTCACCTGGAGGTCACCGTGCGCGCCGTCCGCTCCCTCACCCAGACCGCGTTCACGCTGTTCGTGCTCGCGGCGCTCGTCGTCGTCCTGTTCGCCTTCGCCCTCCCGCGGGTGACCGTGCCGGGCGTCGACACCCGCGGGGTGGAGCAGCGCTCCCAGCACCTCGTGCAGCAGACCGAGGCCGTGGTGACCGGCGCCGTCAGCGGTGCCTGGAACGGCGCCGTGGCAGGCCTGCGCTCTGCTGGCTGATCGGCAGGGCGATCAGCCAGTCGGTCAGCGGGCCAGGTGGTGCAGGGCCATCGCGGCGAGCGCGGCGGCCTGGTCGCCGAGGACGGCGTCGTCGAAGAGCACCAGCGGTGAGTGGTTCCACGCCGTGGTGGCCGGGTCCACGCCGTCCGGGCTCGCGCCCAGGAACAGGAACGCGCCCGGCACCTGCTCGAGCACGAAGCTGAAGTCCTCCGAGCCCATGAGCGGCACGGGCATGACGGTGCCGCGGCCCTCGCCGAGCAGGCCCTCCACCACCTCGAGGGCGGTGGCGGCGGCGCCGGCGTCGTTGACCGTCACCGGGTACTGCACCTCGAAGGACACCTCCGCGGTGCACCCGTGGGCGGCGGCGATGCCGTGGGCCAGGCGCGCGGTCTCCTCCCGGAGCCTGTCCACCGACGCCGCGGACAGGGTGCGGACGGTGGCGCCCAGGCTCGCCGACGGCGGGATGACGTTGAGCGCCTCGCCCGCGGACAGCTGCGTCACCGACAGCACCACCGGGTCGTGCACGTCGAAGCGGCGGCTGACCATGGTCTGCAGCGCCGTGACCAGCTCGGCGAGCGCCGGCACCGGGTCGAGCGCCGCGTAGGGCCGCGAGCCGTGGCCGCCCGCGCCGTGGACGGTGATGTGCAGCTGGTTGGAGCCGGCCATGAGCGGTCCGGGCCGGGTGCTGAAGACCCCGCGCGGGCCGGGTGCCACGTGCACGCCGTAGGCGGCCACCGGGTGCGACCCGGAGGCGGCGAGCACGCCCTCGTCGACCATGATCTTGGCGCCGCCGAAGCCCTCCTCGCCGGGCTGGAACATGAGGACGACGTCCCCGGCGAGCTCCTCGCGCCGCGCGGCGAGCAGGCGCGCGGCACCGACCAGGCCCGCCACGTGCAGGTCGTGGCCGCAGGCGTGCATGGCGCCGTTGGTGGAGGCGTAGGGCAGGTCGTTGCGCTCGACGACGGGCAGCGCGTCCATGTCGCCGCGCAGCAGCACGGTCGGGCCGGGACGGGCGCCGCGCAGGACCGCGACCACGCCCGTCGTCGCGCTGTCCGCGGGGCCGGTGCCGACCTCCAGGCCCAGCCCGGCCAGGGCCTCGAGCACCGCCGCCTGCGTGCGCGGCAGCTGCAGGCCCACCTCGGGAGCGGCGTGCAGGGTGCGGCGCAGCCCGACCAGGTCGGGCAGGAGCCGGGCGGCGTCGGTGAGGAGGCTGTCGGCGGGGGTCGGGCTGCTCACCCGCCCCACGGTGCCACCCTCAGGTGGCGGAGACGACCCCGGTCCCCACCAGCGCCAGCACCACGGCGCCCGCGACCACGCGGTAGACGATGAACAGCGAGTAGCTGTGCCGGGCGATGAACTTCAGCAGCCAGTCCACCGTCACGTACGCCACCACGAAGCTCACCGCGGTGGCCAGCAGCGTGGGGCCCCAGCCGATGCCGCTGGCGATCTGCGGGGCGGCGCTGACGCCCTGGTAGACGCTCGCGGCCGTGAGGGCCGGGATGGACAGGAAGAACGACAGCCGCGTCACGGTGACGCGGTCGAGACCCCGGACCAGGCCGATGGACATGGTGGCGCCCGAGCGCGAGACGCCCGGCACCAGCGCCAGGCACTGCACCAGGCCGATGGCGAGCGTGTCGCGCCAGGTCACCGAGCTCTCCGGTCGGTCCTGCCGGGCGGTGCGGTCCGCGTAGAGCATGACGAAGCTCCAGGCGATGAGCGCGGCGCCCACCACCCACAGGCTGCGCAGCGTGGTCTCGATGACGTCGGAGAAGAGGAACCCGATGACGCCGATCGGGATCGAGCCGACGATCACGCCGATCGCCATCCGCCAGTCGGCGTTGTGGCGGGCCTGGGGGTAGCGCAGCCCGTCGAGGAAGGCGGCGATGAGCCGGACGATGTCGCGGCGCAGGTACAGCAGCGTCGCCAGCACCGCGCCCACCTGGATGATCACGGTGAAGGCCGTGATGTCGGGGTCGTCGATGGTGTAGCCGAGCAGCTTCTCGAGGATCGTCAGGTGCCCCGTGGAGGACACGGGGAGGAACTCCGTGACCCCTTCTACAGCTCCCAGCAGGACGGCGTGCCACCACTCCACGTCAGACGATCCCTCTCAGAACGACACCGCCGGCGGCCCGGCGACTCCGTCGACGCCTGCCGGCACGGTGACCCACGGTAGGGGAGAGCACCTGACGCAGACCTGACGACGGGCCGACGCGGCTCCACCCGCGGGCTGTCACCGCCGCTCACTAGAGTCCGGCGGGTGCTCGCGGTCCACGGCGTCTGGGCGCGGCGCGGCGCCCTGTGCCTGTGGGCGGAGGCGCCCGCGCGGCTGCCGCTGACCGGCGCCGACGCCGAGGCCGTCCGCGAGGCGCTCGCGGACGGGCTGCCGCGGCTGGCGCACGCCCTGGTGGCGCGGGCGCGCGGCACGGTGGAGCTGCAGCTGCCCCCGGGAGGGGAGCCGGCCGCGGGCGCGCCGGCGGGCCTGTCGCTGCAGCGGCTGCCCGCCGTCGTCCTCGGGCCCGACCGGGCCCTGCCGGTGCTGCTGGAGCTGCACCGGCAGCTGGTGGTCTCCTCAGCACGCCCGCCGTGGCCGCTCGAGGTCGGCGAGGACCTGCTCTGGCTGGCCGGGGTGGCCGCGGCCGCCGACGCCCGCGCCCGGGCGGGGCTGCTGGTGCCGGGGCTGGAGCAGGCCGAGGGCGAGTGGTGGGGCCGCTGGCACCCGCTGGTGGACAGGGCGTGGCGCCGCTGGTGCTCCGCCGCCGCCGCTGCCGCGCCTCCTGCCGCCCGGTCCGAGGACGAGGGGCGCAGCGGCCGCCCGGGGGAGGAGCTGGTGGGCGCCGTCGTCGCCGACCTCACCGCCGCGGTGGGCGCGCAGCTCGCGGCAGCCCTGCCGGCGCCGGCGCCGGCGCCCGAGCCGCTGGAGCCGCTGCCGGCGGGTGGCGCGGACGCGGTCTCGGCCTGGCTGACCTCCCTGCGCACGGGAGAGCCGGTGGGGCCGGAGGCGCCGGCGCGGGCGCTGGTGGAGCTGGCCGCGCGGGCGCAGCGCTGGCGCACCAGCGCCACCACCCAGCCCGCGGAGCTGCTGCTGCGGGTGGCCGAGCCGGAGGGGGAGGACGAGCCGTGGACCCTCCAGGTGCGCCTGCGCTCCCTGGACGACCCCAGCGCCGTCGCCACCCCCGCGGAGGTGCGCCGCGGCGTCGGCGGGCTGTGGGGCCAGGACTGGGACGGCGACCTCGACCCGTGGGCGTTCGCCGTGGCCGAGCTGGGCCGCGCCGCCGCCGTCCACCCCGGGCTGCTCGAGCTGGGGGCCTCGCCCGACGCCGACGCCGAGCTCGACGCCCAGCAGGTGGTGGACCTCGTCACCGACGGGGTGCCCGCGCTGGTGGACGCGGGCTTCGCCGTCGCCCTGCCCGGCCGGTGGCTGCGCCCGACGGTGGGACTGTCGGTGCGCGCCCGCCGCCCCGGCGACGGCCCGGCGCCGCAGGGCACCTCCGACGTGCCCGCCGCGGTGGGGGCGCCGGGGTCGCTGGCCAAGACCGACCTGGTGGAGGTCGACTGGCGGGTGGTCCTCGGCGACGTCGAGCTGGACGAGGCCGAGCTGGCGGTGCTCGCCGCGCAGCGCGCCCCCCTGGTGCAGCTGCGCGGGCAGTGGGTGCAGGTGGACGCCGACGCGATCGCCAGGTCCCTGAGGTTCCTGCAGCGCTCCGCGCACCAGGAGTCGTCCCTCACCTCGCTGACGGGCGTGCTGGGGCAGCTGGCCTCGGGGAGCCTGCCCGCACCGCTGGTGTCGCTCGACGGCGACGGGCCGCTCGGCGCGCTGCTGGGCGGTGGTGAGAGGCGCGCGCTGGAGCCGGTGCCCGCGCCCGCCGGCCTGCGCGCGCAGCTGCGGCCCTACCAGGAGCGAGGCCTGGCGTGGATGGCCTTCCTCGACGCGCACGGCCTGGGCGGGGTGCTCGCCGACGACATGGGGCTGGGCAAGACGGTGCAGCTGCTCGCGCTGCTGCTGTCCGAGCGCGAGCAGGACCCGCAGGCGGGCCCGACGCTGCTGGTCTGCCCCATGTCGGTGGTGGGCAACTGGGAGCGCGAGGCGGCGCGCTTCGCACCGGACCTGCGGGTGCACGTCCACCACGGTCCCGAGCGGCTGCGCGGCCAGGAGCTGCTCGACGCCGCCGCGGCCGGCGACCTCGTGCTGACGACCTACCCGCTCGTGGCCCGCGACGCCGACGACCTCGCCGCCGTCGCCTGGCGCCGCGTGGCCCTCGACGAGGCCCAGCACGTGAAGAACCCCGGCACCCGCGCCGCACGGGCCGTCCGCCAGGTGGCGGGCGCGCCGCACCCGCCGCAGGGCACGCAGCGGATCGCACTCACGGGCACGCCGGTGGAGAACCGGCTGGCGGAGCTGCACGCCGTGCTCGACTTCACCAACCCCGGCGTGCTCGGCAGCGCCACCCGCTTCCGGGAGCGGTTCAGCGTGCCCGTGGAGCGCCACGGGGACGAGAAGGCCACCGCGCTGCTCACCACGCTGACCCGGCCGTTCGTGCTGCGCCGCACCAAGACCGACCCCGGGGTGGCGCCCGACCTGCCCGCCAAGCTCGAGCTGGTGGTGCGCGCCAACCTCACCACCGAGCAGGCGGCGCTGTACAAGGCCGTGGTCGACGAGATGCTCGCCAAGATCAAGGAGGCGGAGCAGCACCGCGACAAGCAGCAGCGGCGCGGCCTGGTGCTGGCCACGCTCACCCGGCTCAAGCAGGTCTGCAACCACCCCGCGCAGCTGCTCGCCGACGGCTCGCCCTTCCTGCGCCGCGGGCAGCACCGCTCGGGCAAGCTGGCCCTGGTCGACGACGTGCTCGACACCGTCGTCGCCGACGGGGAGAAGGCGCTGCTGTTCACGCAGTACCGCGAGCTGGGCGCGCTGCTGGTGCCGCACCTGCAGCAGCGGTACGGCGTCGAGGTGCCCTACCTGCACGGAGGGGTCTCCAAGAAGGCCCGCGACGAGATGGTGGTGGGCTTCTCGGAGGGGAGCGCGAGCCCGCTCATGCTGCTGTCGCTGCGCGCGGGTGGCACGGGGCTGAACCTCGTCGCGGCCAACCACGTGGTGCACGTCGACAGGTGGTGGAACCCGGCGGTGGAGGCCCAGGCCACCGACCGGGCGTTCCGCATCGGGCAGACCCGGCAGGTGCAGGTGCGCAAGCTCGTGTGCGTGGGGACGGTGGAGGAGCGCGTGGACGAGCTCATGACCCGCAAGGCCGACCTCGCCTCGGCCGTGGTGAGGTCCACGGACGCCGCCGAGGGGGGCGCGGGCTGGCTGACGGAGCTGTCCACGGACGAGCTGCACGACCTGGTGCGCCTGGGCGCCGAGGCGGTGGGGGAGTAGTGGCCGGGCGTTCCGGGACCACCGCGTGGGACTCCTCCTGGCCGCCGGGCACGCGGATCAAGGCCGACGGCATCAAGCCGCGGTCCAAGCGCGGGGCGTTCGCCACGACCTGGTGGGGGCGCCGCTTCACCGACGCCGTCGAGGAGGCCGCCGGGCCCGGCCGCCTCGCGCGGGGCCGGACCTACGCCCGCGCCGGGCAGGTGGTGCACCTCGACGTCGCCACCCCGGGCACCCGCGCCGCCGGACGGGTGCTGGCGACGGTGCAGGGCAGCCGCACCACGCCCTACGACGTGGTGCTCACGCTCGGCACGTGGGACGCCGAGACCCGCGGCGAGCTCGCGGACGCCCTCGCCGCCGACCCCGCGGTGCTGACGGCGGTGCTCGGCGGGACGCTGCCGGAGGCGTTCGAGCAGCTCTGCCTCGACGCCGGGCTGGTGCTGCTGCCGCGGAGCCTGTCCGACCTGCGCACCAGCTGCACCTGCCCGGACCTCGTGGAGCCGTGCAAGCACGCCGCCGCCGTGGTCTACCTGCTGGCGGAGCGCCTCGACACCGACCCCTTCACGGTGCTGCGCCTGCGCGGCGTCGACAGGGACGGGCTGCTGTCGCTGGTCGCCGAGCGCCGAGCCGCCCAGGACGACGACGAGAGCGCCGCGCGGCCGGCGCGCCGGGCTGCGGTCGGGGGACCCCTGCCGGCGGACGGGTCGTTCTGGCGCGGGCACCCCCTGCCGCCCCCGCCGGACCCGTCGCTGCCGCCGGGCACCAGCGCCCTGGACGCGCTGGACGCCTCGCTGCTCGGGCCGGCCGGCGACGCGGTGGTCGCCCGGCTGCGCCCCCTGCTGGCGGAAATAACCAGCCTTACCGGGCGGGTCGATTAGAAATTATGAGCGCACATCGTCTGGGTGCTCAAAATTTCAAGACTTCCTTGACGTCGCTGTATGCATCGAAAGCCCAGACGGGGTAGTTGTCATCAATGCCGCTCCGGCAAGCGTCAAAGAGTGGCCAAAAAAGAGCGCCATCATCCTTCCAGGTGCCATTGAGAAGAGCCTTGTCAACCCACCGGCCAATTATCTCTGAGAATATCCAACGGTTGTATGAGCGAACGAGGGTTTCACATACTCCGGCTACTGACTGAAGGAGGGTGAAATCAAGTCGAAGTCGGACAAGCCCCGTCCCAGCCCCGAGTCCCAGCTCGGCTCGGGAATTGCTTCCGATGATCCCCCGCGCATGTACTGCGCTATGCCGAAGATGGCAGACCACGTCGAAGCTATTGAGGGCAGCGTCCACGGAGCTATTCTGCTTAATGCTCAGCCCAAGTAATCCTTGAGTTCGATTTCTTATGCTTTTCCCGCTCGCTAGACTTCCACCGTCCAGCACCGCGTAACCAAGATCGGCCGCGGGGTAGGACAGCGCGGCAAGAAGACTGACGCTCTGAGTCTGGGCTGCTCCACGACTCGTGGGGCAAATGTGGATGAGGCGGGAGAGGAGGGAGCGAAAATACGCCTCCGTTGCGCTGACGAAATCTAGGAGAAGGTGCTCAGCCAGCCGGGGATCGCTGGCCAAGGCGCCCGGGGTTCCACGGCGGATGCTTGTACGAAGGTCTTCGAGAAAGCTGTCGATCGGAGCCTGACGTGGAGCGGTCCAGGGAACGTGTGCTTGTCTAGGATCCACCTCATTCGGCGTCTCTTGTACGCAAATGTCGGGCCAATTGACAGCCGCTGCGGGCTTAGACATAGACGAACTCCTCAGCGTACCGAGTGATTCGTGATGCCCAGACTGGTCCCACAAATCTGATGGACCTCAATTGTGCCTGCTCGACGTCCAGAAGAATGTCCTGCACGCTTCGCATCTCCGTATGTTCGAGTATGCCGTCTAGCTTTTTACGCGTCAGAGGCAGACTCTCGATGGGTGCCCTCAGGAGTTCTTCAAAAACCGAGGCATCCTTTAGGCGATTGCCGCACCGCAAGCAGTACTGTGCCTCGGCGGCCGCGCGCGGTTCGCCGCATCGCTCACACGGAGGCAAGTCTAAAACGCATCGGTCGGCATAGTTGGATCCGAGGAGCGTGGCCGCGCTTCGACGCACACGCGAAGCATTCGCCCGGCCAGTGAGGGCGGCCACAGCAGCCTGAGCAGATGGGTTTCTGCCCAAGCCGAGTGCATTTTCATGCAGCAGGATCGCATGATGCATCCAGAATTGCCTGTAGGAGTAATCTCCCTGACTAATCGAGCGAAGGTCCCGTACGAGGCCGGCATACTCAAGGAATGCAAGCACCCGACCAAGCTCTGCGGAGACCGGTTCTTGTATGGCCACCACGGCGGTTCGCTGCTCGCCTTCGGGTCGATTGTCATTGAACTCGCGCAGGGATTCGATCATTTGGGCTTGGAGTTGCTTACCAACTTCAATGAATCGTTTGTATCGAGGAAGTTTAAGGGCGAGGGCGTCGAATACGTCACGAGTGCTCTGGGCGAAGTTTCCTACAGCCTCGTCAGCGAGTCGCTTATTGGGGAGCAGGTTACTGACTTCATCTAGGCCGAGCATCTCGCTCAGCATCAGCAAGAAGCCGCGAGGCAGGCCGAAACTAGCGACCGCCGCATAGTCCACGAGACTGTCTCGAAGAGCCTGTTCGCGCCCCTCTGAGACGGGTAATCTGCGAGATGCAATTTCGCGCATTGTCACTAGGTAGTCGGGATCGTCGGGGCGCATCCAAGCTTCCACTAACTGGGCATCATGGCCAAGTTGAAAAGTGGGCGTATAGTTGGTCACGCCTGGGTAAACCGCTGCTTTGCAGGAGACGTATCGCGATCGTAACTGCGTGAAGATTTCGAAGAATTCGCGCTGCTGTTCCGACGAAAAAGCATGGGCAGCGTCGTCAAAAAGAAGAACCACTCGTCGCGGGGGTATACCTTCAGTCCACTCCTCCAGTTGCTGAAGGAGACTTGTCGGCGTCAAGTTCGTTGGAGGCACTTCAGGAGCTTGTCGCGCCTCGACCTGCTCGATAAGGGTCGCACAGGTGCCGGCGAGCTGTTGAAGGCTTTCCGGCACCGCGCCCATTTTTCCTATGGATTCGTTAAGGGAGACAACTATTCTTGATAGCACCCACTGGCGGAACATGGCGAGAGCATTTGCGTTTCGGTGAAAATTTGGCTCCAGTGCCAGACTCTTTGCATAGTTGACGTAGACTGGTAATGCCTGCTGGCTTTCCAGTAGACTAAAATAGGCGAGCCGGAGATAGGTACTCTTCCCGCTTCCCCGGGGGCCGATCAGGAGCTTAGGGCCTGGCCCTGTTAGCTTCTCCAATATCTGATTGTCGCGATGGGTGCGCGTAGTCCATGCGTGCAACTCTTCTGAAGAAAGGTACTCGGCGCGCTCTTCAAAAACATTTTCGCTGGGCTCAGTCTGCTCGTCCTTGACCATGTTCCTCGCCATTCTCGCGCTTGTTCCTTGAAGGCGCATCTGATGTCGCCTCGTACCCGGTGTCATTCAGATTGATCACGCGGCTGTCTCGACCCCGCGACTGTATGATCTGCGGTCCCGCAAGGCTCTTCTCGGATCGGCGCCTGACGCACCATTCCCCAAGGTTCTGAGGATGTCTGCGATCATCGCTCATGGTGGCCGTAGCCGCGGCTACTTGCAGCATCTCGCTCAACTCTGGGGCTCGAGGATGTTCTGTTCGGTGTCATTGCAGCTGGGCGGCCAGGGCTGCGGGGGTGGGGCGGGCGCCGGCGGGCAGCGATCCCGCCGCCACGGCGGCGTCGAACGCCAGCAGCAGGGAGCCGACCACGGGCGCCACGTCGGTGTACCGGATCGAGCCGTCAGCGACCAGCGGGTCGCGCGCCAGCAGCGCCGCCCGCACCTCGGCGGTCAGCCGCGGGGTGCGCGCGTGCAGCAGCCCGCCGCCCAGCACCACCGGCAGCTCGTGCAGCGGGTGGCCCAGCCGCGCGGCAGACGCCGCGGCGAAGTCGGCCACCTCACCGGCCAGCCGCGCCACGAGGCCCACGGCCACGGCGTCGCCGTCGTCCGCGGCGGCCAGCACCGCCCGCGCCAGGTGCCGCTCGGACCCCGCCGGCGCCCGCCCCCGGTGCAGCGCCAGCACGGCCTCGTGGGCGGTGGCCGTCCCGTACTGGGCGCAGACCGCGGCGGTCAGCGCCGTGGCGGGGCCGCGCCCGTCCTCCTCGCGGCAGGCCGCCCCGAGGGCCGCGACGCCCAGGTCGGAGCCTCCGCCCCAGTCACCCGAGACCGGCCCGAGCGACAGGAACCGCACCGTCCGCTCACCGTCCAGCCCCACGGCGTTGGTGCCGGTCCCCGCGATGACGGCGATGCCCCTCGCGCCGTGCGCGTCGTCGTCGGCGGCGGAGCGCAGCACGGCGAACAGGTCGTTCACCACCGACAGCACCCCGCCCGAGCGGACCAGCCCCCGCGCGTGGGCGGCGGCCACCAGCGCCGCCTCCTCGTCGGGCTGGTCGACGCCCGCCACGGCGAGCGCGGCCACCGCGTACCTGCCGGTCGGGGCACCGGATGCGGCCAGCGCCGCGCGCACCACGTCGAGGCAGCCGTCCTCGCCGTGCTCGTCGGTGGACCCGCCCGGGCCGCGCCCGGACCACAGCACGCGCCCGGAGGCGTCGGCGACGGCGACGGCGGTCTTCGAGCCGCCGACGTCCACCCCCAGCAGCAGCCCCTCCACGCTCAGGCCCCCGCGGCCCGCGTGACCCCGGGCAGCAGCTGCTCGACGAGGTCCCACTGGCCCATGAGCGGGTGCGCCAGCAGCGCGCGGCGCACGTCGTCGTCGTCCCGGGTCACCGCGGCCCGGGCGATGAGCTGCTCGTAGGCGGTGACCTGCTGGACCAGCCCGCGGGCCTCCGGGGCCAAGGGCGGCTGCGGCAGCGGCCGCACCGTCCCGCCGCCCGCCGAGCTGACCTCGCAGGGCACCTCGACGACGTCGTCGACGGACAGCCCCGCGACCACCGGCGCGCCGTCCAGGGAGTTCCGCACGTCCACGACGTGCACGCCGGGGCGGTCGCCGAGCAGCGAGGCGAGCAGGTCCACGGCGGCCTCGGAGTAGTACGCGCCGCCGCGCCCCTCCAGCGCCGCCGGCTTGGTGACCAGCGCCGGGTCGGCGTAGGCGCGCAGCAGCTCGGCCTCGAGGTCGGCGACGACGGCGGCGCGCGGCCGCTCGGTGCGCTGGGCCGCCACCACGCGGTCGTGCTCGTAGAAGTAGTGCAGGTAGTAGGAGGGGATCGCCCCGGCCAGCCGCACCAGCTCGGGCGGGAACGGGTACTGGGCGACGACGTCGGCCATCCGCTCCGCGAGGATCCGCGGGAGCACGTCCTCGCCGTCCAGGAGCACCCGGCGGGTCCACGACAGGTGGTTGAGCCCAGCCGGGTCGACCGCCACGCGGCGCAGCTGCTCGCGGTCGGTCACGTCCACGCCGAGCAGCCGGGCGGCCCACCGCTGCACGCCGATGGCGTAGTTGCACAGGCCCACGGCGCGGTGCCCGTGGTCGAGCAGGGCGCGCGTGACGATGCCGACGGGGTTGGTGAAGTCGACCACCCACGCCCCGGGCGCGCTTCGCCGGCGCACCTCCTCGGCGATCTCCAGGACGACGGGCACGGTCCTCATCGCCTTCGCCGCGCCGCCGGCGCCCGTGGTCTCCTGGCCGACGCAGCCGCAGGCGCCGGGGAACGTCTCGTCGCCCAGCCGAGCGGCCTGGCCACCCACCCGCAGCTGCAGCAGCACGGCGTCGGCGCCGTCGAGAGCGCGGTCGCGGTCCGTGGTCAGGGTGGTGGTGACGGACAGCCCCTGCGCGGCGAGCATCCGCTGCGCCAGGCCGCCCACCACTTCCAGGCGGGAGCCGTCCACGTCGAAGAGCACCAGCTCGTCCACGCGCAGGTGCTCGCGCTGCGCGGCGAGCCCCGAGACCAGCTCGGGGGTGTAGGTGGACCCTGCTCCGACGACGGTGACCTTCACGCTGCCCTCACACACCCAGCCTTGCACGCAGCGTGACGGCCCCCCTAGCGTGGGACGGTGCACTGCCCGTTCTGCCAGTTCGCGGACTCGCGCGTGGTCGACTCCCGGACCTCGGACGACGGCCAGTCGATCCGCCGCCGCCGCCAGTGCCCGCGCTGCGGGCGCCGCTTCTCGACGTCGGAGACCGCCAGCCTGACGGTGCTCAAGCGCTCCGGCGTGGCCGAGCCGTTCAGCCGCGACAAGGTCATCGCGGGGGTGCGCAAGGCGTGCCAGGGGCGCCCGGTCACAGCGGACCAGCTGGCCCGGCTCGCGCAGCAGGTGGAGGAGTCGGTGCGCACCGCCGGCCGCGCGGAGGTGGACGCCCACGACGTGGGGGTGGCCGTGCTCGCGCCGCTGCGCGAGCTCGACGAGGTCGCCTACCTGCGGTACGCCTCGGTCTACCAGGCGTTCGACTCCCTGGAGGACTTCGAGGCGGCCATCGCCCTCCTGCGCGCCGAGAACGCCGTCGACGCCGCGGACGGGATCACTGCGACACCTGCTGGGCAGGAGCGGGCGCCGGGGCAGGAGCAACCGGCAGCGCGGGGCTGATCCCCAGCCGCCGCGCCACCTCCGCGGCGGGCTCGGCCCGACCGTGCAGGTAGCCCTGCGTCTCGTCGCACCCGGCGCCGACCACGGCGGCCAGCGTCTCGGCGTCCTCCACGCCCTCCACCACCAGGCGCAGGCCCAGGCGGTGCGCGAGGTCCACGGTGGACGCCACGATCGCCGCGATGCCCGCGTCGGTCAGCACGCGCATGGTGAACGAGCGGTCGAGCTTGAGCTCCGTGGCCGGCAGGTCGGACAGGTAGCTCAGCGAGGAGTAGCCGGTGCCGTAGTCGTCGATGGACAGCTGCGCGCCCAGGCCCCGCAGGCGCCGCGCGGTGGCGAGCGCCTGCTGCGGCTCGGACATGAGCACCGTCTCGGTCACCTCGACCACCAGCAGCTCCGCCGCGACGCCGCTCTCGCGCAGCGCGGCGTCCACCATCGGCACGAACGACGCGTCGGTGAGGCAGGTGGGGGAGACGTTGACGGCGATCCGCAGCGGGTGGCCGGCGGCGTGCCAGTCACGGGCGTCGAGCAGCGCGGTGCGCAGGACGTGCTCGGTGAGCCGGCGCACGAGGCCCTGCTCCTCCACGATCGCGAGGAACGTCTCCGGACCCACGAGGCCGTGGCGGGGGTGGCGCCAGCGCACCAGCGCCTCGAGCCCGCCGATCTGGCCCGTGGCCGCGTGCACCTGCTGCTGGTAGTGCACCACCAGCTGCGCCGTGGCACCGCGGTCGGGCTGGCCGCTCTCGCACAGCGCCGCGCGCAGCTCGTCCGCCAGCAGCGCCCGCTCGCGCACCGCGAGGTCGTGACCGGGGTCGAACAGCGCCACGCCGCCGCCACCGGCCTTGGCCGTGAAGAGCGCCACCTCGGCGCGGCGCAGCAGCTCCAGGGCCGGGTCCGCCGGCACGCCGTCGTCCCCCTCGGCCGGCCCCTCGGCGTCCTCGGAGGCGTCCTCCCAGGCGTCTGCCCAGGCCAGGCCCAGGCTGACGGCCACCTCGGGGGAGACGGCAGCGGCGAGGCCGTCCGCCACCAGGCGGGCCCGCGCGGCGTCGTCACCGGTCAGCAGCACGGCGAACTCGTCGCCGCCGGTCCGCGCGACCAGCGCGCCGTCGGGGACGCTGCCCCGCACCAGGTCCGCGGTGCGGCGCAGGAGCGCGTCCCCGGCCCGGGGGCCGTAGCGGCCGTTGACCTGGTGGAAGCCGTCCAGGTCTGCCAGCACCAGGGCGACCAGCGACTCGCCCTCGTCCTCGTCCTCCTCCGACGCGCTCGCGGCGCGCGCCAGGGCGTGGTCGAGGGCGGCCTGCAGGCCGGCGCGGTCGAGCAGCCCGGTGAGCGGGTCGCGGTTGGCGGCGCGGGCCAGGTCGGCGGCCAGCTGGTGGGAGCCGCGCAGCTGCGCGCTGGTGCGCAGCACCGCCGCCACGACGACGACGAGGAGCACCACCGCGGCCGTGACGGCCATCGGCACCGGCAGCGGCCTGACGGCGTGCAGGAGCAGCGCACCGGCTGCCGCTGCTCCCGCCACACCGCCGGTGAGGGCGTCGACGGCCGAGCCCCGGCGGGTCACCAGTCGGAGGCCGACACGGCCTCGTGGAGCTTCGGCATCATGGCGGCGAGGCGGTCCTCGGTGACCGCGCCCTCGGACAGCGCCAGGACGTCGGACGTGGCCCCCTCGGGGTCGACCAGGCGACCGGCGGCCTCGATGGACGTGGCCAGGCAGCGCGACCACGGCGTGGTCGCGGACCGGCCCGAGGCGTCGTCGACGAGGTCGAGCGCGTCGGTGAACTCGCGCGGGAAGCGCCAGGCGGACAGCGCCGCGGCCGACACCTGCGTGTGGCGGAAGCCGTGCACCTCCTGCTCGGCCAGCAGCAGGGCCCGGCGTCCGCCCGCCACGACGTCCTCGCGGTCCAGCAGCACCTGGTAGCCCGGCTGGTCGTGCTGGATGAGGATCGCCTGGCCCAGCGCGGAGAGCAGGCCCAGGCAGAACGCGTCGGGGGCCGGCACGCCGAACAGCGGGGCCAGCGAGCTGCAGGCCACCGCGGTGGCCTTGGAGCGGGGCCAGAAGTCGGCGGGCAGCACGTCGTCGGTGTCCAGCCCGGCGGCCGCGGTGGCCGCCATGGCGCGGATGGTGGAGAAGCCGACCACGGTGACGGCGAACGTCACGGTGCGCACCCGCCCGCCCAGGCCGAAGTAGGCGCTGTTGGCCAGCTTCATCACGCGGGTGGTCAGCGCGACGTCGGCGGTGAGGGTGCCGGCCAGCTCCTTGGAGCCCACGGAGTCGTCGTCGGTCATCGCCACGACGCGGGCCGCGACCGGACGACGCGCCGCGAGCTGGTCGACCAGCTCGAGCAGGTCGCCGATGCTGGGACCGCCGGCCTCCTCGGGGGCAGCGGCCTCGTCGGTCGTCTGGACGCCGGTGGTCATGAGTGGTGCTCCGAGCTGTCGCGGGTCTGGTGGACCCCTCCCGAAGGAGGTCCTCGCCCCGCACATCGGCCGCGCTCGCCGTCCGCTGCAGCCCTCCTCGCCGGTGGCACCCGCTCGGCCCACTACGGTGCGGCGGGTGAGGGGCCCCTACGAGCTGGAGGACCGGCTCGAGGCCGAGCCGCTGAGCCCCGACGACGACGCCGCGCGCCGCCTCGCGCTGCTCGCCGACGTCGGCGAGGGGCGCAGCCCGCAGCTGGTGCGGCTGCTGCGCCCCTCGCGCACAGCGGCGTTCAGCCGTCGCGACGCGCTCCTGCCCGGCTTCGGCGCCGCCCAGGACGCGGCCCGGTCCCACGGGTTCGCGCCCGTGGTCAGGCCCGTCGGCGGCCGGATGGCGCCGTACCACCCGGGCACCCTCATCGTCGACGTCATCGGGCGCAGCGACGACCCGCGCCGCGGCATGACCGCGCGCTTCGAGCTGGTCGCTGACGCGACCGTCGAGGTGCTCGAGGGCCTCGGCCTGGACGCGCGGACGGGGGAGCTCCCCCGCGAGTACTGCCCCGGGCAGCACTCGGTGCACGTCGTGACCCCGGGCCTGCCGCCGGGCGCCACGAAGGTCGCCGGGACCGCGCAGCGCCAGACGCGGCACGCCTACCTCGTCTCCACGCTGCTCGTGGTGCACGACGGGGCCCCGCTCAGGGCCGTCACCACTGACGTGTACGCCGCGCTCGGGCTCGACCTCGACCCGGCGACCGTCGGCGCGGTGGCCGACCACGTCCCCGGCGGCCGCGTGGGCGTCGAGGAGGTCGCCGCGGCGCTGGTGCAGGCGCTGGCTGGCAGGCTGGATCCGTGAAGAGCCTGCTCGAGCAGCACGTGGTGCGGTGGCCGGACCCGGCCGCGAGCGTCGTCGTCGTCGGCAGCCCGCGCGACGGCGGTCCGGTGGCCCTCGCGGCCACGGGGGACCTCGACGCGCCGCGCCGCTGGGCGTCGGTGACCAAGCTGCTGTCGGCGCTGACCGCGCTGGTGCTCGTCCACGACGGCGAGGCGGACCTCGACGCGGAGCTGCCCACCGACGTCGCACCGCCGGGCGCGACCCTGTCGCACCTGCTCGACCACACCTCGGGCCTGGACTTCGAGGCCGGAGGTCCTGGCACGTGGCGCCTGCGCGCCCAGCCGGGCCAGCGGCGGATCTACAGCAACACCGGGATCGAGGTGGCCGCCGCGCACGTCGAGCAGCTCACCGGGGCGCCCTTCGCGGAGCTGCTGCGCGAGCTGGTGGCCGCCCCGCTCGGCATGGCGCGCACGCGGCTCGAGGGGTCCGCCGCGCACGGGCTGGTGGCGCCGACGGCCGACCTGGCGCTGCTCGCGGGCGAGCTGCTGGCCCCGCGGGTGCTCCCCGCCGCCGTCGTCGACGCCCTGCGCACCCCCAGCCGGCCCGGGCTCGCGGGCGTGCTGCCGGGGTTCGGCCGGCAGGCCCACAACGATTGGGGCCTGGGCGCCGAGGTGCGCGCCGACAAGGACCCGCACTGGACCAGCCCGGACAACGCCCCCACCACCTTCGGGCACTTCGGGCAGAGCGGCACGTCCCTGTGGGTGGACCGCGAAGCCTCCGGCGGGCGGGGGCTGGCGCTGGTGACGGCGTCGGCCGAGCCGTTCGGGGAGTGGGCGACCACCGCCTGGCCCGCGCTGTCCAGCGCGGTCCTGCGGGAGGCGCGCTAGCCGCACCGGTCCTCAGGCGGCGCGGGCGAGGTGCCGCCGGCTTCGGACAGCCCGGTCGCGCTGGTCGGCCCGGTCGCGCTGGTCGGCGATGTGGGCCCGGTCGGCCTGCGCCGCTCGGGCTGCGGCGGTCGCGTCGCCGTACCGCGCCGAGCGGGACCCGACCAGCGGCAGCGCGTCCTCACCGGCCGTCGTGCGGCCGACGCGCGCGGTGGGCCCGGACAGGGCGAGGGCGCCCAGCACGACCACCCCCGCCCCCAGCGAGAGGGCCAGGCCGACGGCTCCGATCAGCACCACCACGGCTGCGAGGGTGCCCCCGGTGGCCGGGGGCAGGCGCACACCTGGCCGTGGATCGGCTGTGACCCGCTCCGCCGTCAGCCCGCCGTCAGCTGAGCAGGCCGTCGAGGAGCTGCCGCACCCCGGGGGGCATCGACCCCTCCCGCAGCTGGGCGCGCTGCGGGCCGGCCGCTGCGTCGTCGTCCTCCAGGACCACCTCGTAGCAGAAGCCGTCGCGGCGCGAGCCGGCGCCGAGGTCGTGGGAGCCCACGGCGGTGGCGACGAGGTCGCGCAGCTGCTGGGCCGCGGCGCCGTCGAGCTGGGACGCGTCGGCCTCACCGCGCCGGACCACACCGGCGAAGCCCCCGCTGCGCTCCACGACCACCCGCACCGGCTCATCCTCCTCTCCACCGCCGTGGTGTCGGAACCCCGTCACGAGGTGGCGCGGGGCGGGGGACCTACAGCACCCCGACCTGGGACCAGGCGTCGCCGACGGCGTCGTGGGCGGTCGAGCCGGGGCGGTGCCCCAGCGCCTCGGCGGCCCGGAGCGTGGTGCGGGCGAACGTCGCGAAGGAGGCCGTCTTCGGCAGCGACGGGTCGCGCAGCGCGTCGTACCAGACCCGCCCGGCCACCTCCCAGGCCTTCCCGCCGACCGCCGTGGCCGCCAAGTGGAACGCTCTGTTGGGGATGCCGGAGTTGGTGTGCACCCCGCCGTCGTCAGAGGTGGTCACCACGTAGTCGCTCATGTGGGCCGGCTGGCTGTCCTTCCCCAGCTCGGGGGTGTCGTACGCGGTGCCGGGCGCGGCCATCGAGCGCAGCGCCATGTCGGGGTGGCCCAGCAGCAGCCCCTTCCCGATGAGCCAGTCGGCCTGGTCCGCGGTCTGCCCCAGCGACCACTGCTTGACCAGGGAGCCGAAGACGTCGGAGACGGACTCGTTGAGCGCCCCGGACTGCTGGCTGTACACCAGCTGCGCCTCGTCGTCGGTGACGCCGTGGGTGAGCTCGTGGCCGATGACGTCGACCGCGACGGTGAACCGCGCGAACACCTCGCCGTCGCCGTCCCCGAAGACCATCTCCTTGCCGTCCCAGAAGGCGTTGTCGTAGTCCTTCGCGTAGTGCACGAACCCGCGCAGCGGCAGGCCCTCGTCGTCGATGGAGTCCCGCCCGTACGCCTGGCGGTACAGCTCGAAGGTGGCGCCGAGGCCGTCGTAGGCCTCGTCGGTGGCGGCGTCACCGGTGGGCGCCGCTCCCTCGGTGCGGACGACGACGGCGGTGCTGAGGTCCTCCGCGGAGCGGCAGTCGTAGATGGTGCGTGCCGGCTGGGCGCCCGCGCGGGCGTGCGCCACCACGGCGCGCGGCCGGGTGGGGCGCAGCAACGCGCTCTGCGCCCGGGAGGAGCGCAGCGACGCGTCGAGGGAGAGGGTCCGCAGCGCGCGCTCGCGCTGGGAGTCGGTGCCGCGGAGCACGAGGTGCTCGAGCAGCACGGGCGGCATCACGCACGTGGGGAGGAGACCGGTGGCAGCCATGGTCACGATGGTGGACCCGACCGCCGCCGACGGCCACCCTGCGTGAGGGGAGCGCACCTCACCGTCAGGGCGGGAATGCGTCCGAGTCTGCCTCACGGAAGACGCCGGACCGCCACCATGGGGGACGTGACCCCCCGCCCCTCCGGGAGCGCGCCCGCCACCGCCGCGAGCCGCCCCGCGCCCTCGCGCGCCGTCCTGAGCGAGGTGGCCGAGCTCCTCGCCGGTCCCGGGCTCGCGTGGGTGGTGCAGCGGGTGCGCGGGCAGCTGGAGACCGGAGCGGACCCGGTGGCCGTGCTGCAGCTGCCCACCGCCACCCCCGCCCAGCGCGCCGGGGCGCGGTCCGTGCTCGGGCCGGCCGCCGCGGTCCGCGGCACGCACCTGGCGGTGCGGGTCAGCGACCTCGACGAGCTGCTGCTCGAGCTCACCGGGTGGGACCGCGGGCTGGCCGCCGCCGTCCGCGCGCTCGACGAGGGCCTCCCCGGCGCACAGGCAGAGGAGGAGGCGGAGCAGGACGAGGAGCAGGACGACGACGACGCGGTGGCGCTGCCGGCCACCGCTGCCGCGGCCGTCGCCGGGCCTCCAGCGACGGAGCCGGAGCCGGAGCGGGTCGAGCTGGGCGCGCTGGAGGCCGAGCAGGTCGGGCTCGCCCTGGCCGACGCCGCCCTCGTCCTCGACCTGCCGGCGGACCCCGGCGGCGCGACCGGCACCGTCCTCACGGCCCTGTCGGCGGTCGGCCTGCCCGCCCTGCTCACGCTGCACCAGCTGCGTGACGCCCCGCCCACCTGGCTGCCCGCACCCCCCGGCGGCACCGTCCTCGTGGTGCCGACCCCCGCGGTGCTCGCCGCCGTCGCGGGGACGCCGGCGCCGGGCGCGCGCCGGCCCCGCGTGCCCGTGGTCTGCCTCGACGCCACCGCCACCGCGCGGGGTGTGGACCCCGCCTGGCCGGGCGACGCCGTCGTCGTCGTCCTGGAGGGCCTGCGGGCCGCGGGCTGGCAGCTGCTGCTCAACGGCGGTGACGGACCCGAGGGTGACGTCATCACGGAGCTGCTGGCGGGCGAGCTCGGGGCGCGGGTGTGGCGCAGCCCCGCCGAGCCGGGGACGCCGCTGCGCGAGCAGCTGCTGGCCGACGCCCGCAGGCTGGCGCGGTGACCCCCGAGCCCGGCGACCTCTTCTTCTCGCGCGGGCGCGGGCTGCAGGGCTGGGTGATCCGCAGCGCCAGCCGCTCCGCGGTGGCCCACTGCGGGGTGCTGGTGCGCCCGCTGGAGCCGGGGGTGTGGCGCACCCACGAGGCGTTCGGCGTGGACGGTCCGTACGGGGGCGGGTCCGGCATGAGGGAGCGGGTGCGCCCGCTGGACGGCGAGCCGCTGCGCCTCGTGAGGCCCTGGCGCAGCTCCGCCGAGCGCGACCGGGGGCTGCTGCGCAGCCACCAGCTGCTCGACGAGGGCTACGACTGGGGCGAGATCGTCCGCATCGCCGGGCACCTGCTGCACCTGCCGCCGGTGCAGCGGCTCGGTGCCGCGCTCTCCCGGCCCGACCGGGTCATCTGCTCGAACCACTGCGCGGCCGTGGCGCTGGCCGGGCGACCCGACCTGGTGCTGCCCCACCCGCCGGACCAGATCTGGCCCGCTCCGCTGCTCGAGGCGCTGCTGCCCGTCAGCGCGTCCTGAACCGCACCAGCGCACCGGGCGCCAGCTGCCCGGCGAGGTCGAGGTGGTGCGCCGCCACGCACGCGACGACGGGGTAGCCGCCGGTCACGGGGTGGTCGGGGCCGAAGAGCACGGGCTGGCCGCTCGGCGGCACCTGCAGCGCCCCGCGCACCGCCGGCTCGCTGGGCAGCTCGCGTCCCGGGTCCGTGCGCTGCAGGGCGCGGGCGCCCTCCAGGCGCGCCCCGACCCGGTTGGTCTGCGCGCCGACGCGCCACTCCTGGTGGAGCAGCAGGTCGACGGAGGCGGGGGTGAACCAGTCGTCGCGGGGGCCCAGCACCACGTCCAGCGCGGTCACGGCCCCGGGCCGGGGCAGCTCCGGGCCGGTCCGCTCCTGCGGCAGCAGCGCCACCGCGGCCTCCAGCCACGGCGGTCCGGCCACGGCCAGCACGTCACCGGCGCGCAGGGGGGCCGGTCCGAGGCCCGACAGGACGTCGGTCGCGGCGCTCCCCAGCGCCCGCGGCGCGTCGAGGCCACCGCGCACCGCGAGGTAGGCGGCGCCGCCGGCACCGGCCGGCTCGAGGGTGACGACGTCGCCGTCGTCCAGAGGCACCGGGACCCCCGGCGCCACCCGCCGGGGGCCAGCGGTGCCGGCGGCCCCGCGGACCTCGACGACGACGAGCGCCCCCGTCACCGCGACCACGGTCCGCCCCAGCGAGCGCACCACCAACCGGCCGGCGGCCTCGAGGGCCGGGGCGCCGCCGGCTCCGCCCACCGCGCGGTTGGCCGCGCGCAGGGCGGCGCGGTCGAGGGCGCCGCCGGGGCTGACGCCGACGTCCGCCCGCCCGGGCCGGCCGAGGTCGGTGACCACGGCGGACGGGCCGGGGTCGAGCACCTCCAGGCCGCCCCGCCGCAGCGCGCCCGGCGTCGGTGTCGACGCAGCGTCACGCGGGGTGACGCGGGTGGCCGGAAGCCCATGATCACGGGGAGGGGCGGGGGTGAAGCGCACGCGGGTGCCCGGGCGCAGGAGGGCGGGCGGCTCGCGGGCCGGGTCCCACACGGGCACGTCGGTGCGGCCCAGCAGCTGCCACCCGCCGGGGGAGGCCCGCGGGTACACGCCGCTGAACTCCCCGGCCAGGCCCACGGCCCCGGCGGGCACGCGGGTGCGCGGCACCTCGCGGCGCGGGACGCGCAGCGCCGGGTCGCCGCCCACGAGGTAGGCGAAGCCCGGCGCGAAGCCGGTGAAGGCCACCGACCACGGCGTCGCCGCGTGCCGGCGCACCACCTCGGCCACCCCGAGGCCGGTGAGGCGCGCGACGTCGGCGAGGTCCGCGCCGTCGTAGACGACCGGCACCCGCACCTCGTCGGGGTCCTGGTCGGGGGTGCCGGGCTGGCTGTCGTCGGCGCTGTCGTCGGCGCTGGCCAGGAGTGGGGCGAGCGCTGCCGCCACGGCGCGGGACGGCGGCGCGGGACGGGCGTCCCAGCGCAGCAGCGCGGTGCGCGCGGCGGTCACCACCTCGGGGGCGCCGTCAGGACCGCCGGCGAGGACGGCGGGCAGGGGGCGCCGTCCCAGCGCGGCGCGCAGGGCCAGGACGGCTGCCAGGTCGTCCAGCTCCACGAGGACGGCGGCCGTGCCCGCGGGCAGCACCCTCACCCGGTGCTCACGGACGGCTCACGGACGGCTCACGGACGGCTCACGAGGAGGCGGCGCGGACCTGCACGCCCGCGGCCTCCAGGGCCGACCGCACGGCCCGCGCCACGGCCACCGCGCCGGGGGAGTCCCCGTGGACGCACACCGACTCCGCGCGCACCGGGACGTCAGCGCCGTCCACCGAGCGCACGACGCCCTCGGTGACCAGCCGGACGACCCGCGCCGCGACCTCGGAGGGGTCGGTGACCAGCGCTCCGGGGCTGCGCCGGTCCACCAGCGCCCCCGTGGCGGTGTACCCGCGGTCGGCGAAGGCCTCCGCCACGGTCCGCAGCCCGGCGGCGCGGGCGAGGTCGAGCAGCGGTGACCCGGCCAGCGCCACCAGCGGCAGCTCGGGGTCGAAGCGCCGCACCGCCTCCACCACCGCCTCTCCGTGCACCCCCGCGCCAGCGGCGGTGGTGTAGAGCGCCCCGTGCGGCTTGACGTAGGAGACCCGCGTGCCGGCCGCGCGCGCCAGGCCGGCGAGCGCCCCCAGCTGGTAGAGCACGTCGGCCACCAGCTCGGTGCGGCTGGCGTCCACGTAGCGGCGCCCGAAGCCCACGAGGTCGCGGTAGGACGGGTGGGCCCCCACCGCCACCCCGCGGCGCGCCGCCGAGCCGCACACCGCGAGCACGGTCTCGGGGTCACCGGCGTGGAAGCCGCAGGCCACGTTCGCGCTGGTCACCACGTCGAGCAGGGCGTCGTCGTCGGTCAGCGACCACCGCCCGAAGCCCTCGCCGAGATCGGCGTTGAGGTCGACGCGCGCCGGCGGCGCGACACCGCCACCGCCTCCGCCACCGCTGGGAGCCACCCGCCGATCGTGGCAGCCCGCCCACCGACCGCACCAGCGCCCCTCCAGCGGGAGGCGCCGCGTGCCGAGATCACGACGTGAGGTGGAGCGTCCCGACCTCCGGCCAGAGGCCGGCGCCGCGTGGTCGACCCGTGGCGTGGCGGTGGGTGCTGCTGCTGGGCGCTGCCGGGACCGCGGCCTACGGCGTCCTGTTCAGCGCGGCGGGCTGGACCGAGACCACCGCCGTCGTCTACCTGCTGGTCAGCGTGCTGGGCACTGCGGGCTCGGTGGCGGGGGCGAGCCGCCTGCCCCGGTCTGCCGCCGCGGTGTGGTGGTGGGCCGCCGCCTCCCAGGTGCTGTCCACGGGGGCCACGGTCCTGTTCGTGCGCGACACCTTCGCGGGGACCGCCCCTGCTGACCCCGCCGTCGAGGACGCCGCGTACCTGCTGGCCTACCCGCCGGTCGTGGTGGCGGTGGTCCTCCTCCTGCGCCGCTCCCGGGGGTCGCGCGCGCCCGGCGCGCTCGTCGACGCCACCGTCATCGGTGCGGGTCTCGCCGTGCTGGGGTGGGCGGTGCTGGTCGGGCCCGTGGCGGACCTCCACCCCGCCGACCCGGTGGCGCGGCTGTGCACGGCGGCGTTCCTCACCTGCGACGTGCTGCTCCTGGTCCTGCTCGTGGTGCTCCTCGCGTCCTCGGCGGGCGCCTCGCGCAGCACGTGGCTGACCGTGGCGGCCTCGGTGTGCGGCCTGTGCGCGGACACGACGTACGTGCTGGACGGGGTGGCACCGCCGGCCCTCACCGCAGTCCTGTCGCTCGGGTGGGGAGCGTGCAGCACGCTGTGGGCCGCCGCGGCCCTGCACCCCAGCGCCGCGCAGCCGCCCTCCGCGCGGCCCGCACCGGCCTTCTCCCGGCTCCGGCTGGTCGCGATGCTCGGGGCCGCGCTCCTGGCGCCCGCGACCCTGGCGCTGGACCTGCTCACCCACCGCGGCGCGGCGTCGTGGCCCGCGGTGGCGGCCTCGGGGGCCGTGTCGGTGCTCGTGGTGTGCCGCCTCGGGCTGGCGCTGCGGGTCACCGCCGCGTCGCTGTCGGAGCTCGAGCTGGCGCGCCGCGCCCTCGAGCACCAGGCCAACCACGACGTCCTCACGGGCCTGCCCCACCGCGCCGCCGTGGTGGAGCGGCTCACGTCCGCGCTCACCGCCGCGGCCGCCGGCGGTCCGGGGGTGGGGGTGCTCTTCGTGGACCTCGACGGGTTCAAGTCCGTCAACGACACCCAGGGCCACCGCGCCGGCGACGAGGTGCTCCGCGCGGTCGCCGCGCGCCTGGCCAGCTGCCTGCGCGAGGGGGACGTGGCCGGGCGGTGGGGCGGGGACGAGTTCGTCGTCGTCCTCACCGCCCTCGAGGACGACGACGGCGACGGCGGCGAGGGGGCGCTGCTGCGCGTGGCCCGGCGCGTGGTGGCGGAGGTGGCGGAGCCGGTGGCGTCCGCGGACCTCGCGGTCCCGGCCACCGTGGGCGCCAGCGTGGGGGCGGCCCTGGCGCGGCGAGGGACGGCGAGGACCGCCGACGCCGTGCTGCACGACGCCGACACCGCCGCCTACCGCGCCAAGGCCGCGGGGCGCGGCCGCGTGGAGCTGTCCGGCACCGCGCGGGTGCCGGGCCTCAGGCTGCCAGCGCCGCGCTGACCGCGCTGCCCACCAGCTCCACCGAGCGCACCCGCGCCGCCGGCGTGGGGGCGCCGTGGGCGGTGATGAGCTCGTCCGCGCCGACGCGGGCCGCGAAGGCGTCGAGCTGGGCCACCACGGCCTCCGGGGTCCCGGTCGCCGCGAGCCGCGTCATGCGGTCCACGTGCACGGACGCGCCCGCGTCGAGCAGGGCGTCCGCGGCGGCGTCGAACGTCGCGTCGTCGCCGGACTCGACGCCCTCGGGCAGCCGGCCGCGGCCGAAGAGCCCCACCGCGCGCTGGCGGCGCGCGGCGAGCACGTGGGCGGCGGCGGTCTCGTCGTCGTCGGCGGCGAAGACGTTCACCGCGGCGATGGCGTGCGGCGCCTCAAGCGCGCCAGGCCGCCCGCTCGGGGTGAACTCGCGGCGGTACAGGTCCATCGCCTGCTCGAGGGCGTCGGGCGCGAAGTGCGACGCGAACGCGTACGGCAGCCCGAACGCCGCCGCCAGCCGCGCCCCGAACAGGGAGGAGCCGAGCACGTACAGCGGCACGGGCAGCCCGTCGTCGTCGAGGGCCAGCGGGACGGCCCGCACGCCGTCAGGTCGCGGTGCGCCCGCCAGCAGGTCGCGCAGCTCCAGCACGTCGTCGGGGAAGGTGTCCGCCGCCGACGGGTCCCGGCGCAGCGCCGCGCTGGTGGCGCCGTCGGAGCCGGGCGCGCGGCCCAGGCCGAGGTCGATGCGGCCCGGGTGCGCCGCGGCGAGGGTGCCGAACTGCTCGGCGATGGTCAGCGGCGCGTGGTTGGGCAGCATCACCCCGCCCGCCCCCAGGCGGATGGTGGACGTGTGCGCCGCGACGTGCGCCACCAGCACCGCCGGGGCGGAGCTGGCGATGCTCGGCATGCTGTGGTGCTCGGCGTACCAGACCCGGCGGTAGCCGGAGCGCTCCGCGGCGCGCGCCAGCTCCACGCTGGCCGCCAGCGTCTCGCGCGCACCCCGTCCCGCGGTGGCGCGGCGGTCGACGGGGGCGAGGTCGAGGACGGACAGCGGGACGTGCGAGCTCATGCCCTGGGCAACCGCTCGCACGCCCCGCCTGTTCCTGTCCGCGGCCGGCGCGGCCTCAGCGGGCGCTGAAGCGGTACCGGGTCCAGCTGGTGAACTCCTGCCCCGGCCGCAGCACGGTGGAGGGGTAGCCCGGCTGGTGGGGGGAGTCGGGGAAGTGCTGGGTCTCCAGCGTGAAGCCGGCCCCCTGCCGGTACGTGCGCCCGCCCGGTCCCACCAGGGACCCGGTGAGGAAGTTCCCGCTGTAGAACTGCACGCCCGGCTGGTCGGTGAAAGTCTCCACCACGCGCCCGGACCCGGGGTCGCGGGCGACGACGACGGGGGTGCGGTCCCTGTCGATCCCGTCGTCGAAGACCCAGTTGTGGTCGTACCCGAGCGCGTTGAGGACCTGCTGGTCGGGCACGGTGATGCGCTCCCCGATGAGGTGAGGGGTGCGGAAGTCGAACGGGGTGCCCGCCACGGCCCGCTGCGGCCCCAGCGGGATGGAGACGGCGTCGATGGGCGTGAAGCGCGACGCCGCGATCTGCAGCTCGTGGCCGTAGACGCTCCCCGAGGACTCCCCGGCGAGGTTGAAGTACACGTGGTTGGTGAGGTTGAGGACGGTCGGCGCCGTGGTGGTGGCCCGGTACCGGATGACCAGCTGGCTGTCGGTGGTGACGACGTAGTCGACCGTCGTGGTCAGCTCCCCGGGGAAGCCCTGGTCCCCGTCAGGGCTCACCAGCGTGAACCGGACGCCCGCCTCGCCGTCACCCGTGAGGGCCTCCGCGCCCCACACGCGCGTGTTGAAGCCCTTCGGGCCGCCGTGCAGGGCGTTGACCGGGTTCGTGCCCGGGTCGTTGACGGGCACCTGGTAGGTCGTCCCGTCCAGGGTGAAGCGGCCCTTCGCGATGCGGTTGGCGTACCGCCCGATGGTCGCCCCGAAGAACGTGGTCAGCGCCTCGTACTCGGCGAGCGTCTTTTGCCCGAGGGAGACGTCGGCGACCTTCCCGCGCCGGTCCGGCACGAGCACGCTCTGGATGGTCGCCCCGTAGGTGAGCATCGTGACGCGGAGCCGGTCGTGGCCGAACGTCCACCGCTCGACGGCCTGGCCGTCCGCGGTGGTGCCGAAGGGCGCCGAGCTGGTGGTCGGGCTGGTGGTCTGGCCGCCGCCCTTCCCGCCGCCCCCGCCCCTGCCGTTCGCGCTCGCGGGCGCGGCGCCCGCGACGGCGCTCGCGAGCAGGCCTCCCGCCGCCGCCGCTGCGAGCGCGCTGCGCCGCGTGATCCCCTGGCCGGCTCCGGTCACGTGAGCTCCCCGTGGTGTCGACGCCGGGCTCCGGTGCCTCGGCGAACCACCTCACCCTCGCCCCGGTGACCGCCCGGCGTCCACCTCAGCCGGGCGCGACGAGGTAGCGGTACTCGTGGTGGACCGCGAACCCGGACCTCTCGTACAGGGCGCGGGCGCCGTCGTTCGAGGCCGCCACCTGCAGGAACGCCGCGCCCGCGCCCCGCTGGGCGCCCCAGGCGAGCAGCGCCCCGGTGAGGCGCAGCCCGAGGCCGCGACGCCGGTGCTCCGGTGCCGTCTCCACCGCCGACAGCCCCAGCCAGGTGCCCGCGCCGCCCCGGGAGAGCGAGCCGCGCGCCACCGCGAGCACCTCGCCGCCGCCGCCGCCGTCGTCGCCGGCGTTGGCGGTGGAGGGGCGCACGCTCGCGAAGACCTGCTCGTCGGCGGACAGCAGCACCCGCCGGCCGGCCTCGCCGACGGGCCCGCGGTTCTGGTAGCCCGCCAGCCAGGCGTCGTCCGGCTCGCTGTCGAGCCTGACCGCGGGGTCCACCGCCACCGAGGGGGAGGGGGCGGGCACGGGGGCCGTCATGACCAGCGTGGGCGTGCGCACGGCCCACCCGCGCCGCTCGAGCTCAGCGGTGAGGGGCCCCGTCGGTGCGGCCACCACGGCCTCGAGGTCGCGCGCCGCGTAGAACGCGCGCACCCGCTCCAGCGCGGCGTCGAGGTCGCACCCCGGGTCGCCCACGGCCAGCGCCGAGTTGGCCCGCCCGGTGAAGCCGCCCGCCGCCCGCAGGCGCCAGTCGCCGAGGTCCTCGCGCTCCGCGGGGCGCCAGTGCTCGGCCGCCACCCGCTCGAGGTCGTCGGTGCTGATCGCAGTTCCGGTCCGCCGCGCGGGAGCGGGCGGCACGCCCTTCGCGGCGAGCACGTCGGCGCGGGCCACCACCACCTCGCCCCGCCGCGTCGCCACCACCAGCCGCTCGTCGTCCACGGCCACGAGCTCCCCGAGCGCGTCGCTCGCCGTCCCGTCGGGCAGCCGGTGGCGCACCACCACCCGCCGCCCGGCCACGAGGTCCTCGTACCGCAGGACGTGCCGCACGGGCCGCTCAGACCCCGTCGAGGTCGTCGAGGTCGTCGTCGTGCAGGGCCGTGACCAGGTCGTCGGCCACGTCGAGCAGCACGCCGCGCAGGTCCGGGTCCACCTGGACGTGCACGCCGTCACCGGTCTCCTCGACCGCGAACAGACCCGCCGCCGCGAGCAGCCGGACGTCGCGCAGCACCGGCTCACCGGCGATCGAGTCCCCGACGACCTCCGCCAGCTGCACCCGGCCCGTGAGGGCCAGGCGCGCCACCAGGTCGATGACCACCTCGCCGCGCTCCACGTCGAGCAGGGCGTCCGCCAGCTCGGCGCGGTCCACCCCGTCCGGGACCTCGGTCGGCAGCTCCCCGGTGGCAGCGGCACCGCCGAGCCACGCCAGCGACTCGTCCTGCAGCTCGGTGTCGTTGCCCTCCACCACGGCCATGAGGTGCTGCGCGAGCGCCGCGCGCGCCGCCAGCAGCTGCGCCTGACCGCCCTCGCGCCACTCGGCGGCCAGCTCCTCCCGCTCGCCCGCGTCGTCCAGGAGCAGCGCGGCGCGGCTCCAGCGCCTCAGGACGGCGACCTCGTCGTCCGCCGGCGGGCGCAGACCGTCGGTCGCGGCGACCACGGGGTCGGCGTCGTCGGTGGCGCCGGACAGCAGCACCTCGCCGAGGTGGGCCACCAGCGGGTTCGACAGCAGCGCCGCGGCCACCCGCTCCTCGGGGATCGCCTCGACCTCGGCGAGCAGCGCCAGACGGGCCTCGCGCTCGGCGACGGTCTCGGGATCGTCCTCGTAGCCGTCGCGCGCCAGGTCGAGCCGGTCCGCCGGGTCACCCGCGCCCAGGTACTGCTGCGCGCCCGGGTCGGACGCCCACGCGCCGTCGTCGACCACCGGGCCGGAGCCGCGGCCCAGCGGACGGCGCCGCGGCTTCTGGGCGTTCGCCTTCTTGGGCCGGTGCACCTTCTTCTTCGCCACGCCCCAGACCGTACTGAGAGGGGGGCTCAGGGGGTGGCGCTGGGGGAGACCACCAGCTCGTCGATGCGCACCCGCGCCGGCGTGGTCGCGATGAAGGCGACCACCCGGGCGACGTCGTCGGGGGTGAGCATCACCGAGCGCGCCTCCTCGTCGGGCGCGTGCGGGCGCGCCTCCACGAAGTCGGTGGCGATGTCGCCCGGGCACAGGTGCGTGGCGCGCACGCCCGTGCCGGCGAGGTCGTCGTTGAGGCTGGCCACCAGCTCGCCGGCGCCGGACTTGCTCATCCGGTACGCGGCCCCCGCCCCCGGCGACGCGCGCACCGCCGCCCGCGAGCTCACGACGACGACGAGCCCGTCGCCGCGGTCGTGCATGCCCGGCACCACCGCGGCCGCGCAGTGGGCGAGCCCGGTGAGGTTGGCCGCGACGATGGCGTCCAGAGCGGGCAGGTCCAGGTCGTCCCAGTGGCGCCGCCGCGAGTTCAGGCCCGCCGCCGCCACCAGCACGTCCACACCGCCGGCGTCCTCCAGCACCCGCCCGGCCGCGGCGACGGCCTCGGCGTCGGCCACGTCCAGCGGCAGCGCGCTGGCCGCGCCGCCGGTCGCGCGGACCGCGGCCGCCACCGCCTCGAGCCGGTCACCCCGGCGCCCGGAGACCACCACCTCGTACCCGACGGCCGCCAGCGCGAGCGCGCACGCCGCACCGACGCCCGACCCGCCGCCGGTGATCCACGCGCGTCCCGCCACGAGGGGAACCTACGTGGCGGGACGCGCTGGCGCGCAGGCGAGGATCAGCGGGCGCTGGCTCCGGCCGGCTCGTGGCGACCCTGGTGGGGCAGGGACGACGACGGTGCGGCGTCCAGGTCGATGGCGGGCCCGGCGCCCAGGGGCTCCGGCCAGCCGATGCTGGGGGCGTGGCCGCGGAAGTTCTTCAGCCACCAGCCGTAGTCCTCCGGGACCAGGTCGAACGGGGAGGCGTGTCCCAGCTCGCGCGCGGCCCACACCGGCCAGTGCGGGTTGGCCAGGGCCGGCCGCCCGAGGAAGACCAGGTCGAGGCCCTCCCGCACCGCGCGCTCGGCGTTGGCGGGCACGCCGAGGTTCCAGCTGACGCCCACCGGGATGCCCACCTCGCGCTTGACGCGCAGCGCCCGGGACAGGAAGCCCATCGGCTCACCCAGCGGGGTGCCGTCCATCTCGGGGGTGTTGAACCCCGCGGAGATGTCGGCCATGTCCAGGCCGTGCTCCTTCATGAGGGCCACCGCGGCGACGGCCTCGTCCATGGTGGCCCCGGCGGCGTGCAGGTCGTCCGCGCCCAGGCGCATGGTCAGCGGGATGCGCTCAGGGAGCACGGCACGCACGGCGTCGAGGGCCTCGGTGTGGAACCGGACGCGGTTCTCCAGGCTGCCCCCGTACGCGTCCGTGCGCCGGTTGGCGATCGGGGAGAAGAAGCTCGCCCCGAGGTACCCGTGGGCGTAGTGCATCTCCACCCACTCGTACCCGGCCTCGACGGCCCGCACCGCGGCGTCGGCGTACGCCCGGTGGACGCCCTTGATCTCCTCGACGCTCAGCTCGTCGACGGGGTGCGGGTGGTCCGCGCCGTAGGGCACCGCCGAGGGCGCCTTGCAGCGCCACCCCTCGGGGTGGTCGGCGGCGACCTGGTGCCCGCCCTCCCAGGGAGCCACGGCGCTGCCCTTGCGGCCGGTGTGGCCGAGCTGGACGGCGCTGACCCCGCCCATCGCCCTGACGAGGTCGGTGGTGCGCTTCCAGCCGTCGATCTGGCGGTCGTCGTAGAGGCCCCCGCAGTGCACGGTGGTGCGGCCGTCGGGGGTGATGGCAATCTGCTCGGGGAAGACCAGCCCGAAGCCGCCGGCGGCGCGGGCGCCCAGGTGCATGACGTGGAAGTCGTTCGCGTGACCCTCCACGGACCGGTACATCGTCATGGGCGACATGACGATGCGGTTGCGCAGGGTGACGCCCTTGAGCGTGAAGGGGGAGAAGAGGTCGGCCATGGACCCAGTGGACGACCTCGGCGTTCCCGCAGCGTGACGCTCCGGTGCCGGGCGGTGACGAGGTCCTCTCAGCGCTGTCGCTGGCCTGAGAGGACCTCCTCCAGGGTGCGCGCCGGGTGCCCGGCGAGCTGCTCCACCGCGGTGCTCACCGCGTCCATCTGGCCTGCGGCGATGGCGGTGTACGTCGACACCCACGCCTCCACCTGCCAGTCGGGCGCCCCGTAGACCGCGCGGGAGGCGAAGGCCTCCTCGAGCGTCTCCGGCTGGTAGCGCGCCGGCCGCCCCGTCGCCCGCGCCACCACGGCGGCCACCTCGTGGAGCGTGAGCGCCTCCGGGCCGGTCAGGTCGTAGCGCGCCCCGGCGTGCTCGGTGGACCCCGCCGCGGCGGAGAGCAGCACGGCGGTGGCCGCGTCGGCGACGTCGTCCTGCGCCACCGCGGCGACCCGGCCCTCGCCCGCGGGGCCGCGCAGCACGCCGTCCTCCCCGACCATCGCGGGCAGGAAGTCGGCGTAGAGGCCGTCGCGCAGCGCCGTCCACGCCATGCCCGTGCGCAGCTGCGCGGCCCGCAGGTGCTGCTCGGTGGCGTGGTGGTCGCGGGCGAGGGTGAAGACGGCGTCGGGCGCCGCGCCGAGGAAGGACGTGTAGACGAGGTGGCGCACCCCGGCGTCGGCGGCGGCGTCGATGAAGGCGCGGTGCTGGTCGACCCTGTCGAGGCTCTCCGACCCCGACACCATGAAGAGCACCTCGGCGCCGGCGAGGGCCCGGCGGGCGGCGTCGCCGTCGTCGTAGGGGGCCACCGCCACCTCGCTGCGCGGCAGCTGCGGCGCTCGGGAGGCGTCGCGCACCAGCAGCCGCAGCGCGCGGCCCTGGCCGCTGAGGCGGCGCGCCACCCGCCCGCCCACGGCGCCCGTGGACCCGGTCACGGCGATCGGTGCGCTGCTCACGCTCCCAGCATGGCGCGGGCACCAGGGGTGACGGCGGCCGCCGTGTGGTTTAACGTGACACCCCGTGAGCAACGACGCTGTCAGCACCGACCTGCGCTTCGGCCTCTTCGTCCCCCAGGGGTGGCGACTCGACCTCGTCGGCCTCGAGCCGGCCGACCACTGGCGCGCCATGCGCTCGGTGGCCCAGCTGGCCGACCGCGAGGGCACCCCCTGGGAGTCGGTGTGGGTCTACGACCACTTCCACCCGGTCCCCAGCCCCACCGACGACGCCGTGCACGAGGCCTGGACCCTCATGGCGGCGCTGGCCGCCGCCACCGACCGCGTGCGCCTGGGCCAGATGTGCACGTGCATGGACTACCGCAACCCCGCCTACCTGGCCAAGGTCGCCGCCACCGTGGACGTGGTCTCCGGCGGCCGCGTCGAGATGGGCATCGGCGCCGGCTGGTACGAGCACGAGTGGCGCGCCTACGGCTACGGCTTCCCGCGCGCCGGCGAGCGCCTGGCGCAGCTCGCCGACGGCGTGGAGATCTTCAAGCAGCTCTGGACCACCGGCACGTCCACCTTCTCCGGCAGCCAGTACTCGACCGACGGCGCCCTGTGCAACCCGCTGCCCCTGCAGGAGGGCGGCATCCCGCTGTGGATCGCCGGCGGTGGCGAGAAGAAGACGCTGCGCATCGCCGCCCAGCACGCCCAGTACACGAACTTCTCCGGAGACCTCGAGGGCTTCCAGCACAAGTCGCAGGTGCTCCAGGGCCATTGCGAGGACCTCGGCACCGACTACTCGGCCATCACCCGCTCGGCCAACTACAACGTCATCGTGGCCGAGACCGAGGAGGAGGTGGCTGACCGCCGCGCGTGGATCCTCGACCGCCTCACGCAGCGCGTGGGCGCCGAGGTGGCGCAGGCGGAGGTGGCAAAGTCCTACGACGAGTCCATCACCGTCGGCACGCCCGAGCAGATCGTCGAGAACCTGCGCCCGCTCGTGGCGGCTGGCATGACCTACCCGATCGTCTACTTCCCCGAGATCGCCACGGACACCTCCGGCGTGGAGCTGTTCGAGCAGCAGGTCATCCCGGCGCTGTCGGCCTGACCCAGGGGCGACCGTGACCCGCTGGTCGACCGGTGCGCTGGAGCTGGTGCTCAGCCACAGCGACGAGGCACCGGTCCGGCTGGTGGGTCTCGGCGCCCGGCCGCACCCGGCCGACGGGTGCGACGCAGCCGCTCGTCGAGGTGCTCCTCACCGGTGACGGTCGGGCCCGCACGGGGCCGAGGCTCACCGACACCGGGGTCGGGCGGCGCCTGCGCCACGCCTCCCACCGCGAGGAGGCCCAGGACGACGACGAGGACGCGCGCGTCCTCGTCGTCGTCCAGCGCGACGAGGCCACGGGCCTCGAGGTGAGCACGCGGTTCACCGGCGGCGGATCGGTGGTGATCCAGGCGGTGTCCACGCTGGCGACCGGCGCCGTGCTGCCCGCTGGCACCGACCCGCTGGCGCTGCGGCTGCACACCGGGCGCTGCGAGCAGGTGGCCGAGTTCCGCTGGAGCGTGACGCCGCTGTTCGGGAACACCGGCCTGGCCGACTCCACCACCGACCGGCAGACGGCGTTCGGGTCCCGAGGGACGCAGCCACCCGCAGTGGGACGGCGGTGCCGTCGCGCTCCGGCTCGACGCAGACGGACGCACCGTCGTGGCCGTGTGGCACCGCGGCGATGCCGACGCCGAGATCACCCTGGAGCTGCTGGGTGGGGGAACGGCGGACCTCGCGGAGCTCTACCCCCGTGTCCTCCCCACCTGGACTTCGTCGCGTGACGACGACGGCGGCGGCTCTGGTGGCGGGTGCGGTCGCGAGTCATGTCCCGTGAAGTGGTGTAGATCCCGGATCCGCTCCCGGTGATCCACGCGGCCGTCCACATCGACGGCCCACAGACGATCAAGTTGAGCGGTCACCGCGCGATGGTCAGTGAGAACCCGCCAAGGAACTCACGCCAAAGGACACAACGCGCGATGACCAACGACCACTCTGCCCTGCTGACCCTGCTGGCGGAACTGCACGACACGACCGAGAACGACCGGATCCGCCGCATCACCGAAGACGCCCTGCAAAAGCTCATCGACGCCGAAGCCGGCGCGGTGATCGGCGCCGGACGCTACGAGCGCACCGATGAGCGAACCGCGCTGCGCAACGGCACCCGACCCAAGACCTTCTCGACCACCGCCGGGGACCTGAACCTGCGCCTACCGAAGCTGCGCACCGGCTCCTTCTACCCCTCCCTGTTAGAGCGGCGCCGCCGCATCGACCAGGCGCTGTTCGCCGTTGCCGCTGAGGTCTACGTCCATGGGGTGTCCACCAGGAAGGTCGACGACCTCGTCGCCGCCCTCGGGGTGGCGTCTGGGATCAGCAAGAGCGAGGTCAGCAGGATCTGCGCCGACCTCGATGTCGAGGTGGCTGCCTTCCGCGACCGACCCCTCGGTGAGACCAGCTACCCGTACGTGTTCTTGGACGCCACCTACTGCAAGGCCCGCGTCGGCCACCGCGTCGTCAGTCGCGCGGTGGTCATCGCCACCGGCGTCACCGCCGAAGGTCACCGTGAGGTCCTCGGCGTCGACGTCGGTGACTCCGAGGAGGAGGTGTTCTGGAAGGCGTTCCTGACGTCCCTGAAGCGCCGGGGGCTGTCCGGGGTGGCGCTGGTGATCAGCGACGCCCACGAGGGCCTGAAGAAGGCGATCACCAAGGCCATGTCCGGAGCCAGCTGGCAACGGTGCAGGGTGCACTTCGCTCGCAACCTGCTGGCCCACGTGGCCAAGGCCGACGGTGAGGTCGTCACCGCCGCCTACAGGACGGTGTTCGCCCAGCCGACCGCAGCCGGCGTCACCGCGCAGTGGGACCACGTCGCGGCCAGCTTCCAAGCCACCCACCCCAAGGTGGCCGCGGTGATGGACGGCGCCCGCGAGGACGTGCTGGCGTTCCGATCATCAGCACCGGCTTCCCCGCGGCGCACTGGAAGAAGATCTGGTCGACCAACCCCTTGGAGCGGTTGAACAAGGAGGTCAAGCGCCGCACCGACGTCGTCGGGGTCTTCCCCAACGACGCAGCCCTGCTGCGCCTGACCAGCTGTGTGCTGATCGAGGCCCACGATGAGTGGGCCGCCGGCGATCGGCGCTACCTGTCGGAGGCGTCGATGGCGGCGCTGAACGGCACCAACATCGCAGCCCTGCCGGCCACCACCGGTACCGTCACGGCAGGCGGCACCAGCATCGACACCGGAGCCGCCATGACGGCATGATCCCCACCAGCTGACCCCGCACGGTGAGAACGATCTACACCACTACAGGGGACGTGACCCGGTCGCGTGGTGCTGCGCCCGGGGGTGACCGGTCTGAGCGCCCGGCTCTGCGAGCTCCAGGCCTGCTGAGCGTGACAGCGCTCGAGGGACCCGGGCCCGCGCGGCCCGGCCGGAGAGGTGCGGTCGGCTGCGGTGGTCCGGGGACTCGAGGCGATGGTCAGTCCAGGACGTCGGTGAGGTCGGGCAGCAGTGGGGTGGCGCTGCGGTGGTAGACCCGTCCGGTCGGTGAGGTCCAGGTGAAGGTGCCGGGGCTGGGCTGGGTCAGGTCCCAGCCGCCGTGGGTCTTGGCGGTGTGCCAGCGCTGGCAGATGCAGCCGAGGTTGCCGGCTTGGGTGAGTCCTCCGCGCAGGCGGGTGGGGGTCGAGGAGCCCCAGGCGGTGGTGTGGTCCAGCTGGGTGGCCCCGGCGCGGGCGCTGTGGTGGCAGACCGGGGAGATGCAGACCCCGTCGCGGGTGCGCACGTGGGCGGCCAGCAGCACTGAGGGTCGGTA